>JBGTLY010000266.1:0-37195 GCA_041743865.1 Woeseiaceae bacterium
TCGTCTCGCAACTGGTCGGCGAATTCCACCAGCAACACGCTGTTTTTCGCCATGAGACCGATCAACAGCACCAGCCCGATCTGGGAGTAGATATTGAGAGAGGTGCCGGTAAGCCAGAGCACCAGCATCGCGGATGCAACGCCGAATGGGACGATCAGGGTGACGACGATGGCGCTGGTGAAGCCTTCGAACTGCGCCGCGAGTACCAGGAAAATGACGGCAAGTGCGATGCCGTAGGTATACAGCACTTCGCGCGAGGTTTCCTCCAGCGTAGCCGCATCCCCCATGAGGATCATCGTCACGTTTTCCGGCAACACGTCGGCCGCCAGCACGCGCAACTGATCCACGGCGTCACCGAGACTCGTGGTAGTAGCAAGGTTCATGTCGACTTCAATTGCGCGGCGTTGCGCTTGCCTATCCAGCTCGGCAGCTACGCCCTCCTCCCGAAGCGTAACGATACTGGACAGAGGCACGAGCACACCTCCGTCTGTACTGACGAACAGGTTGACGAGATCGGATGGGTCGTTGATCTCGCCGCTCGACGATTCCAGCACGATCGGTACAGCCTCGTCATCCACGTTGAGGTCGATCAGCTCGTCCCCATCGATCATCGCCCGCAGGGTGTTGGCAAGATTCGTGAGGTCGATACCCAGATCGGAAGCGCGGCGGCGATCGATGTCGATGGAAAGCTGGGGCTGGGTCGGGTCGTAGGAAATCTGCGGCTGCGACACCGCGGGCATACGCTCTTCCAGCGCTGCGAGGAAGCGTTTCGCCGCCGCGTAGATCGTATCGTAATCGTTGCCCACCAGCGCCAGTTCGAGCTGCCCCGACGACTGGCGCAGGTTCAGGCTGTTGCTCCCGGAAACGGACACGAATGCGCCCGGTATCCGGGACAAGGGGTCGTCGAGAGCCTGTATGATCTCGCGCTGGCTGCGCTCGCGGTCCCGCCAGTCCGCCAGCGGGACGCTGACCCTGGCCCGGTTCGGGTCCCAGCTGCCGACCATGGTCAGCATCGATTTGGCTTCACCGGTTTCGACCAACGGCCGTACCTGCTCTTCGATCAGGCGGGCCTGTCGATCCATGTAGCCGATTCCGACGCCATCCGGACCGCTTGCGTTGATACCGATGAAGCCGCGATCCTCGTCGGGTAGCAACACCTGCTCCACGGACCTGAGAACCAGGATACTGCCGCCTGCGAACAGGAGTGCGAGCAGCACCGGCACCCAGGGCCTGTCCAGCGTGAACGACAGCGACTTCGCATAGAAACGATTGCAGCGCTCACCGACGGCGACGATACCGCGGCGAAAACCGTGCATGCTACCCTGGGCCGGCAGTCGTGATGCCGCGGCAGGGACCAGCGTCAGCGAGACGAAGCTGGAGATGAGCACGGCGCAGGCAAGCACGAGGCCGAACTCCCGGAACAGACGCCCTGCAGTGCTTGGCAGGAACGCGATGGGAATGAACACGGAAATCAGGACCGCCGTCGTCGTCACGACGGCGAAAAACACCTGGCGTGTGCCCAGCACCGCGGCGGCGCGCGGACCGAGCCCCTGTGCACGGCGGCGCTTGATGTTTTCGAGCACGACGATCGCATCATCCACGACGAGCCCGGTCGCGAGTACGAGAGCGAGCAGGGTAAGGATATTGATGGAAAAGCCGAGGAGCCAGATTGCGGCAATCGTCCCGACGAGTGCCACCGGGATCGCAAGACTCGGCACGAGCGTCGCGCGGAATGAACCGATGAAAAGCCAGATTGTCGCGACGACAATGAGGATCGTCAGCGACAAGGTGAACAATACTTCCTCAACCGAACGACGAATGAACTCGGCCTGGTCATCGATGATGATGAGCTCCAGATCGTCGAAGCGCTCGTTTATTCGGGCGACGGCAGCGTGCACGGAATCAGAAATCCGGATGGTGTTCGACCTCGCCTGGCGAATGACACCGAGGCTGACGACCGGGGCACCATCGAGTCGCGTATAGGTAATCGCATCCTCCGGCCCGAACCAGACGTTCGCGACGTCACCGATTCGGATCGAATCGCGGATGATGATGTCCTCGACCTCGGCTGCCGTAACGACGGAGGCGTCCGCTCGGACGATGAGTTCCTGGTCCTCGGAACGGAAACTCCCTGCCGGAACATCGAAGGGCGCAAGCTGCAGAACGCGCGAGACGTCGGTCACCGAGAGACCATAACTCGCGAGTCGCAGCGGATCGACGACGACCCGGAGCAAGCGCCGGCGCCCGCCATTGAGCTCGACATCCGCAACGCCCTCGATCGACACGATCTCGGGGATGATGTCCTTCTCCACAATGCGGGTAACTTCTTCCTCGATCAGCTGCCTGCTAACGACGGCGATGCTGACCACGGACTGCGAGTCGTCGTCGGCCTTGATGACGTCGATCTGCTCCAGTCGCTCCGGCAGGCGTTGCGCAACCCGACTGACGGCTTCGCGTACGTCGGACGCCGCGCTGTCGAGGTCGACACCAGGACGGAACTCGATGCGGATCCTGCCATTGTTCTCTTCGGACGACGATTCGATGTTGCGGATCCCGGACACGCGCGCCACGGCCCCTTCGAGCAGGCTGATGACCTCCGCATCCATGGTCTCCGGCGAGGCCCCAGGGTACTCGGCGCGTACGCTGACGACCGGCATGTCCACATCGGGCAATTCGCGCGTTTCGACGGCGAGCACTGCCGCCACGCCGGCAAGGACGATCAGCAGGTTCAGGACCAATACCAGGATGGGCCGCCGGATACTCAGGCTCGGCAGGTCATTGACCTCCGGTTCGTGGCCTTCCCCCGCTGTGCTCCGTCTTTTCATCGCTGCTTACAGGCCGCCGACGGGCCGCGCCGAACGCGAATCGTCCCGGGTCCGATCAGCGAGCCCGGTGGTCTCGTACTCCACCGGCACGCTCTCGCGCATGCGCTGGATACCCTCGATGACGACGAGGTCGCCGGCGTCGATGTCGGCATCAATGAGAATACGGCCCTGGCGACGCTGCACGATGTTCACATTGCGGCGCTGCGCGACCCCGTCGACAATGAGCCAGACATAAGCACCGTCGGCTCCCCATTGCACGGCCGTCTCCGCAATCACCGGGTAGGGGCGGCCTTCGATGTTGACCGAGACGCGAAAACTCATGCCTGGCCGCAGGCTGTCCCCTTCGTTGTCGACAGTCGCCCGCGCGACAAAGGTGCGCGTCGCCGGGTCGATGCGGCTTCCGAGTTCGACGACTCTGCCGGCCAGCCGGACCTCGGCACGGTTCCACGCCTCGAGCGACACCTCGTCTCCGTATTTTAGTTCACCCACCAGAACCTCCGGGACCGCGAAATTTACGAGCAGCGAAGTACGGTCGTCCAGCGTGGTAATCACGGTACTTTCGGTGATCCGATCGCCGGGATCGACGTCCGTGACGTCGACGTGCCCGCTGAACGGGGCCTTGATAAAGCGATCGTCCAGCGCGACCTGCGCACGATCCAGCTCGATACGTGCGGCATCGACCTGGCTCTTCGCGGCGTCGAGCTGGGTCGCGGTGACGGCACCGGTATCGGCGCTGCGTCGATAGCGATCGAACAGGAGTTCGGCGTCCGCCAGCCGTACGGCCGCAAGTTCGACGGCCAGTTTCTCGTCACGGCTGTCGAGTTCAACGAGAACCTCACCCTGATTCACGAACTGCCCGGGCGCAAAATTCACGGCAACGACTTCGCCAGCGGTTGCCGGATGGATTTCAGCGGATTGCAAAGACCGCGAGGTGCCGACGGCCTCGACGCGCGTGCGCGCGGATTCGCGACGCATGGGCTCTGCGATCACGCGCACGGCCTGACTCGCGTCCGTGCCCGCGTCCGTGCCTGATTCTTCCGCGCAGCCCCAGACCACGAGCGGAGCGATCAGGAGTGTCGCGCAACGCCACCGGGCGCTCGTTGAATGTGCGGTCATAGGGGCCTTGAACACGTCAACCGGTGTCACAAAACCGGACCAGTCTACTGGAACGTACCGCTGATTCGGGCGGATCGGGACGCTTTATTGCGAATTGTTACATGTATCGCGATGCACTCACTACTGGTAACCCTTTGCCTGCAATCGGAAAAGCTGCGCATAACGGCCGTTGGCCGCCAGCAGGGCCTCGTGATCGCCATGCTCCCGGATCCGGCCCTCATGGATCACGACGATCTGGTCGGCGGCGCGGACCGTCGAAAAGCGATGCGAGATCAGTATCACGATCCGGTTTTCGCTAAGGCGTCGGAAGTGCTCGAATATTTCGGCCTCCGAGGCGGCGTCCATTGCTGCGGTCGGTTCGTCGAGTACCAGGATATCCGCATCCTTCCGCATGAAGGCGCGCGCGAGGGCGATCTTCTGCCATTGGCCTCCTGACAACTCGCGGCCATTCTTGAACCAGCGGCCGAGCTGTGTGTGGTAGCGCTCCGGCAATTCCTCGATGAACGGCGCCGCCATGCCGAGGACAGCTGCCTCGGACCAGCGCCCCTCATCGTCGAAGTAACGAACATCGCCTGCCCCGATATTCTCGCCGACAGAAAACTGGTAACGCCCGAAATCCTGGAAGATCACGCCGAAGCGGCGCCTGACTGCCTCGATGTCCCAGTCGCTGAGGTCGAGTCCGTCCAGCCGGATCCGGCCTTCCGTCGGCTCGTAAAGGCGCGTGAGAAGCTTGATCAGCGTGGTTTTCCCCGAGCCGTTTTCGCCGACGAGAGCCAGGCTTTCATTGGGGCGAATGTGGAGGCTGATATCCTGAAGCGCATAGTCCTGGGAACCGGGGTAGCGGAACGAGACATGCTCGAGCTCGAGGCCCCGCGACGGGTCCGGGCCGACCTGGGCGGAACCGGAACGGGCAGTCACGGGCTGCTCCAGGTACTCGTAGAGATTCGAGATGTAAAGGTTGTCCTCGTACATGCCGCTGATGGCGGCGAGGATTGCGCCGACCGCAGACTGGCCCTGGCGGAACAACATCAGGTACATGGTCATTGCGCCGATCGTGATTTCGCGGCTGATCGTCGCCAGGACGATCCACGCGTAAGCACCGTAGAATGCGGCGCTGGAAAAAAGGCCCAGCACGAATCCCCACCCGTCGCGGCGGAGCGTAAGCCGCCGGTCTTCTCGAAACAACTTGTGGAAAATCTCGCGATAGCGTTCCAGCAGCCGCGGGCCGAGCTGATAGAGCTTTACCTCCTTGACACCGTCCTCGCGGGCGATGACCGTCTCCAGGTACAGCTGCATGCGAGTATCCGGCGACCGCCAGCGAAACAGCCGGTACGCATCGCCGGAAAACTTTGCCTCCGCAAAAAAGGACGGCAAGCCCGCAATGATGAGAATCACGACCGCCCAGGGGGAGAACGCAAACAGCAGGACGGCATAGCTGCCTAGCGAGATCGAATTCTGCAGCAGGCCAAAGGTACGGTTGACGAGACTCAAGGGGCGACTGGACGCTTCGCGCCGCGCCTGCGTCAGCTTGTCGTAGAATTCCGAATCTTCAAAATGCGTGAGTTGCAGTGTCAACGCCTTTTCAAGGATCATGACGTTGACACGCTGGCCGAGCAGCGCTCGCAGGAGCGACTGGCTCGCGGAAATGCCACGCTGGCAGGCGGCGACTGCGATGACGACAAGTGCTTCGTACAGCAGGAGCATGAGTACGCCCTCGACGTCCGGGGATGCCGCATTCATCGCAGCGACCACGCCGTCGACAATGAGCTGTCCTATGTACGCGATGACCGCGGGCAGGATGCCCGCCAGGACGGTCAGGGCCGCGAGCACCAGCGTCAAAGGTCGACTGGTCGTCCATACGAGCTGGATCGCGCGCCGGCTGTAGGCGAACACACCGAGTGCGCGCCTCAAGAAGGCGGCGTCCTTGTCCTGGGGCTGGGCCATCGGCGGGTCGTACCGGGGAGACGGGTCGACGATTGACGCACAATTGGCGCGCGCCGTGCAAGCCGGGGGGCGCACGATCCCGGCGGCGTTTGCGTTACACTATCGGCATGAATACGAGAACGGAACAGTGGATATTCGGGGCGGTCGTTGTGGTCATCGCGCTCGTCCTGGCGGGTATAGCCTGGCTGCGCTACGACGCGCCGTCGACGCCGCCGGAACCTGCGCCGGCTCCGGCAGTGGCAGAGCCGGAGTCCCCGCAATACCCCGTAACGGCACCGGACGAGGGCACGCCCGCAGGTCAGGAGCGAGCCGCCCCGCTGCCGCCCCTGGGTGACAGCGACGACTACATCTCCCTTGCCCTCGGCAGCCTCTTCGGCGGCATGCTTGACGGCATGCTCGCGGACGAGGCCATAGTCGAGAAGTTCGTTGCCACCATCGACAATTTGCCGCGCGACAAGCTGGCCGAGCGCCTTCGACCGATTGCCAAAGTACCCGGCGACTTCAGTGCCCGGGAAGCCGATGAGTCCGGACGCTTCGTGACCGACCCCGGGAATGCGGCACGTTATGACGCGCTCGTTGCCCTGTTCACGAACACACAGACAGACGAGCTTCTGGATGCTTACCGGCGCTCCTATCCACTGCTCCAGGAAGCCTACGTGGGCCTCGGCTACCCGGACGGTTATTTCAATGACCGCCTGGTCGCGGTGATCGATCACCTGCTTGCCACGCCGGATCCTTCGGAAACGCCGCTGCTGGTCCGGCCCCACGTGCTGTACGAGTATGCCGACCCGGAACTCGAACGCCTGTCGAGCGGACAGAAAGCCCTGTTGCGGATGGGTACGCCGCAACGGTCCGCCGTCAAGGACAAGTTGCGGGAACTGCGGACCGCACTGGCCCGTTCTGCGCCTGCCAATGCAGAGCCTCTGCCCGACGAGGGGAACTAGGCATCATGCTAAGGAAACTTTTCGATCGTGTGTCAATGGCATTCGACACCACGAACCCGGATCATCCACCGGATGATCGTGACGAGATGTTGCGGCTTGCCACCGCCGTTCTGATGGTTGACGTGGCTCGCGCCGACAGCGATTTCTCGCCGGAAGAATTCGACCGGGTTGTCTCTCTGGCTACTCGGCATTTCGGGCTCACGGCGGATGAAGCGGCCGAGCTCGCGAACCGCGCCGACGAAACCGCTGAAGATCTCGTTTCTCTGCACGAATTCACACAGCTGCTGCATAAGCGGCTCGACGAAGAACAAAAGGCGGATGTCGTGCGGCTGTTGTGGCGGGTTGCGTTCGCTGACGGGCGCCTCGACATGTACGAGGACGCACTCGTGCTCAAGATCAGCGACCTCCTGCACGTCAGTCGGGGCCGCGTGATGCGCCTCAAACAGGACGCTGACCCGGGCGCTTAGTGTCCCTTCGCAGCGGGACGTTTCAGGCTTTCTGCAGCGCGTGTGATGTGCGCATCGAGAGGCGCGTTGCCCGTCGCTCGTCCGCTGCGTCGAAGCGCGCCTGCTCCGCGGCCGACCCGGGCAGCAGCGGCGCCACATTGACCGGTCGGCCGTCTTTTCCCAGCGCAACAAACGTGAGATAGGCGGACACGACGTGCCGGCGTTCGCCAGTGTGGCTGTTTTCCGCGGCCACGTGCACACCGATTTCCATCGAACTTTGCCAGGCTCGGTTGACCGCCGCCTTGACGACGAGCGTTTCACCCGACCTTGCCGGCGCGAGAAAATTCATACTGTCCACTGCCGCCGTCACGCAGGTCCGGCCACTGTGTCGCTCGGCGACAATCAGCGCCGTCCGGTCGCACAGACCCATCACGAGGCCGCCAAAGACCGTGTACTCCGAGTTCAGGTCGTTCGGGAAAATCTTGTAGACATTCTGTTCGACCGCGGATGCGGACGGTGGCTTCGGTTTGTCGCTCATCCAGTCTCCTCCAGTGCCAGGGCAACGAGCTTGCGATCGAGCCACTCGCGCGGGCCGGTCGCTCGCTCGAGGCCCATGCGTGAAAGCGGACTTCCATGCGCCTTCGATACGCTATGGAGTACGGCCTTGGCGAGGCAAAGCACGCGCCCCGCGGGCTGCGTTGTCGCGTCTTTCAGCCAGGCAAGCGCCTCCGCGAGAGCTTGCTCATCCGGTGTCAACTCCGTGCCCAGCGGGTAAGGCGGGAACCACGGTGCGATATCCTCCGCGGAAAGCACTGCAGCGATCTGCCCGGGACGATTGTTCGCGGCCTCGGCGTCAATTCGATAGTCCGCGGCGACCTTCCCCGCGCGACGTGCCTCGGCAAGCAATCCGTCCTGGAAGCCGGCGTCGGCAATGTGCAGCATGGCCTCAACGACCTGCGCATCCGGCTTTCCGCGCGTATCCGCGATGCCATACTCTGACACGAACAGGTCCCGATGCTGCCGCGGCACCGTGTTGTGCGCATAGGCATAGCGAATGTTCGACTCTCGGCCGGCACCGCTTTTCCGGCAGGACCGCAATACGAGAATCGAGCGCGCATCTGCAAGATCGGCCGCCATGCGGACGAAGTCGAACTGTCCGCCGACGCCGCTAACGACGCGCCCGTCGTCGAGCGCATCGGACACCGCTGCGCCGAGAAGCGTCGCCATCATCGTCTCGTTAACGAAACGAGCTCCCTGTCGCTGTGCCCGCTTGCGCATCTCGTCGCCGTACAGGGTATTGACGAACGAGATTCGTGTCATCGCAATTCGGCCGCGGCGCGACATCGGCAGCGCGCGCAATCCTGCATAGAAGGCGGCGGATCCCAGGAAGAAACCGGCGTGCACCAGCGCCTGGTCGGCGTCGTCCGCCGGCCGTCGCACGATGTCCGCCTCGAACAGCGCGAACAGGGCATCGCTCAGGAGCTCCGTGTTCGCGTAGAGCCCGGTGTCGAATGGCCGTGTTTCGAGCGGCAGGACCTGCCGGCGCGGCGAACGGCTGCCTCCCGGCAGGCGTTCCAATACCCGCCCGAAAATCTCCGGCTGCTGGTGCCGCAACCGCAGGCAGTGGGCGACCGCGTCACTCATCGAGCCAATGCCGACCTGCAGCGTACCGCCGTCCGGAACGAGGCTCGCAACGTGCATGCCCGTCGCGTAATCGGCGGCGGTAACACGGCGATTGGGCAGGGGATACAGGGGATGGTCGACGTCCGCGTGCTCCAGTATGAAGTCAAAGGTTTCGGCCGACAGCTCTGCGTCGCCTGGCATGTATGGAAGCGCGCTGTTGACCTGGCCCACCAACACGCTGGGTACGCGGGAATGCCGGTCCCGCATTCGGGGCAAAAGATCGAGCGTCACTTCGGGATTGCAGCCCAGGCTGTAACGGCCCGGCGCGTCCCGATCTATGGCAACCAGCTGCGCCACGACGTTGACGCCCAGCCTGATCAGTTCGTCAGCCACCTCGCTGTAGTTGATGCTGGTGTAGGCTTGCTGTGCGTGCGGGTTGGCGAGGTACGCGCCCGGCCGCAAATAGAATTCGCGAACGTCGATATTGGGCGGCAATCCACCGGCATCCATGCCCTTGGCATAGTCGATGCACGGCCAGCCGCAGTACAGGCGTTCGACAATCGGATCCAGCAGCCGTGCTTCGAGCGCACTATGCGCCCGCGGCGTGGTCAGCGTCAGGCCGGTGAAGATCGTGAGATGCAGATTCCGGTCCGCCAGTGCACGTCGATACAGGGCATTGGCTACGTGCACGGCCTTGCCGATTCCCACGGGCAGACCGAGAACTATATGCATGCCGACGCGGGAGACGATTGCCTCGGCGAGCGCATCTGCAGCTTCGAAGCGCTGGATCATTTTAATCGAATCGAACAGACACCGCGGATCAGCTGCCGAGGCGCCAGATGTCGCCCTGCTCCGGTGACCGGTCACGATGCATCAGGATCCACTCGGCGTGCTCATCGAGGCAGGATCCGCCCAGTGCCTGAATGATCTGCCGCCGCTCGGCATCGTCGTCCGCGCCGTCAAGCCTGCGTTTCGCATTCTCGAATACCCGCAGCATGAATTCGTATTGCTTGATCAGTTCCCTTTCCGCCGTACTCTGAGCAAAACCCTGTCGCACGCCGTAGGCAAGCAGGAAAGCACCCATGATCGCGAACAGCACGTCTGAAGTGTCGCCCGACAGCCGGTCCCCGCCCAACAGGATAACGAGAACGACGACGATACTGATGGCGAGACTGAGTGTCGACATCCGCTCCGTGCTGCGATTGCGGTTAATCCACTGTGCCGCCTTTCGCCGGTAGTAGCCGAGCTGCCCGCTGCTCTCGTCGCCGATCCACTCGCGAAGTGTAAATTGCAGGCCGGCGTCGGTGACCTGCTGGCGGGCATCGACCCGGGTGCCGGCAACACGCATGACATTGCGGATCCAGCCCAATTCCGGGTCCTGGGTCTGCAGGAAATTGTCGTGCGTAAACTTCGATTCATTGTCGCTCGTCACGCCGGCGGCGGCCATGTAGAACTGGACACGAAGCCCTTCGGCCAGCGCGCGATAATCGAGGTACTTCCGGTGCCACGCTCGTTCCTGTGCATACTTCTGAATTGCCGCGGCGATGACAAACAACGCGAGGAACGCGGCCATGTACGACTCCTGTGTGCGCAGGTCGGAGTACAGGATGAACATCAACCCCATCAGGAATGCGAGTACGTGCGTGCCGCGCAGGGTTTGCATCGTGAGTTTCTGGTAATGTATGGCAAGCCAGTCGCTGATACAGTACAGGTGATTGATACTGGCAAGGCCATCGGGCAATCCGGCGGCAGTGGCCTCATCGAGAAGCGGAAAGCGGTCGCGTTCGATACTTGCCTTGAACGTCGTCGCATCCTCGCTGAACTCGCTGCTGCGACGGAAGATCAGTTCATGCTGTTTCGGGAGCTCGCGTGTGCGCGGCTCGTGCCGGTCATTCGTAAACCACCAGCAGTCGAGCGGCTCGAAACCCTCCGCCGGAGCTCCGTCCGGGGCATCGCGCGAGCAGACGATGTGGTAGATCAGGTCGCTTTCGTCATCGACGAGCATCTGTTGTGTTGCGACGGTCCGCGTCGTATACCCCGGCATGATGTCGTGGTGGTGAAAGCGCACTACTTGCGCCGTACCGCCGAGTTTGCCCGACGTCTTGCCGTCCCAAAGTGCCAGCAGGATATGGCAGTGCGCGGAAAGAAAGACGCCCGCCTGCGCATACTGCAGGTCCCGTGCAGGTCCGGGCGAGCGAATGGATTCGGCCGAGTTGCCGCGCGCAACAGGCAGGGTGAGCACATCCGAGGCCCGGCGATAGAGAGCGTTGAATTCCACGATCGACTGTTCAGAGCTGAAATCCGAATAATAAAGGTGCCTCGGCATCGGTAGTATGACGCGAATCTCGAGGTCGAGTTGCAGCGCTTCCTCGGCGACAAGCCTGTCCGCTCCCTCGGCCAGCGGCGAGAGGAGACGCAGTTTCCGGTGCGGATAGCGGGCCGTGAGATCCTGCATCAGCTCCCTGACCCGCTGGCGGATGCCGGGTATTTCGTCTGGCCGGAGGTCGCGATGCCCCGTTACGCCGATGACCAGTGGAAACCGGTAGGAACTGTCGATCACGAACGGGTTGCCGCCGGCATCGTCCCGTCCCAGAGGCGACAGCCGATTGAGACGCTCAACGTAATGCGAGGGCATCTCGTCCCAGGCCGCATCACGGCGAGTGAGCCATCGGCAACTCAGGGCCTCGAGGCCGGCCGCAGGCTCGCCATCCAGGCGGTCACGCGCACAGACGATGTGAAGAACCAGGTCATGCGTCGGGCGCTCGGCGAAAACCGGCAGGTAGTCCGGCATGGCGCCCTGGCGGCGAAACGCAACGACATGGCCTGTGCCGCCCAGATCGCTGCCGGTCTTGCCGTCCCAGATCGCGACCAAAACGTCGGAATGCGCCGCGACCCAGGCACCGGCTTCGGCATACTGTCGGTCGCGAGCGGCGCCGTAGTCCGCGATCGATTCCAGTGTATTCCCGGGAGCGAGCGGCAACACGATCGTTTCTTTCGCGTAACGGGTCAGCCGGCCGAACTCCGCCCAGGACCGGCTCGACTCGAAATCCTTGGCGTATAGCGTTTCGGGCATCGGCATGGGCACGAGCAACTCGAGCCCGAGGTCCTCGGCAATGCGCGCGACGAGCCGGTCCGCGCCCTCGGCAAGCGGCGACAGTATTCTCAGCGGTCGATCCGGGAACTTGTCCTGCAGGTCCGAAAGCGCCTTGCGAACTATGGCTTCCAAGCCGGCAACTTCGGCAGCAAGCAGGTCGCGATGTCCTGTCACGCCGATGACGAGCGGACGACTTGTCGCCCTGCGTGCATTTCTCTTAGCTGCCGTGAGTGCGTCCACTCGTGCGAGTCCCAGTTTGCCGGAGCCGTAAACAGGATCCTGCACGAAGCTCCACGCCGGCAAGCTTACCGCAAATAAAAACGGCGGTGGCGCATTTCGCCACCGCCGGAATTGCGCGAAGTACTCGCGCCTAAAACAAGTTGTCTTTCGCTTGCTGCAACAGTTCGGTGCGGAACAGGAGATTTTCCGTCCTCATGATCAGGTTCCCCGGATGGTTCGACGCGTCAATATTCCATGTCGCGTCCTCAACCATACCCTGGAAATCGAGCAACAGCTCGTAGGCGCGTGCGTACTGTCCGGCCACAATCATGAGCTTCGCCTTTTTGAGTGTGTTATTCATCTGGCTGAAACCCGGACTCGCCAGCGTAAGCTTGGCATTTCTGAGCGATAGTTCCAGCGAACGATGCATTGCCAGCGCCCGACTCCTGAAACACAGCTTCACCTTCACCGGGCCCCGGCGACTTTCGTAGTTGATGCCGCAGTCCTCGTGCGTATTCAGCGAATAGAATGAAAACTTGAACGTCGCAGCGCGTGACGGATTGATACAGAAACTCGTCACCAACACCGTCTCACCTTCGATCAGGTCATTCCGGTCGCTCGTCTGATAGCCGAACTGCGGCAGTTGCTGCAGGTCGGGATTATCCACCGCGTGATAACACGATAGCGTCGGACCGATGCCCGGAACCGATTCCGGGAACTGTGTCAACGTGGCGACGCCACCCTTACCATCCGGCAATACGTCGACGAGTTCGAAGTTCGCTCCGCCCTCGATCAGGGCGAAGCATGGCGACCCGTATGTGAATTCATTGAAGATGACTTCACCGGGCAGACCACCGCCAAGCTCGGCGAAGACATCCAGTTTCCGGAGTGGGCCGACGGGCCTTCCGTGCACGTTGACGCGCGGGTCCGGAAACGCCACGTCGCTCGAACATACGGCAGCGACGTCCGGATGGACATTTGCCGCGATCAGTGCCGGGTCGGGCCGCCGGTAGAACTGCGTAATTGTATCCCCGTCTTCGAGCTTTTCCAGTGCTTCGTTCGGCAACTCCAGGTTTTGTGCGCCCGTAATATTGCAACCGAAGTCGCCGCCGGCGCCATCCTCACCTTCCAGGCAGTCCTGCGCAGCCTGGACAGTGTTGTACTCGACGATAAATCCGACGATGGATTCCGGGGCGGAACCTTCGTCGTTCCAGCCAAGACCCAGGCCGAAGCGGCCCGACGCGAGATGATTCTCGGCACCGCCCTGGTTGTTCGGCTCGCTCGTTCCCTCGTAGCTCGCCCAGTCGGCATAGGGGACTACGGAATCCGTGCCCGGAATGTTGCCTTCGCCATTCACCCATTCCCAGCCGCCACCAGGTTCGTCAGTGCCGGTCTGAATGCCGCCTATCCAGGTCTGCGCCGGGCCTTCCGTTTCAAACGTCTCAGCTCGGAACTGCTCGACGCAGGCGTCTTCCTCCGCCGATGTGATCGTCGCAAGATGACCGCTGACGCCCGCCCGCAGCATTGCACTGGCGGCATCGCGGGCTGCCTCCCAGCCAACTCCTTCCTGCGCTATGACTTCGTAGTAGTTTCCGGTCGCTTCGCAGAGCTGCGGCTGGGCGTGAGCTAGCAGTGGCGCGCCGACACCGACTGCGGTGATGGCGGCCCACGAGGCAATACGATTACTCATACGGAGGTGCTCCTGGAGGATTCTTTTGCTGGGTTCTTTTGATTATTCTTGTCGCCGCCATTCTTCTCAGACCGGCTGTGTGACATCCGGTATCTTGTATTGGCAAAATGAATCTGCCGGCAGCTTTCGGCCGTTACTGTAACCGGTGCGGCACACGCGCTCAATAGACTGTGTGCACGATTATGTGAAATCTACCGGGTTTTTGACATTGCGAGATACTCTGCTGCCTTTTCCGGTTTGCCCCAGGCCGAGTAGAGACCGGCAAGCCGCTCTGCGGCTTCCGTGACAAAAATCGACATCGCGCCGGAATCCTGGCTCAGCAACGTATAGCTTGCGACGAGCAAAGGCTCCGCTTCCTCAAAACGCCTGAGGCCCGCGAGCGCTGCACCTTCGGTACTGACGGCAACGGCCGTCCGCCAGTGTTCGGCAGACAGGACTTCGGTGAACATCGCGCGTGCGCGGCTCGCGAGCTCGTAAGCTTCCTCGAATGCCCCGTTGCCCACGAGACAACTCGCCAGCAAGGTCATGCTGCTCGCAACGTCCGGGTGCGTCTCGCCGAGCATTTCGCTGTTCATCCTGAGTGACTCACGCAGCATCGGTTCCGCAGATTCAAAATCACCCTGCTCCATGCTCCACATGGCGACGGTGTTCAGGCTACGGGCGACTTCCGGATGGGTATTTCCAAACGCCTTGCGCTTCATTTCCAGGGACTCACGCGCCAGCTGGATCGCTTCTTCGCGGCGTCCCTGGTCGTGGTACAGGAAGGCAAGGTTGTTTATCGAGCCGGCGACGTCCGGGTGTTCGGCACCCAGCGAGAGTTTCTGTATCGCAATCAATTCGCGATACATCGGCTCTGCCGCTGCGAAATCACCCTGGACGTGCAGCACATAGGCAACGTTGTTGAGTCCCATGGCTATCTCGGCGTGTCCCTCCGGCAATACGGTGCGCTTGATGTCGAGAGCTTCCGCAAAGAGCGATTCGGCTTCCTCATAGTCACCCGATTCCAGCAACACGAAGCCGAGATTGTTGATCGACGAAGCCAGCTCGGGAGCGACGTCGCTCTGGATCTCCCGGCGCATCGCCACCGCTTCCCGCAACAGGGGCTCGGCGGCGTCGAGGTCGCCCTGATCGAAAAGGTTCAACGCGAGTGCTTCAAGGCTTTCGGCGACATCCGGGTGTTTTTCGCCAAATGCGGCGCGCCGGATCTCGAGTGACTCACGGACCATCGGCTCGGCTTCCCCGTATTCGCCGCGGCGGGTCGTGACATACGCGAGGTGCGTGAGTGTCTCGGCGACTTCCGGTGCGGCATCACCGAGCAAATCGCGGCGTACAGCGAGTGCTTTCCTTAAGTTCAGCTCTGCGTCATCGTAAAAGGCCTTCAGCGCCTGCACCTCGCCCAGGTGACTCAGGCTGCTCGCCACATCGGCATTGCTCTCACCGAAAAGAGACCGGCGGCTCTCCAGCGACTTCGCGACAAGCGGCAAAGCCTCGTCGTAAAGACCGAGTCCCGTGTACACGCTGCCCATCGTGTCCATGAGCGTCGCCTGGATCTGTGGCTGACCCGCCAGTTCGAGCTCGACGCGTTCAGCGCCTTTGTCGAGGATCTCACGGGCGGTAATCGTGTTGCCAAGCGCTGTGCTCGGATCCGACACCTTGAACAGGTCAACCATGAACTGCGCAGTCTGCCGCGCGGTTTCCGCTTCGATTTCCGCTGCCCTTCTCTGTTCTTCGGCCTCGATGCGTGCGAAGTAGGCGGTGATGGCGAGTCCCGACGTGATTGCCATGCCGGTCAGCGCAGCCGCCGTGAGCACCATCATCCGCCGGTGGCGCCGTTGTGCTTCGCGTTGACGGAGTGCATCGAATTCGACACCGAGGATGCCGGAGATGAGCTTCAGCTTCGCGGCCGGTTTCGAATCCTTGCCCGGTCGTGCGTCGGCCGCTATGGGTTCCCCGCGTATATCGGTCAGCTCACCACCGGCGCCCATCTCGTAAACGAGTGCCGGCGGAAAGCATTCCTGGTCCGCGGTCGCCGGGTTGCCGGACGCGCCCGGCTCGCCACCGACGATCAGGCAGAAAATCCGCTCGGAGCGGCCAAGCCGCTTAAAGGTCAGTATCTCTTCGTTCGTCCACCGGGATTGCGCGGCATTCGGGGAACAGATGACGATCTGGCAGGCGGAGTCGCGAAGTGCCTGCGTCAGCGTATCGCCGAGGCGCGTCGCCGTCGACAGTTCATCGCGATCGCGGAACACGGGCGCAAGCCGTTCGGGCACCGGACCGAACTCGGTTGGCGTACCGACCAGGTGCTTGGGAACCCGGTAGGTTTCGAGCGCCTTGTGCAGCCACGCCGCCCACTTCTCGTCACGGTGACTGTAGCTGATGAAGGCCTTGTACTTGTAATTCCCGGCCACCATTGACTCCCCGCCGGTCTTTGACCGACCGTGCCGATTGTATAGGATCGGGAATTCGATTGTTCCGGATTTTGGATGCGTTTGGTCGAACGGACCCAATCACGCCTTGATTCCGGATTACTCCCGACGGCGGTACCATGTTGCGACGAAAGATTTGGTGGACGCTCCTCACTGCCCTGGCGATCGGGATTGCAGCCAGCGGCATCGTCGACCGGCATGCCGAACGACTGGCCGAGGACGCGTTCAAGCGCGCCCTTATCACCTTTGCGGTCGCCCGCACGCTGAACGGTGTCATATCCCTGGCTCAGGGAACTGAACTGGCGCTCGAACCGGGCGGCGTCGGTGTCAATCTCGGAGTCGGCGAGATACTTGATCCGGTCAATGACCTCGTGGAACAGTTTTCGACCGTCATGCTGGTCGCGACGAGTTCGCTCGGTCTTCAGAACGTGCTCCTGAAGATGACGCGCTGGTGGGGTGTCACCGCCATGCTTGCAATCGCCGGAGTCGCCGCACTTCTCGTGCTCTGGTGGCCGGCGCCGGTCGAGAACCGGTGGGTAGTGTTCGGCACGCGCTTGCTGTTTCTTACGCTGGTGCTTCGCTTTATCGTCCCGGCGCTGATCATCGGCACGAACGTCATCGCTGAACAGTTCCTGGAACCCGAGCAACGGGTGGCCACCGCCGCTCTCGAAGCGACGAGCGAGGAAATCGAGGTCCTGAGCGAAGACGTTACCATGCCGCCTCCCGCCGACCGCACCATGCTCGAGCGTTTCAGCGATTCGGTGCGCGACACGCTGCAGTCCCTGGACGTGGAAGGGCGACTCGAACAATTGAAGGACAGCACCGCCAATGCCAGTGAGCACATCGTCAATCTGATCGTCCTCTTCGTGTTACAGACGATCCTGTTGCCCATTGCACTCGTATGGCTGGTCATGGAATTGCTGAAAGGGGCCATCACCCGGACCGCTTCTCCACACCGAACCGGGTAGTTCCGGGTTTTCGTACTCTCAAGGGCAAGGGCGCGAATGCGCGCCCCGGATCGATCGCGCCCATGGGGCGCTCCTACGCACCCTGGCCCGCGTGTGGCATTCCGGTACGCGCGAGCAGGTCGTCGACAAAACGGGTGCGCCACGCCGTAATGTCATTCCTGCGCAGGGTCTCGAGCATCGCTCCATGGCGTTGGCGTCGTTCCTCGAGCGGCATGTTCAGCGCAAGGGCAATGCCATCCGCAACTTCATCGCGATTGTAGGGATTGACGATGATTGCGCGATCCAGCTCGCATGCAGCACCGGCAAGACTCGACAGGACCAGGGCGCCCGGGTTGTCCGGATCCTGCGCCGCGATGTACTCCTTGGCGACGAGGTTCATGCCGTCGCGAACAGGGGTAACAACGCCGACGGCCGCGTGCCGAAACAACCCCATCAGTGTTTTTCGATCGATGCCTTTGTTCAAATAACGAATGGGCGTCCAGTCCGTTTCCGAGAAACGGCCGTTGATCCTGCCGGCGGTTTGCTCCAGTTCGGAGCGAATTTCGTCGTAGGTACGGACGCCGGTACGCGTTGGCGGTGCGATCTGCATCAACACGAGGTTGTTCTGTGAATTCGGGTACTTTTCGAGGAGTCGCTCGTACGCGAGGAACCTCTGCGTCAGGCCCTTGCTGTAATCGAGCCTGTCCACTCCGATGACGAGTTCACGGCCACTCAGACTCTCGATCATCGTTTGCATCGACTCGGAGTCCTCGGCCTGTTCTGCGAGCCTGATGATGTCGTCGACATCCACGCCGATCGGATACACGTCTGCCAACAGCTCGCCTCCCGGCACACGAATCCGGTTTCCCGCACCAACGTCGGCCTCCACAATGGGTTCGCGCAGGCAGGACTTGAATGCGTCCAGGTCGCTTGGCGTGTGGAAGCCGATGACGTCGTAGGCGCACAAGGACCGGAGCAGGTACTCGTGCCCCGGCACAGCCCGCAACGCCTCGAAACCCGGAAAGGGAACGTGCAGGAAAAACCCGATCGGGTTCCGGATCCCGGCGGATCGCAGCTCCGCGGCGAGCGGAATCAGGTGATAGTCGTGGGCCCAGATGATGTCCGACGGTTGAATTACCGAAGCAAGCTTGCGGGCGAACAGCGCATTCACGCGCTTGTAGCCGTCGAAGTCAGCGCTATTGTACTGGATGAAGTCGAGCAGATAGTGGCACACCGGCCACAGGACCTTGTTGCTGTAGCCGTTGTAGTACTGCTCGAAATCCGTTTCATTCAGCGCGATGGTGGCGTAGTCGATATTGCCGCGATTGACGATCTCGGGACTGGCAGTTTCAGAACTCGTCAGCTTGCCGTTCCAGCCGAACCAGACGCCGCCGTGATCCTTCAGCGCCGCAAGGATGCCCACGGTGAGGCCGCCGGCCGCCGCACCCTTCTTTTTCGGCATGGCCACACGGTTCGAGACGATGATCAGGCGGCGTTCTCTGTCCCCGCGAGACCGCACGGTGCTTTCCGTCACAAGGCGTGCTCCCAGGGCCGGCTCAGACGCACGGCAGCGTTGATGATGCCGGCCATGCTGTAAGTCTGCGGAAAGTTGCCCCAAAGCGCGCCAGTTTGCGGATCGATGTCCTCCGAAAGAAGGCCCAGCGGATTGCGCATCGCCAGCATGTTTTCGAACAGGTCACGGGCCTGGTCGATGCGGCCGATGCTGGCAAGCGCGTCGATGTACCAGAACGTACAGATATTAAATGCGTTCTCGGGTTCACCGAAATCGTCGGCGGCCACGTAACGAAACATGTAGTTGCCGCGCAGGAGCTGGGCACCGATCTGCTCGACCGTCGATACGAACTGCGGATCGTCGGCGCGCAGAATGCCAACGTCGTGCATCGTAAGGAGGCTGGCGTCCATTTCCGGCCGGCCGAAGCTCTCCGTGAACGCCTGCTGCGCGGGATCCCAGGCTTTTTCCAGGACCTGCCCGCGAATTCGGTCGGCGGCCCGGCGCCAGTACGTCGTGCGCTCCGGCTTACCGAGTTTCGCCGCGATTTTTGCGAGACGGTCGCAGGCGGCCCAGCACATCATGCTGGAATACGTATGCACCCGTGCGCGGCCCCGGTACTCCCAGAGTCCGGCATCCGGCTGGTCGAACTTCTTCAGTGCCCAGTCGCCGAGCACCTCGAGCCGTTCGAATTGCGCCTCGGTGCCGGAATCGATCAGCCGCTTGTCGAAAAACAGCTGCGTCGCCGACAGCACCGTTGCTCCATAAACGTCGTACTGCTTTTGCTCGAATGCCTGATTGCCGCGGCGCACGGGTCCCATGCCCCGGTACCCGGACAACGTTTCGACGATGCGTTCGTCGGTCAGTGAGCGCCCGCTGATGCCATAGAGAGGTTTGAGCTCCTCTGCTCCGGCCTCCGTCGCGATATTCATGATATAGCGCAGGTACTGTTGCATCGTCTGGGTGGCGCCGAGTCGGTTCAGAGCCTGCACCACGAAGAAACTGTCGCGCATCCAGCAGAAACGATAGTCCCAGTTCCGGCCGCTGTTCGGCGCCTCCGGCACCGAGGTGGTGAGTGCAGCCACCACGGCGCCGGTGTCTTCGAACGTGCAAAGCTTCAGGGTAATTGCCGCCCGGATCACTGCCTCCTGCCACTCGAAGGGAATTGACAGGCTGCGGGAAAATTCATGCCAGTAGTGCTTCGTCGCCCGATAGTGCTTGTAGAACGTCTCCACCGGAGACTCCGTCACGGTCTCATCCGGCCCCAGCACCAGGAACACCGGGCGATCGAGAAGGAAAGGGTTGCTTTCGATGACGTGCGTCAGTGATGCATCCGTGGTCAGCCGCAGGACGGTGTCGCTGCAGGTGTAGCTGATGTGGTTGCTGCCCGGCGATGCGGGCGAGGCTTCGCGGCCGTAGTCGCGTGCCGGATGGAGGCGAACCCGGATGCGCGGGCTGCCGGAAAGCGGCTCGACGCGACGCAGGAGCATCATGGGCGCGAACATACGCCCGGCGTAGGCATAGCGCGGTGCGCAGTCCGTGATCCTCACCGCGCCGCCGTGATGGTCGTGCAGCGTCGTGCTCAGGATCGCCGTGTTTTGCAGGTAACTCTGCTCACTGCGGGCAAAGTCCGCCAGCTCGATGCCAAAAAAGCCGGGCAAACCGGCCTCTTCATCGCGCCGCAGCAAATTGCAGAACACCGGATCGGAGTCGAGTTTCGGCAGGCAGGTCCAGACCATCGTGGCTCGTGCATCGATCAGGGACGCAATCCTGCAGTTACCGATGACGCCGATATCAAGACTGGACAAAAGCGGAGTCTCCCCGGGTCGCACCATCCGTGGCGGCAGCCGTCGCCGCGAGCCATTCGCGTACTTCAGCGACGTTGTCAAAGGCATACAGTGCTGCACTGCCGTCCAATGCACCCACCCGGATCGAAGTTCCGCCCATTGCGTTGACCACGTTAAAACCATCTTCGTCGGTCGTATCGTCGCCGATGAAAACAGGGCGACGCCCGGCAAACGGCACTTCATGCATCAGTGTCCGGATCGCGTCCCCCTTGCTGGCGCCCGCGGGCACCAGTTCGAGGACCATCTTGCCGTCAATGAGGCGATGGCCTGACCACAAGCCGTCCATCAGCGTATGCAAGAGGCGGCGACACTCGTGTTCCAGTTCAGGCGCACGCCGGTAATGCAGGGACGCACCACCCGGTTTGGGTTCCAGCACCAAGCCATCGTGTGCGGCGGCGAAATCCTCCAGGGCGGCAAACACACCCGCGGGCAGCACGTGGCTGACACCCGAATGCGCGCCGTCGCGGCTTGCACGCAGCTCTGAGCCGTGTGCTCCGGCCGCCGGTAGCACAAGCGGTGCAAAAATGCGGTCCAGCGCGGCCAGCGTACGCCCGCTGACGAGCGCCAGCGCACCGCCCGTCTGCAAGGACAGGCGGTCAAGGAGCTCACGCAGGGCAGCATCGGCGACGACGCGGTCCGGGTGCGACTCGATCCCCAGGAGGGTTCCGTCGACGTCCAGGAAAAGCGCACAGTGAAGAGTGTTGATCGGGCCCGGTCGTGTGTTCATGGGCCTACTGTACCGTGCATCCGTCGCGATGTCAGAACCCTCATCGCCTGCAACGGCGGCCTTCGCGGCATTTATTGCATGCTGGCGTCATTTGCGGCGTCGTCATCCTCATGATGTCCGCTGCGGGCGTCATTCTCACGTATGAACGGCAGCTGATTGCCCGGGCTGAATGGCCGATGCGGCACGGGCCCCCGTCTGGCGTGCTGCCGGAGCCCCTGCCGGTCGAAACATTGCTTGCTCTCGTTGCGGACCAGGGCCGCTGTTCGAACCCACGGTCGTGAACCTCGGCCCCGATCCGCTACAGCCCGCGGTCATCTCGGCGGGTCGCTCCGGACAGCGGTTTGTCGATCGCTATACCGGCGAGATTTCGCAGGACACCGCCGGCGGCACACGCGAGCTCTTCGACACGATCACGGCACGGCATCGCTGGTTCGATGCCGATGACGAGAACCGCGCCACCGCGCGCGGCATTACCGGCGCCAGCAACCTTGCCTTTCTTTTTCTTCTGGTGACTGGCGCCTATCTCTGGTTGCCGCCCGACTTCTATCGCGCTGCTTTGCACGTGGGAAGTTTCGGAGTGCTTCGACCAGGCTTGTTGCGTTTTGCACTTCTATACGCCGTGCCGGAACGATCGTGATTGATTTCGGCGTATCATGTCGCAATGTCTTGTTTGTTTTCAAACGGTCCGTCCGACTAAACGTACGTCAATACGGCGCGGCCGGAAACGCGGCCATGCCGCAAGTCGTCAAGCGCGCGCTCCGCCGCCGTCGCGGACGCCTCCCGCGCTGAGATCGGGATCGGGGCGATCCGACCCTGCCGTGCGAGGCTCATCAAATCCGCCATTTCGCCCAGACTCCCGACATAGCTGCCCTGGATGGTCTGCGCCAGCAGCGGGATCATGGGTAACGGCATAGTGAACGTGCCACCGAACAAACCGACGATCACGAGCTTTCCTCCTTTGGCCAGGCTGCGTTGCGCCAGTGCGCTCGAGGTTTCCGAACCGACGAAGTCGATGGCTGCCGCTGCGCCGCCGCCGGTCAGCGAGCGGAGGATCTTCAAAGCGTCCGGCGCTCGGGCGTCGACGACCGCGCTGGCGCCAGCCGCCGAGGCCGCGTTGAGTTTTTCGGGACTGATGTCGACTACGATCGGCGGCACGGCGCACACCTCGCGGGCCATTTGCACGGCATTGAGCCCCACACCACCAGCGCCGATGATCACGAGTCGCTCGCTATGGCCGAACGCGCCAAGTTTCCGCAAGGCACTGAATGCCGTCAGGCCGGAACATGCGAACGTACAGCTGTGCGCTGGTGGCAGCTCGCCAATGGGAAAAAGGTATCGTTCGTGAGGCACTAGCACATGGTCAGCAAATCCGCCGGGCTGCTGTATGCCGAGCACCGCACCGTCCGCGCACAGATGCTCCATGCCCCCCGCACAGAGCCCGCAATGACCGCAGCCGATCCAGGGATAGGCCACGCAAGTATCCCCTGCAGTGACTCGGGCTACGCCCGAACCCGTTGCCACAACCGTCCCGGCGATCTCGTGCCCGAGGGTCATGCCCCGCTGGCCGGCGGCCAGGGTCTTGCCGTTGCCGAGGTCGAAGTGCGTATCGTGCAGGTGTACGTCGGAGTGACAGACACCCGTCGCGAGGGTTCTCAGGAGCACCTCGGTGCCTGAGGGCGACGGTGTGTCGACGTCAACGGTCTCCAGCGGCCCGGCAGGCGTCGTCGTGCGGAATGCTCGCATCAGGTGCCGGTGTGTGTCAGGCGAATATTTCGAACAGGCCGGCCGCGCCCATACCCGCTCCCACGCACATGGTCACTACGCCGTACTTGCAGCCTCGGCGCCGCCCTTCCAGCAACAGGTGGCCGGTACAGCGGGCGCCGGTCATCCCATAGGGATGTCCGATAGCGATGGCGCCGCCGTTGACATTCAATTTTTCGGGATCGATGCCCAGTGTGTCCCGGCAATAGATCGCCTGGCTTGCGAAGGCTTCATTCAGTTCCCACAGATCGATGTCATTAACCGTGAGGCCGTGCCGCTGCAAAAGCCGCGGCACAGCGTAAACGGGTCCGATGCCCATCTCGTCCGGCGCACAGCCGTGCACGGCAAAGCCGCGGAAAGCACCGAGCGGTTCGAGTCCGCGCCGGCTCGCTTCGCCGGCCTCCATGAGTACGCAGGCACTTGCGCCATCGGCAAACTGACTCGCATTACCGGCGGTGACGAACCGGCCCTGTTTGATCTGCTGGCCATCGCGAAAAACCGGGCGCAGCTCGGCCAGGCCCTCGGCCGTGGTATCGGGGCGGTTGCACTCGTCCCGGTCGGCGCTCCGTTCCTCGAAGGATTCGGCTCCGGTCTCCTTGTCCACTTTCTTCCAGCGCGCCATGAGCGGCACGATCTCGTTGTCGAAAATCCCGGTGTTTTGTGCACGCGCTGTACGTTGCTGGCTTTCCAGGGCGAAGGCATCCTGTGACGTGCGGGACACCCCGTAGCGGTCGGCGACGATCTCGGCCGTCTCTATCATGGACATCCACAGCTGCGGCAACCGCGAATACAGCTCGGCTTCCGTTGCATGAAAGCTGTTGAAGTGACCGCCGAGCTGAACCAGGGAGATGGATTCCACACCGCCCGCCGCCATGACCGGCACGCCTTCGGCGACGATCCGGCCCGCTGCAACAGCGATCGCCTGCAGACCGGATGAACAATAACGATTTATGGTTGCCCCGGCAGTGGAGACCGGGCAGCCGGCCTTTATGGCCGCATTGCGAGCAATGTTATAGCCCGTAGCTCCTTCCGGGTGCGCAGAGCCAAGGACAAGGTCCTCGATGGCATCCGGCTCGATTCCGGCACGTTCGATAGCGTGTGCGAGAGCGTGTCCCGCAAGCGTAATGCCGTGCGTGTCATTGAACGTGCCGCGCACGGCCTTGGTCATTGCCGTACGAGCGGTAGAAACAATCAGCGCTTCGCGCATCAGCTGGTCCTCTGTGTCATTCCGGATCCCGGTCGTGCCGATTCCTCGTGCCGATCCTGTCGTGCCGATTCCTGTCGCGACGATTCCTGTCGCGTCGATTCCTGGCGGCGCCAGGCCGTCCGACGAAAACGGCCGGTATGGAAGTCGGTGCTGCCGAAGAGATGTTGTATGGATGTCAACCGTTTGAAATAGTGTCCCACGTCGAGTTCTTCCATAACGCCGATTCCGCCATGCAATTGCACACTTTCTTCACCGATCCGGCGGGCGGCCCTGCCGACGCGGCTCTTCGCTGCGGATACGGGCGCCGGTGCACGGCCTCCGAGCGCGTCGAACTGCATCGCGGCCATGAGCGTGATCGACCTGGCCTGTTCGTACTCGATGAACATGTCGGCCATGCGATGTTGCAGCGCCTGGAAGGACGCGATCGGTACGCCGAACTGCTTGCGTACCTTCGTATACTCGAGGGTCTTTTTGAATATCGTGCCCATGACCCCCAGTGCCTCGCCACATGCCGCAACCGTGGCGCGGTCGATCGCCCGCTCGATAGTGTCTATCGCCCCGCCCTCTGTCCCGAGCAGATCGTCTGCGGCGATGTGCACACGGTCGAGCTGCAGTTCCGCGGCTCGCTCCCCGTCTACTGTACAGTACTGCCGCAAGCGAACCCCCTTCGCGCCGGGGTCTACGTAAATGAGACTGATGCCCTCGCGTTCGTAGCGCGATCCCGACGTGCGAACGCTTACGATCAGGCGATCGGCGCGCGGCGCATTCAGAACGACCGCCTTGCGGCCGCTCAGGACCCAGGCGTCACCCTCGGCTGTCGCCGTAGTCTGGACATCGGCCAGCTGGTATCGACTCTCCGGTTCCGCAAACGCAAAGGCCAGTTGCAATCCGCCCGCGATGAACTCCTCCAACAGGGCCGCCCGGCGCACTCCGCCATCCGCGGCCGCAACGATTCCGCCGGCCAGAACGGCACCTGCAAGGTATGGCTCGACGATCAGTCCCTTGCCGAATTCTTCCATGATGGCAACCACGTCTACCGCCGATCCGCCGAGACCGCCGAGTTCCTCGGGAAACGGCACCATGAGCCAGCCGAGTTCCGCGAACAGCGGCCAGAAATCGTCACGCTCACCGGCGACGATCGCACGGCGCGTGTCAAAATCGTATCGTTGCGCGACGAAGCGCGACACACTGTCGCGCAACATCTGCTGATTCTCGTCGAATGAGAAATCCATGCGGCTATTCCTGCGTCAGCCCAGACCGAGCACGGCCTTGCAGATGATGTTTTTCTGGATCTCGTTGCTACCGCCGTAGATCGAGGCCTTGCGATTGTTGAAGTAATGCGGTGCGGCGTTGCACGCCGTGCCCGGCCCTACAGGCTCACCGTCGTAGTCGTCCAGGAACTGCTCCCTGACGAAGGGCAGGCTGTAGCAGGCTGCGGTTTCGACGTACAGCGCATCGATGGCCTGTGCAATCTCTGTACCCTTAATTTTCAGGATGGAGGATTCGGGCCCGGGCGCCTGGCCGGTACTGACGGCGGCGAGCGTCCGCAATTCTGTGTACTCGAGTGCCAACAGGTCGATCTCGACCTCGGCGAGTTTGTGCGCGAAGATCGGCTCATCCAGCAATGTGGACCCGCCGTCATTGGTGGCGCCCGCTATCCGCTTCAGGCGCTCCAGCCGCTGTTTCGAATTGGCAATTCTCGCGATGCCTGTGCGTTCGAAGGTCAACAGGAACTTCGCGGCGGTCCAGCCGTTGCCCTCGCCGCCGACCAGGTTATCCGCGGGTACCCGTACGTTATCGAAATGCACCTCGTTCACTTCATGGTGCCCGTCGAGCGTGATGATCGGCGAGACGGTTACGCCCGGCGACCCCATCTCTATGAGCAGAAAGCTGATAGCCCGCTGGTTCTTCTCTTCGGGCCCGCGCGTGCGCACGAGACAAAATATCCAGTCGGCGTACTGGGCCAACGTCGTCCAGGTCTTCGTGCCGTTGACGAGCCACGAGTCTCCGTCACGGACGGCGTTGGTCTTCAGCGAGGCCAGGTCCGAACCCGCGTTCGGTTCCGAGAAACCCTGGCACCACCAGACGTCGCTCGCGAGGATTCCGGGCAGGAAACGTTCCTTTTGCGACTCTGTACCGAAAGTGTAGATTACCGGGCCCACCATGTTCATGCCGAACGGTATCAGCCGTGGTGCGCCGGCAATGGCACGTTCCGAGGCCCAGATGTAGCGCTGGGTCGGCGTCCATCCCGTGCCACCATGTTCGATCGGCCAGTTCGTGGCTGCCCAGCCCTTTTCATAGAGGATTTTCTGCCAGCGAACGTACTCGTCCCTGGTCAGGGGCAGACCGTGCAGTACCTTGTCGCTGATGCCTTGCGGCAACTTCTCGCCGAGAAAGCGACGCACCTCGTCGCGAAACGTCAGGTCCTCAGTGGACAGGTCGGCGTTCATTCTCCCAAACTCCAAAAGAGGCGCGGCGGGAGCGGCACTGCGCCGCCCCTTCGGCCGTTCGAGTCCGCGGCCGCGGATCCTGCTAGAACCGGTAACCGACGGTCAGGCCCCACGTGCGAGGATCGCCAAGAAACGCACTGTACGACTCCAGCGGTTGCACGCCCTCGGTATTCTGGATCGGCGAGTCGAACGCAACCTGTATGTACTCTTCATCGAGAAGATTCTGGGCCCATAACTCAACCGACCAGCGATTGTCATCCGACAGCAGGCCGACACGTCCATTCACCACCGCGAAAGACGGCTGGTGTTTCTCGGGATCGAGGTCCGACCCCGTGTTGTGCGCGTCCGTCCAGCGGAAATCGAGGAACGCAAATGCGCCCCATCCTGACCACGCTTCGAGGGGCATTTCCCAATTGAGGTTACCGGTGAGGCTCCACTCGGGTGCATGCGTCAGCCGCGCGCCGGCCAGGTTGCCTGCGGGCAATCCATCCGACCGTTGCACGTTGTCGGCGTAGCGCGCGTCGTTATACATGACGCCGAACGACGTGTAGACATCGTCTGTCCACGAGTTCTGGAAGTTCAGCTCGATGCCCTGGGATATCACCTCATCCAGCGTGACCACGAAGAACGTCAGGCCGTTGAAGGTATTCAGCTGGAAATTTTCGAAGTCCTGGTAATAGGCGGCGGCATTGAAGCTCACTCGGCCATCGTTCAGGATTGTCTTCAGTCCGATCTCGTAGGAATCGACCAGTTCTTCTTCGAACTCCAGGGCATTGACGTCGGTTCGTATGCCGAAATTCGTGGCAACGTTCGGACCGCTCGTTGCGCCATCGAGCACTGTGTCCGGGTCGAGACCCGAACGGTCAAGATTGTAGCCGCCCGCTTTGTAGCCGTTCGAATAGCTTGCATAGCCCAGGACGTCGCTAGAGAAGTCGTAGCTCATGATCAGTGTGCCGCTCAGGCGATCTTCACTGCGGCTGTCGCTGTAACTTCCGTCGAGCGTCGAATTCAGCGTGCCGCCGAGGCACTGCAGACCCAGTGCGCCTTGCGTCAGCCCGCCCAGGTTCGGAACGATGGGTCCGTCAGGATTATTCGGATCAAAACCTGCAAACGCGAGCATCCCGGCACAGGATGTGCCGGTCGTGGCTACCGTACCGGTCAGATCCTTGTCCTCTGTCGTGTAGCGCAAACCTACAGTCAGCTTCAGATTGTCGGTCACAGCGAAGGTTTCGCGCGTGAACACCGCAATGCTCTCGGATTCCACCTGCCAGAAATCGTTTGCTCCGTCCCCGGGTAGCGTACCTGCGCCGATTGCCGCGAGCGGTGGCAGCCCGTTGACGGCCGTTCCGAATGGCAGACCGAGTGCCACATCGGCGGACACACCCAGCACCTGGCGGGTGAAGTCGCTGTATTGCGAACCGACACTGTTCGACAGGGTCGAGTCGAGATTTTCGCTGATGTAGAACAGTCCGACGAGCCAGCTCAGCCGATCCGTATCGCCTGCAAGCCTGAGTTCCTGGGTTATGGTCTCGAAGTTCTGGAAGAGATCCTCGGGCTCACGGTACAGGATGTCTCCTCCCGAGTAGTCCAGATCGCCGCCGGCCTCCGACTCCCAGTCGCGCCAGGCGGTTATAGAAGTCAGTTCGAAGTTTTCCGCGTTCCAGGCGATCTCGCCCGACACGCCGGCTTCGTCCGATGTTTCCTCGAGGCTCGCGCCGGGCGTCGTGTAGGTCTCCCGGGCCCAGGGATCAGACGCATCGGAGGTGTCGATGCCGGGGTTCAATACCTCGATCGCCGGATCGCTGCGCGCGCCCTTCACGATATAGACACCGCCGCAGCAGCGCTCGTCACGCGTTGCCGCATCGGCGATGAAACGCATCGACAAGGCATCGCTGCCGCCGTACGTCAGCTGCGCACGAATGAGACCGCGATCGCGGGTGTTGTAATCCTCCCCCGAAAGCTGGTCCTCGTAAAAGCCGTCGCGCTGGAGGTAAAGTCCATCGAAACCGGCGGCCCATCCGCCGTCGCCGAGGGGGCCATTCAGCCCGGCCTCGCCCTTCGCCAGCGAATAGTCGCCTCCCGTGAGGCGCGCATACGCCTGCAGTTCCTCCGTGTCCGGCTGCTTCGTGATGACACTGATGACACCGACCGACGTGTTCTTGCCAAACAGGGTCCCCTGGGGTCCGCGCAGCAACTCGATGCGCTCCAGGGGCCCGAGGTCGGCGTAACCCACCGTACTGCGATTGCGGTACACACCATCGATGTACATGCCGACCGCGGATTCGAGTCCGGGATTGTTTCCCTGGGTGCCGACGCCACGAATCCGTGCGGTGGTCCCGCCGGTTTCCGACCCGGTAGTTGAGAGGAAGAAACTGGGCGACAACCCCATGAGGCCCCGGATGTCATTGACCCCGGCCTTCGCGAGTTCGACGCCGGAAAAGGCCGACACGGCGATCGGTACGTCCTGCACCGACTCCTCGCGTTTCGTCGCGGTGACGATGATTTCTTCGATTTGCGCAGCGGCGGGACCCGTTGCGAACACCGTCAGCAACACGCTGCAACAGGCCAGATTCCGTCTTTTCATTGTCCATACCCCCCGGTTTCGTCAATGAATCGTTAACTTAATTCTGAATAGTGGAATTATAATCTGCAATGTAAGATATTAACCAAAATTGCTACTATGCTCAAACCGCATTTTCCGGGAGGCCTCACCGGACCCGGCACAGAGAGTATGAAGAAACGAAGCGCGGACATCACCCCGATTCCGGGGCATGATTATGCCGGGGACCGGCAGTTCATAGCGTCCCTGCACAAGGGTCTCGATGTCCTGAGGAACATGGCGCACGTCAATCGGCCGCTCGGAAACAAGGAGCTGTCGGACCTCACGGGGTTCCCGAAAGCGACAGTATCCCGCATCACCTATACCTTGTCCCGCCTCGGCTACCTGCGCTACCTGACCGACAGCGGCAAGTATGTCCTCGGCCTGCCCGTACTGGGACTCGGTTATGCCTGCCTCGCGGGCCTGAATTTCACCGAGGCGGCCCGGCCATTGATGCAGGAACTCGCGGACCGTGCGAACGGGATGGTTGCGCTCGGCAGCCGCGACCAGTTCAGCATGCTGTACATCGCGGAATCGCACAGCCGCGGGCCGCTGTCACTGCAGTTGCGCGCGGGCTCACGCATTTCGATGGTCCGTTCATCAATGGGGCGCGCCTACCTCGCCGGACTGCCCGACGATGAGCGTGCGATGCTCTTTGATGCCCTGGCCAGGCATACCGGTGACAAGTGGCCCCTCTACCGGGCGCAGATCGAATCGGCCGTCAGGGAAATCAATGAACAGGGATTTTGTTGCAATTTCGGCGACTGGTATCCCGAGGTCAACAGCGTCGGTGTGCCGTTCGTGCCGGCGGACGGCTCCCCTGCGATGGCGTTTACCTGCGGGGCCGCGAACTTCATTCTCAGCGAGAAGAAAGCCCGCGACGAAATCGGGCCGCGTCTCGTCGACATGGTGGCACGAATCAACCGCGGCTGAGCCTGACGCGACATAAGGGGTCCGGCGCTATCGTCAGATCGGCACCACGATCGCCGGACGCACGGTCTCGCGGTAAAACCGGCCAAGTCGCTCGTGCAGTTCCGCAGACAAGGGCGGCAGGTCGCTAACCGCCGCATTCAAAACGACCTGGCCGGGACTGCTCGCGCCGGCGATCACCGTACTAACTGCGGGTTGGTCGAGAATCCAGCGCATCGCCAGTTGTGCCATTGACAGTCTCGGCGGCGCGAAGGCGCGAATCTGAGCCACGAAGTCGAGTGCCTGTTCGAACGGAACGCCGGAGAAGGTCTCGCCCTGGCTGAATGCCTCGCCGTGACGGTTAAAATGCCTGTGGTCACTGGGCGCGAACGACTGGTCCATGTGCATGTTTCCTGCGAGCACACCGCTTGCGAGCGGCAGCCGGACAATGAGTCCGACGTCGTTTGCCAGCGCGATAGGAAAGAGTTCGTCGATGGCATCCTGGCGAAAGAGATTAAAGATGATTTGCAAGGAAGCGAGCTTCGGGTGCGATGCGGCGAACCGGGCCTCGTCGAGCGTCTCGACGCTTGCGCCGAAGGCGCGAATCAGGCCTTCCTCCTGGAGGTCCGCCAGCCACTCCAGCAGGTCGCCATCGATCAAAACGTCGCGAGGCACACAATGCAATTGCACGAGATCGAGCACATCGACATCGAGCCTCTTGAGTGACCCCTCGATACTGCGCTGAAGCTTTTTTCGCGTGTAGCCGTCAGGATACAGGCCGGGTTCACGCCCAACCTTGGTGGCGACACGAACGCGCGGCGCGTGGGCGCGCAGGTAACGGCCGATGCGCCGCTCGCTCTCGCCTGTCCCGTAAACGTCTGCTGTGTCCCAGAGGGTGATGCCCGAAAGATCGGCCGCGCGGAGAATGGCATCGGCCTTGTCGGCGGCCAGCGGTCCGAAATCGCCGCCCAGTTGCCAGCAACCAAGCCCGACTTCCGAGACCGCGTATTCGCTTTTGCCCAGTCGGCGGGAGCGCATCAATTCGACACGAAGGCAATGTACCTGCTGTCGGGCGACCAGGATGGCACGTTGATCGTGCCCTGCCCGCCGTACAGGTTGGCGATGACACGGCCTTCGCCGCCGGTGACCGGACGCAGCATGAGAACCACGTCCCGGCGGTACCAGGGGTGGTCCTCCGGCGCAACATCCGGGCCGTACGCGAGGTACACCAGGTAACGCCCATCGGGCGAAACGTGTGGAAACCAGTTGTTCATGGGATCGTCAGTGACCTGTGTTTCCTCCGAGCCGTCGGCGTCCATGCGCCAGATTTCCATCGTGCCGCTGCGCGAAGAGTTGAACCAGACGTCGTGTCCGTCCGGCGAGAACTCTGCGCCATCATCCAGCGCAGCATTTTCAGTCAACCGTATTTCGTCACCGCTGCCATCGCTTTGAATCTTGTAGATATCGTAGTTGCCGCCACGTCCGCCGGTGTAGACGAGCCATTGCCCGTCCGGCGACCAGCCATGCAGATAGGACGGCCCACGCGGAGTCACTTTCTGCGGTACGCCGCCGCCGACGGGCAGCGTATAGACGATTGAATCGCCATCATGGTCCTCAGCGTGATGACTGATCGCAAGCATTGTGCCGTCAAACGATATCGCGTGATCGTTGTTGTTGCGATCGGCAAAATCCGTGTCGATATCGGCGACCCTGCCGCTGTCGAGATCGAGGCGGTACAGCCGGCCATTCCGATTGAAGACGAGTGCGCGTCCGTCAGGCGTCCAGTCCGGCGCCTGCACTGAATCAGCCGCCGTGTGCACGACCCGGCGATGTCCCGTGGCGACATCCATGACTTCGAGTCGGCTCGGATAATAGTCCTGGTAGGGACTGAAGTCCGGCGGTGCCGGTACCGTCAGTCGCACGTTCGTGTAAGTCGCGTGTTCGACGGCAAGGGCGTTGTGCGAACAAACGAACAAGCCTGCATAGATTTCATCCGGCAGCGAAACGTCCTCCAGCACGGTGTGAGTCAGGAGCTCTCCTGCGCGGGCGACCGACATGATGAAGCGGTCACCTTCCCGCGCGAGTTGCAGGACCTCGGGCGCCGTCACGGGCGAACGCCGTTCTTCGGTGTCGGCTCCGGGTGCGGGACGAAACTGCATTGCCGTAAGGCCGTCGCCGTGCAGGGCCGCATCGACGTAGGGCGCATCCGGGTCGAGGCTGGCGCGGATCATCCAGCCGGTCTTGCGATGCGGATCGATGCCTTCACCCAGAAAGGCGGCGTTGGCTGAGAGAATGAAATCACCACTCAATTTCCGATAGACGAAAAAAAACTCGTCCTCGCCGAACCACATGTTGCTGCCCGACCCGGACAGGACATAGGACTGCCGGGCGGCATCGTAGTCAACGGTCCCGGCCATCTTCACGGCACCGACATCGGCCGCCGATGAAAACACACCGCCCACGTGCTCTGCCGCTGCGTACAGGGCCCCGCGCTGCTCATCTGCCGTTGCCGCGGCAACGCTCGCAAGCGACAGCCCGACAAGGGCGCAAGGCATTCTGACCATGGCACATCCCCACGACAAACAGCGCGTCCCGCAACTTCGGGTTGAAGACCGCAACGATAACACGTCAAAGTGTGGTTCCATGACGGACCCGAATCGGCAAACCAGCTCCATTGACGGACAACGCATGCGAAGCGCCCGCGGGCAGAGTGCGAGGAATTTCGGCCGTCGACGGGCGGCGACGATCTTGCTTGGACTCCTTCTTGCCGTCCAGGCCCGTGCAGGCTTCAAGGACGATTTCAATGGGCCAATGATCGCGCCCGGCTGGGTGTCGCAGACCGGCGATGGCAACGCGCGCATGACGCTTCAGCAATCGAGCGGGCATGGTCGAATCGAGGTAGACGCGCGGAACGACCGGCGGAATATCTCTGGGCGCTATCCGACACCGGATAACCCCGGCGATCGACGCAAGCCTGGTCGCAATGGCCAATCGCGAGCTGCGCGTCGAAGCCAGGGTGCGAACGAATACGGCCCCTCGCAGGATCAACCTGCATGTGAATCACAGCCGTACGACCGACTTTCATTCGCACCTGCGGGAGTTCGACCTTGCGGTCAGTGGACAATGGCGGGTATTGAGCATGACCACGCAGGGCTTCGATGCGCAGGCGGGTGACGACGTGTATGTGCAGCTGGCATTGATGGATTGGGGCACGGATCGTTACGTGCTGGAGATCGATTACATAAAGGTAGACCTCGTCGACCCCGGAACCGTTTGCCGAACTGATCCGGCCGGGCACAGCCATCGTCATAGACGAGGCGCCGGATGCGGATGTCGGCTCGATAGGGTCCTTCAACATCCTTGCCTGGCAGTTGGCGGGCGCGGTCGGCGTTGTCACGGACGCAACCGCGCGCGACACGGACGAAATCGCGGCGCAAAAGGTTCCGTTGTACTTCCGCGAACCCGGACGGGGCATCCGGCCGGGTCGTAACGAAGTCGAGTCGGTCAACCGGCCGGTCGTGGTCGGCGGCGTGCTCATCTATCCGGGGGATGTCGTCGTTGCCGACGGCGATGGCGTGATCGTGGTCCCGCGCGCGCAGGCGCTCGACGTCGCCGAATTCGCCCACCGGATCCTGGATGCGGACAAGGAAGGCAGGCGCTCGCTGTACGAGAAAGCCGGCAGGGAGGAGGACGCCTCACTCCGGTGAGCGCGGTTTGGTCCCCGGCAGGTCGTGCAGGGCTTCTTCGAGAGCGACTTCAATGCCGCGCCGCATGCGGCGCGTGGAAATCGCCACTTCGTAAAGCAGGCACAACAATCCGCTGATGATGAGGAGCATCGCAAGAACGAAAAACGTCGCAATCGCGGCGCCGATATTCGCGTGCGTGAAATCGCCGACGAACAGGAACACGACGACGAGGCAGATGGCAAGCGCGCCGCCCACGCACAGCCGGATCGACCAGTTCATGAGCCGGATTCTCCGCCACAGTGCCTCCGCCTCGGCGTATACGAGGTTTTGTTGCTCCTCGCGGCGAATATGCGGGATACGGCCTTCGAGGATGCGCGCGCGGTCGATAATGCGGCCGAGGCGTGTCGTCAGGACCATCAGCAGCCCGGAGATGCCGGCAAACAGGAATACCGGCGCCACGGCGACCTGTATCGTCTGTGCGATGGTACTGACAGTTTGAACGCCGATCGTCATTGTCTTCCTGCCGACTGAGCGGTCAGTCGAACCTGCCCGTGACGCTCGCTTCGAACGGTGCCGCAGGCAACCCGTCCTTATTGTACAGGTTGGCCGTGTCCGGGTTGTCAGCGTAGGCGTACCGCACCCGGACCGGATTGTCTACGGCTTCGCTCTGCACGACCACCGTATCGCCGCGTACATCGGCCTCGGCCCAAACCCATCGGCCGTCTTCGCCGGCCAGCGCAAAGCCGGCCAGGCGGTCGCCGTGAACGTCGAGACCCGCGCCCACGTGATCGAATTCGATGATCATGCGGTCGCCCCGTTTCATCAGCGAGCGAAACATCGGCCCGGACGCGACCAGGTCGGTTTCACCGTAGGCCAGCGAGCGCGCCGCCAGCGCGAGCCGTTCGCCCACCGTTTTCTTGTCCAGGGGATGGATGTCATTCCATTCGCCGATATCGATTGCGACAACCATCGCGGTATTGGGAACACGTAAAGCCCGGCGCTGGGCTTCACGCAGTGCAGCCCAGTCGCTGCCACCGGGCTCGGGCCGGGCTTCCAGGTAATTGGCGAGCTGGACGAAGATGAACGGGACGTCACCTTGCCGCCACAGCCGCCGCCAGTCGCGGACCATCGACGGAAACAGCTCTGCGTATTCCCCGGCGCGACCCACGTTGGTTTCGCCCTGGTACCAGATGACGCCCTTGATCCGCACGTCGGCGAGCGGCGCGAGCATGGCATTGTAGAATCCGAGCGGTTGCCGCCAGGTGACGAGCGCCGGCTCGGGCTGCGGCGCGGAAGCCGTGCCGACCCGGTAGCGCCATTCACCGTCGAGCGGATAGGACGCATCGCCGACCGTCAGCTTGTATTCCTTTTCCTCAATGAATCCGCCTTCCATGCCACGGTCGATAACCCGGACGGCGATGACGTTGGGGCCGGCCATGAGGACGCCCGGCGGAATGGGGTAGATGCGCGGCGGCCACATGTAACTCGTTGACCCGACCTCGGTACCGTTGACCCAGGCCGTATCCGCGTCGTCGATGCGGCCGAGATGCAGGATGGCGGCCTGCCCGGCTGCCTCGGCCGGCAATTCGACGCGATGTCGATACCACACCGCTCCGTCGACGTCGCCGAGACCCGCCGCTCCCCAGAGGCCGGGCACTTTCGTCCTGGCCCAAGGCTGGTCGTTGACCGCGGGCGAGGACCAGGGGGGCGACGCCTTCAGGCCCGCATCCCGCGCATCGACGCCATCATGCCAGGCGGCGATTCTCGCCTCGTCAGCATCCAGCAAGCCCTGCAGGTAGTCGTCATCCCGGTAGCGCCGGGCGATGTCGAGGTAATGCGGAAATGCAGCGAGCGCCTGTTCGCTCATCCAGCTCTCTGCCGCTGAGCCCCCGTAGTTGCTGCTGATGATGCCGATCGGCACGTCGTAGCGATCATGCAGTTCGCGCGCGAAATAATAGGCAACCGCGGACGACGAAAGGACGGACTCCGGGGTGGTGGCTTTCCACTCACCGCTCTCGAAGTCGTCAGCCGGCGCGTCAAAATCGTACTGGCGCGGCACCTTGAACTCGCGAATCAAGGGGAAATCCGCGTCGGCCGCGGCATCCGGAAAACGCGTCGTCACCCGCTCCATGTTGAGTTCCATGTTCGATTGCCCACCCGCGACCCAGACGTCACCGAACCAGACGTCGTCGATCGTCACCTGGTTCCTTCCCCCGACAACGATACGATGCGGTCCGCCGGCCGGGTTCGCGCCGATATCGACATGGAAGCGGCCGTCTTTTGCCTCGCCGATGCCGGCGCGCACGCCGTCAACGAAGACTTGCACCCGTTCCTTGTCATCCGCACGGCCCCACAGGACAACAGGCGCGTCCCGCTGGAGGATGACGCCGTTCCCCAGCACCCGCGGCAGGCTGACATCCGCCACGGCGCTGCCGGCCAGACCCAAAGCAAGGCCGACGAGGTGCAATAGTGGCTTGAACGGTGGTTTCATTTGCGTAGTGCCCCGATTTCGTGAGGGTCTCTGGTCGTGGGCATCAGCCCGGCGCCATCGGCAACAGGGCCGCCAGCAGGAGTGTCATAACCATACTGACGGTGCCCAGCAATACAAGCAGTGGCGTCCAGGTCACCAGGGTTTCCATCTCCGTCAGTCCGCCCATTCGCGCAAAGATCCAGAAACCGCTGTCGTTCATCCATGAGCCGATCAGCGATCCGCTGCCGATTGCCGTGGCGACATAGACCGGGTGAAAGCCGAGCGTTGCGGGATCGATCATCGCCGCAAGCATAGCCGAGGTGACGATCATGGCTGCGGTGCTCGAGCCCTGGGCAAACTTGATCAGTGCGGCGACCCCGAACGCCAGCAGGAGCAACCCGAATCCGCCGGTGGCAGCGTCCCCGGCCAGGAACTGGATCGCCGGGGCGAGTTCCGCGGCACGCAGTGCACCGCCGAACGCCCCGCCGGCGCAGGTAATCAGCACGATGACGCCACCCGCCATGAGCGCTTCACTGACGGCGTCGGATACCTGTACTACGCTCGGCCGGCTGTGCCGCCACCATGTCCCAAGGGCGATGAACGCGGCGAGCAGCAGGGCGAGCTGCGGATTGCCGAGAACGGACATCGTCCCGGCCAGGCCCGGGAGTCCCTCACGCGGATCACCGGCGTAAAGGGCCTGGACGATCGTGTTGACTGTGATGAGCAGGACCGGTACGACGATCGGCGCGAGCGAC
>JBGTLY010000267.1:0-41315 GCA_041743865.1 Woeseiaceae bacterium
CCTGATCGGCAGTGGACTGAAATTGAGCCTGAGTGCCGAACTCGAACTGGGTGAGGGCTTACTTCTCGACGTCGAAATGCTGGATGTTGCGGAAAACGGCGAGTTTCAGTTTGAACAGCTGGTACCTGACGACGGGGAATATCGCGTGGCGGTGGAGGTACGGCCCAGCGATCCGGACCAGGAATGTATCGTCACGAACGATGAAGGCATTGCCGAGGTCGATGTGACAAATGTCGAAGTGCGCTGTCCAGAGCCAAAGCGCGTCTATCGATTCGACGATGAACAGACGCGCCTTACGGATGCACCTTTGTACACGAACGAGAAAGTCGGTGGCGTGCTCGACGATTCGTACATATTCGGTCGAGGGCCGATTATTCGGCTGGGCGAGGTCGCCGGGCAGAAGACTGCCGAGCTATTCCAGGTGCGGCTCGACAATGAAGATGCAGATGGCATCGTCTACTCGAACCTGTCGGGTAAGACCTACTGGATCGCTGCAGAAACATCTCCCCTCGACGACATCTCTCGGTCCAGCCATTACACGCAGCTCGTTACGGTCTGGAAGTTTCGTAAAGAAACGCCTGCCGCACGCTTCCAGATCGAGCTGAGCAAGCTGAACCTGCTGGCCTATCACGACACTCATCGGGCGGGGTCATCGGGACGTTTGATGGCGATAGCTGATCTGCAAATTGGCGGGTTCAAAGAAGATGCCGCGGGTGCAGAGCCCTTCTACAGCGCATCGAGCGGAATCGAGCTGCGCGGCAGCGAGACACGGGACCCCAATAATCCGTTTTACGCTAACGTATGGCAATTGCAGGGCCTCACCCTGGCTACCGCGGACATCAATATTTTCTCCGTTGACGATTTTGCCTATGACATTGATGCCGGGGTTGGGGATTACGCCGGCGGACATGTCGCCCTGGCAACACTCACCGAATCAAAAATTATCGAGATCGATCTCTCCAGCCTGTCCGTCGGTGCCGAGTTCTTCGTGATCTCCAATGCCCTCGTCCTTGCCCGCAACAGCTACTCGCACGAGGGCGGTGCGGTGGCCTATCTGCGTGACCCGGCAGCCTTCGAACCGGGCGAAGAGCCCGGCGGCATGAGCCTCGTTAATACGCAGGGCCTCGTCATGCTCGAGGTGGGTGATGTCGATGTCGACAACTTCCAGTTCACCGGCGGCGCTGCCGCAACGGCATGCCCGGCATCCGTCACCGACTATTCCGTGCTCGAGTTCAGCGCATCGCGCTACCAGGTCTCGGAGGGCGAAGAGCCGTGGGACGCTATCAATGTCGCAAGAAGCGGCAGCGCCAGCGGTCTCGTTACGGCGCGGGTCACGCTCGCCAGCGACACGGCAATGGTCGACACCGACTTCGAAGCGGGCGACCTGCTGGTACGTTTTGGCGACGACAGTACCGCGCCGCGCACACTCGAGCTGCCGATCATTGCGGATGACCTGGATGAAGGTAACGAAACCCTGACGTTGACGCTCGACTCACCCGCCGGTTGTGCGGTGATCGGTGCACGCAATACCGCCACGGTGACGATTATCGATGACGATGCGCCGGTTGCCTCCGGGTTCCTGACGGTCGGTGGTACGGTGTCCGGCCTGGCCGGCAGCGGCCTCACGCTCTCGAATATTGGCAGCGCCGACCTCGCGATCGATGCGAACGGTCCGTTCGCCTTCCCGCGGGAGACGCCAGACGGGATCAGCTACGCGGTGCAGGTCGCATCGCAGCCGGTCAATCCGTCGCAGAGTTGCACCGTCACAAACGGCACGGGCCTGATGGCAGGCGACGATATCACTGACGTCGAGGTCGAGTGCACGGACCTCGAACCCGACGCGTCGGGCCTGGACCCCAACTTCGGGAGCGGCGGCAAGCTCGCGGCACCCGGTATGCCGGGGGCAACAGACATTGCGCTGCAAGCCGACGGCAAGATCGTGGCGGTCGGCGGCAACACCATCTCTCGCTATACAGCCGACGGCGTGCTCGATACCAGCTTCGGTACCGGCGGCGCCGTCATCGTGAACGTTTACGCGGCGGCCGACTCTTACGACACGCTGGAAGCTGTGGCCATCCAGCCGGACGGCCAGATCGTCGTCGCGGGCTCCACCCAGGATGGGGCGAACTCACCCACACAGCATGACATCCTGGTGGCGCGCTACGATAGCCAGGGTTTGGCCGATTCGTCGTTCGGCAGCGCCGGCCACGTGGTGACCGATGTCGACGGTCATGGTGACGGTGCCTATGATGTACTGGTACAACCGGATGGCGGCATCATCGTCGTAGGTAACGTCACAACGCTGGATCAGTTCGATATCAACGATGCAGACTTCGCTGCCGTTCGGTACACGAACAGTGGCGCGCTGGACACCGGCTACGGCAGCAATGGCGTAGCGAGCGCCAATATCGCGGGGCGGACTGACATTGCCTACGCGGGCGCCCTGCAGATCGATGGCAAGCTCGTGGTCACCGGCCGCGTGGCGAATACCGGCGGCGATGACCCGGATATCGGCCTGGTGCGCTTCGGCACGAACGGGCTTCCGGACCCGGCTTTCGGCACCGATGGCATCGTGCGCAGGATGACGTCGGACTGGGACGAAGCGTCCGATATCGTCGTGCAGCCGGACGGCAGCATCGTCGTGTCGGGCTTCACGATCATCGGCGCATCGACCCTGCTGACCGTGGCACGTTTCGATAGCGCGGGAGCAAACGACGGCGGCTTCGGAACGGCCGGCGTCATGATGGATCCGGTGCTCGAACGTGGGCGCAGCCTTGCGCTGCAAGCGGACGGTCATATTATTGTCGCAGGCAACGTGGGCGATTTCCCCTGGGATATGGGCATCGTACGTTTGAATGCGATCGGTGCACTGGATACAGGCTTCGGTGACAGTGGCCTGTTGCGCGTCGACTTCTTCGGTAACAGCGATCAGGCTAACGCCGTTGTCATTCAACCGGATGGCAAGATCGTTGCGGGTGGTTTGGTTGTGAATGGCACCCAGGAGATGTTGGGCATCGTTCGTGTATTACCGTGAAATGAGCTCGGCGAGCCATTGAGATAAACACCTCTCTGTCTGCCATTTTGTAAGGCTGAAAGGTATCGAGCAAAGTGGGATCGATTCAATTTGGCGAATACGCGCTGGACCTTGATACGTTGTTGATTATAATAATGTAAAATCCGCGTGCCGATGTTCGATTCTGCCGCTGACTGGGTCAATTCCGGTCAAGAGGCTACCTATAAAATTCTGGAACAGAGGTTACATTCTGGCTGGATTTCGTTGGTACGAATATTCAAGGATTTGAGATCCACGGGCTTGAGTCTGTTGTGTAGTTCCCGGGACGTGAGGCACACGCCATTGCTCAAGTCGTCGAGCAGGCGACCGATCTGGTCGACCTGGCGCCTCATGATGTCCGCGATTCACTTCACGTCCTGGTTTCCGTGTTCCTTTGCCGGTTTCTTGCCATATTGACGGACTACCCGGGTGAACCGCGCGCCTTGCGTTGTGAGGACCCGACCTTACGCAAAAACAGAGCACTGCGTCTGTGCGCCAGCCCACAAACACGCCCTTGGTCCTGGCCACGCATGCGCCACCGTATATATCCCCGGACCACCGCAGCGTAGACTTCACTGCCCACGCTGACAACAAGGTTGGTCTCAGTGATACGGAAATTACATCCGGTGCGCGCATGAACGCACCGTGGTCCACCCGCGTCGCCGGGGAGGGATTGCCCCCTGCAGGTACTTCGGAGTCCCCGTGGGGCAGCGACAGTATCATTCGTGAAGAGCTGTTCAGCATGGAGCGGCTGGAAGAACATGCGGCCAGCCTCGCCGTCGCCCAGCAGGTTGCCGATCGCCTGCTGCCCGGTCGCCTGCTGGACAGCAGGCTCAAGGAAAATGAGGCGCACTTGCTTGCGGCCTACCGAACCCTTGCCAGTGCGGTCACTGAAGACCGGATCGTCACGCCGGCCGCAGACTGGCTGGTTGACAATTTTCACCAGGTCGAAGCGCAGATTCGTCAGATTCACGACGACCTGCCGCCCCAATACTATCGTCAGTTGCCAAAACTGGTCGGTGGGCCATTCGCTGGCTATCCGCGCGTCTTCGGCATCGCGTGGGCCTGCATCGCGCACAACGACAGCCGCTTCGATTCGGAAACGCTCCGGCGCTTCGTACTCGCCTATCAGCGAGTCCAGGCGTTGACAATCGGTGAACTATGGGCCGTCGCGATCACGCTCCGGATTGTACTGGTGGAGAACCTGCGGCGTGCAGTCGACCTCATCATCGAAAGCCGGGAAGCGCAGGAGGCGGCGAACACGATCGCCGATCGGCTGCTGGGCGTTGGTCCTGGCATTTGTGATCCGGACGCGCTGGCCAAACGCCAGGCGGCGGGCGCAACGTTCTCGCCTGCGTTCATCGTGCAACTGGTGAAGCGTCTGCGGGATCAGGATCCGCAAGTGATACCGGCACTGCGATGGCTCGAAAATACGATCGCCGCGCAGGGTACCAACGCCGATCAGATGGTACACGACGAGCATCAGCGTCAGGGCGCATCGAACGTGACTGTACGCAACATTATTACCAGTATGCGACTGATCTCGGAAGTGGACTGGACCGTATTCTTCGAAGCGGTGAGCACAGTCGACACGTTGCTGCGCGCCGACAGTGATTTCGCGGCGATGGACTTCGCGACGCGCAATCAGTATCGCAGCGCGATCGAGGAACTTGCCCGCGGCTCCGCCCACACAGAAATCGAAGTCGCCACGGCGGTGCTCGATAAAGCGCGGGCGGGACCTGCCAGTGATCGACTTGAAAGCGATCCCGGCTATTACCTGATAGCACGTGGCCGCCGGGGGTTTGAGCGCGACCTCGGCTACCGGGCACCTTTCCGTGACTGGCCGCGTCGCCTGGGTGCGTCGTTAGGGCCACTGGCCTACTTTTGTGCGGTCGCCGTACTGACAACGACTGCGCTGGCGCTACCTTTGATGGGGCTGTCCCATCAGGGCCTGGGCAGCGCCAGTCTATTGCTGCTGGGCCTGCTCGGTTTCATTCCAGCGGTCGACGCCGCGCTCGCACTGATCAACCACGTGGTTACCCGCGGCATCGGTGCGACGATGCTGCCCGGTCTCGAACTTGATGATGGCGTGCCGGCGTCGCAACGAACGATGGTCGTCGTGCCGACGCTGTTGACGACGCCTGTCGCAATCGAATCACTGGTCAAGCGCCTCGAAGTCCATTACCTCGCCTCCATGCCGGGTGAACTCTACTTTGCACTCCTTACCGACTGGACTGACTCGGTTGCAGAACATGCGCCGAATGATGACGCCCTGGTCGAACCCGCTGCTTCCGGCATTGCCCGGCTTAATCAGCGCTACGCCGCGGGCGACGTCGGCGCAAGGTTTTATCTGTTGCATCGACGACGATGCTGGAGCGAGGGGCAGGCGTGCTGGATGGGCTGGGAGCGCAAGCGCGGCAAGTTGCATGAACTGAATCGTTTGCTTCGCGGTGCGCCCGACACCTCATTCATAGCGATCAATGGGCAGGCGCCCGTTGTGCCGGCCGATATGCGCTATGTCGTGACGCTGGATCTTGATACGCGACTGCCTCGCGGCGCAGTTCGGCGACTGGTCGGCAAAATGGCACATCCGTTGAACATGCCTCGCTACGACACGGCAAGGCGGCGGGTAATCGCCGGATATGCCGTACTGCAACCCCGGGTTACGCCGTCGTTGCCCGTCGGGCGCGAAGGTTCCCCGTTTCAGCGCATCGTCTCCGGGATGACCGGTATCAATGCCTACGACACCGCAGCAACCGATCTTTATCAGGATCTGTTCGGCGCCGGGTCCTACGCCGGCAAGGGAATCTACGATATTGACGCCTTCGAGGTGGCACTTGCCGGTCGCGTACCGGAGGATTCCATGTTGAGCCATGACCTTTTTGAAGGCATGTTCGCGCGCTCGGGCCTGGTGTCCGACATCGAGGTGGTCGAGGAATTTCCATCCGACTACATCACGGCGGCGGCGCGCAATCACCGCTGGGCGCGCGGCGACTGGCAATTGCTGCCATGGATCTTTGGCCGCGCCGACCTCGATACGCTCGGGCACCACACCTTGCCGCTGCTCGGCATCTGGAAGATGCTCGACAACCTGCGCCGCACCTTGTCCGCGCCCACCTGTATCGCGTCGCTCGTTGCCGGCTGGTTGCTGCCGATGCCAGCAGACTTGTTATGGACTATTTTTGTGATCGGGACGATTTCCTTGCCGGCCGTGCTGCCAGTACTCGCCGCGGTTGTCCCGCAGCAAACCCGAAGCAAACGACACGGCCATTTTCGCGCGCTGGGTGGCGACCTGTGGCTGGCGTTTCTCCAGATTGCACTGGCACTGACCTTTCTTGCCCACCAGGCGTGGCTGATGGTCGATGCGATTCTGCTCACGCTGTATCGGCTGTTCGTCAGCCGCCGCAATCTGCTGGAGTGGGTCACCGCCGCGCAGACCGAAGCGATGCCGCGCGCTGGCCTTGCAGACAATTATCGGAAGATGCGTGGCAGCGTACTGATCGCGGTCGGGGTGACGCTCGTGCTGGTGTTGGCCGACGCCGTTACCTGGTGGCTGGCAATACCGTTCCTGTTGCTATGGACGGCAAGCCCCGCAATCGCCTTGTGGATCAGCATCACGCCGCCCGTCGCGGGACGCCTGCCCTTGTCGTCCGCTGACAGTATCCAACTTCGCGGCGTCGCGCGCAGTACTTGGCGCTACTTCGAAACCTTCGTGACCGCCGAGGACAACAGTCTGCCGCCGGACAATTTTCAGGAAGACCCGCGCCCGGTGGTGGCGCACCGCACGTCACCGACGAATATGGGGCTGTACCTGATCAGCATTGTCAGCGCACGCGACTTCGGCTGGCTCGGCTCGCTCGATGCCGTGGAACGCCTGGAAAATACATTGGCCACCATGGCACGCCTGACGCAGTACCGCGGCCACTTCTACAACTGGTACGACACTCGCGACCTGCGACCGCTCGAACCCCGCTATGTATCGTCCGTCGACAGCGGCAACCTGGCGGCACACCTGATAGCACTGGCGAACGCCTGCGCAGAGTGGCGGGAGTCGGTGCCGCACTACCCGGTCATCTGTGCCGGCGTCAACGATGCCCTGCGTCTCGCGCGCCAGCAGCTGGCGGAGGCTCCCGGCGATCCGGGGACCACGCCTCGCCGGGATCTTGCCCAGGTACTCGGCTTCTTCGCGGATGCCGCGGCGTCGCCGCTGCCCCTCAGCAGCGGACTCGCGGTGTCGCTGTCGGACCTGGCGGAACATGCCGCCGCGGCCCAGGCCGCGACTGAAGCCCTGATCCACTCAGAACCCGACGGCCGTTTCGAAGCGCTCGGGTACTGGGTCGATGCGGCGGCGCAATCCGTGGCGAGCTGGCAGCGCGAAGTCGGGCAGAACCCGTCGGCCCGCCGGGCTCTCGATGCGCGCCTGACGACTCTCGAGGATACGGCACGTGGCATCGCGATGGCGATGGAGTTCGACTTTCTTTTCGACCAGGAGCGCAGGCTGTTGTCGATCGGCTATCGCGCAGATGCGGGCGTGCTCGATTCGAGCTGCTACGACCTGCTGGCGTCGGAGGCAAGGCTCGCGAGTTTTTTCGCGATTGCCAAGAACGATGTGCCCACCAGGCACTGGTTTCGGCTGGGTCGTCCGGTCACGCCGATTGGCAATGGCGCGGCGCTGATCTCCTGGTCCGGTTCCATGTTCGAGTATCTTATGCCGTCGATCGTGATGCGGGCACCGGCCGGCAGCCTGCTGGAGCAGACGAGCCGACTTGTCGTACGCCGACAGGTGAGCTATGGCGACGCGCTGAATGTGCCGTGGGGAGTGTCGGAGTCCGCCTTCAACGCGCGTGACCTGGCGCTGACTTACCAGTACTCGAATTTTGGCGTGCCGGGGCTCGGACTCAAGCGTGGCCTGAGTCACAACATCGTGATTGCTCCGTATGCGACCGCTCTGGCGGCGATGGTCGATCCCCATGCGGCAGCCATGAACTTCTCGCGGCTCGTGTCGCTGGGCGCGCGCGGTCGCTACGGCTTTTTCGAGGCCATCGACTACACGCGTTCACGACTGCCGGACGGTGCTCCCCTGGCGATCGTGCAAGCCTACATGGCACATCACCAGGGCATGACGATTGTCGCGATTGCCAATGTACTGTTCGATGGTCGCATGCGTGCGCGCTTCCATGCCGAGCCGCGCGTGCAGGCCACCGAACTGCTGCTGCAGGAACGCACGCCGCGCGATCTGACGGTCTCCCGTCCGCGCGCCGAGGAAGTCGACAAGCCGATGCTGCTGAAGTTCACGCAGCCCGCGGCAGATCGCCAATTGCATGCGACGCATACCGAGACCGTGCAAACTCAGATCCTGGCGCACAGCGCCTACTCGGTCATGATCACGAGCGCCGGTGCCGGTTACAGCCACTGGGGGGGTATCGCTCTCACGCGCTGGCGCGAAGACGCCACGCGTGACGTCGACGGCCAATACGTGTTCCTGCGAGATGTGCACAGCGGTGCGGTATGGTCGGCGACCTATCAACCCTGCGGTGTCGAGCCGGATCACTACCAGGTCACATTCACCGAGGATCGCGCGGTTTTCGTGCGTCGCGACGGCTCGCTCACGACGAGCCTGCAGGTGGTGGTCTCGCCGGAGGATGATGTCGAAGTTCGTCGTGTTTCGATCACCAACACGGGCGGCGGCGCCCGCGACATCGATGTTACGACCTACAGTGAGCTGGTGCTGGCACCTGCGGCGGCCGATCTCGCGCACCCAGCGTTCTCGAAGCTGTTCGTGCAGACCGAGTACCTGCCGCGGTTCCGCGCCCTGCTCGCTACACGACGTCGGCGCGATCCGTCGGACGTGGAGGTTTGGGTCGGGCAGCAGATGACCGTACAAGGGGAAGAGCTGCGGGACCGTGAATACGAAACCGATCGCGCGCGCTTTCTGGGGCGCGGGGGCGGGGTCCAGGCACCGGCCGCGATTCACGCGGCGGGTCCAATGTCGAACACCGTGGGCACGGTACTCGACCCGGTTTTTGCGCTGCGCAGCACGGTCCGTATTCCGCCCGGCAGGACCGTGCATCTCTCATGCTGGACGGTCGCCGCAGCGTCGCGCGAAAGTGCCTTCGACCTGCTCGAGAAGCATCACGACGCGAACGCCTTCGACCGTGCCGAGACACTGGCCTGGACCCAGTCGCAGGCGCTGTTGCTGCATCTCGGCGTTACCGCAGAGGAAGCCGATCTGTTCCAGCGTCTCGCTGGCCATGTCATCTATGCCGATCCGGCGCTGCGACCCTCTTCCAAGACTATCCTGCGTGGCAGCGGCCCGAGGGCTGCCTTGTGGGCGCAGGGGATATCCGGTGACCGGCCGATCGTGCTGCTGCGTATCGAACATGGCGAGGACATCGCCGTTGTGCGCCAGTTGCTCCAGGCCCATGAATACCTGCGCCTCAAACACCTCGAGTTGGATCTCGTGATCCTCAACGAGCGTGCAGCGTCCTATGTCCAGGATTTGCAGAACGCCATCGATACCGCGGTGCGCATGAGTCATACGCGGCTGCATCTCGGCGAGGCGGATGGCTATGGCGCGGTGTTCACGCTCCGCACGGATCTGATATCAGACGAAACCCGCGGCGTGCTGAGCGCGGTCGCACGGGTTGTGATCGTCGCTGAGCGCGGCAGCCTGGCAGCGCAGCTGAATCGCCTGGTGGATACGTCGAGAGTCGATACGGCAGTGCCGGACACCCCGTCGCGGCCGACACGTCGGGCGATTCCGGCCCCACCGAAGACCGACCTCGAATTCTTTAACGGTCTCGGCGGATTCGGCGCTGACGGGCGCGAATATGTCGTTAAACTGCACGGCGATCAGATCACACCCGCGCCGTGGATCAACGTAATTGCCAATGCGAATTTTGGTTGCCAGGTGTCGGCCGAGGGTGGGGGCTATACGTGGGCATTGAACAGCCGCGAAAACCAGCTGACGCCCTGGTCCAACGACGCGGCCTGTGATCCGATCGCCGAGATCCTGTATGTGCGTGACTTGGCCACGGGCGAGTACTGGACACCGACGCGTGCACCGCTGTGCCATGCCGATGGCCACTACACGGTGCGGCACGGCCATGGCTACAGCATTTTCGAGCATGTCGCACACGACCTGGTGCTGACGCTTCTCGTCTTCGTACCCCTCGATGACCCGGTCAAGATCTGCCGCTTGACCGTCCGGGACACGGCAGGACGCCATCGGCATCTGTCGGTGACGGGCTATGCCGAATGGGTGTTGGGCACGTCGCGCGCGGCTTGCGCGCCCTTCGTGAGCACGGCGATGGATACGCCGACGGGCGCGCTGTTCGCCACCAATCCAATGCATGTCCTGTTCGGGTCCCGCGTTGCGTTCATCGATCTAGGAGGGCATCAAACCGAATGGACCGGTGACCGGCGCGAATTCATAGGCCGCCTTGGCCGGCTCGACAGGCCCGCGGCACTCGAGGACTCCGCACCGCTGTCAAATCGTACCGGTGCAGGACTCGACCCTTGCGGTGCCTTACGCACGATGCTTGATGTAACAGCGAACGGCAGCGCCGAGCTCGTGTTTCTGCTCGGTCAGACCGACGATGTCGCCGCTGCCCGGGCGCTGGTATCGACGTATCGCGAAGCGGATATCGATGAAGTACTGGCGTCGGTGCAAGCGCAATGGACGCAGACACTGGATGTGATCCAGGTCAGGACGCCGGATCGCGCGCTGGATCTCATGCTCAATGGCTGGCTGCTCTACCAGACGCTGGCCTGCCGCACCTGGGCACGTGCAGCGTTCTACCAGGCAAGCGGCGCCTATGGTTTTCGTGATCAATTGCAGGACTCGATGGCGCTCGTCACTGCGCGGCCCGAAATCGCGCGGGCACATCTGCTGCGTGCAGCCGCTCGCCAGTACCCGGAAGGGGACGTGCAGCACTGGTGGCTGCCGACGACCGGCCAGGGTGTGCGCACGCGAATCAGTGATGATCGGATCTGGCTGGCGTATGTCACGGCGCACTATGTCGCGAGCAGCGGTGACACAGTGGTCCTCGATGAAGCAGTGCCGTTTGTTGATGGACCGTTACTCGAGCTTGGCGCCCACGAAGCATTCGCCCAGCCTCGCATTACCGACTACACGGCCAGCCTGTTTGAGCATTGCGCGCGCGGGCTGGATGACAGCCTTGCACTCGGCGCGCACGGCCTGCCACTGATCGGCACCGGCGACTGGAACGACGGGATGAACCGGGTGGGTGCGGGCGGGCGTGGCGAGAGCGTGTGGCTCGGCTGGTTTCTGTATGCAACGCTCACCAGGTTTGCGCCGTACGCCAGCGAACGCGACCCTGCACGCGCGTCGCGCTGGCTGGCACATGCGGCAGCGCTGCAGAAGGCGCTCGAGCGCGACGGCTGGGACGGCGCGTGGTATCGCCGCGGTTATTTCGATGACGGCACGCCGCTCGGCTCGGCGCTCGCCAATGAATGCCGGATCGATTCCATCGCGCAGTCCTGGAGCGTGATGTCGGGGGCCGCCGATCCTGCACGCGCCGGGCAGGCGATGGCTTCCGTTATGACCGAGCTTATCCGGCCCGACGACCAACTCGCACTGTTGTTCACGCCACCGTTTGAACACACGGCACACGATCCGGGATACGTCATGGCCTACCCGCCCGGGCTGCGTGAAAACGGCGGTCAGTACACACACGCGGCTACGTGGTCAGTGTTCGCACTGGCGAAACTCGGAGAGGGGGACGCCGCCGCGTCACTGTTCGCACTGCTGAATCCCGTGCATCTCGCGTCGTCGATGGCCGGTATGGAGCGGTACAAGGTGGAGCCCTACGTGCTGGCGGCGGATGTTTATTCGGTTGCTCCGCATACGGGCCGTGGTGGCTGGACCTGGTACACCGGTGCCGCCGGCTGGTTGTACCGGGCGGGGATTGAAGCCATGCTCGGCTTTCACCAGCAGGGTGCCAGGCTCACGATCGCGCCATGTATTCCCGCGAACTGGCCACGCTACGATCTCGTGTTCAATTATCGCAGCTCGCGTTACGAAATCGGTGTCGAAAATCCGTCCGGCGTGACCGGTGGCGTTGCGGCGGTCGTGATCGACGGTCAACACTCTTCACCGGACGACCACCACATTGCATTGCTCGACGATGGCCGCACGCATCAGGTCCGAATTACGCTCGGTGGACCCGCGCCGGCTGGCGAATGAAAAGCACGACAATACAGGCATTGCAGACGAGAGAAACGAGCACACGAGCATTGGATAGGTGATCGTGACGTTGCTCAGGATTCGATGTTCATCAACACCACCCCGGTAAAAGCGAACACCATGCCGATACACTGTCCCGTCGTCAGAGATTCCTTGAAATAGAGAACGCCGACGCCAAGCACGATGATTGCATAAAGCACAGTCTGCATCATGCCAATGACGCTCAATCGCCATCCCGCCACGAACACGTAAGTGAAGAAAAACATTTGATAGAGATACAATCCGATAGCGGCAACCATCCATCGGCTTCTCATGGCCTGCACAAAGTCACCTGCAAGCGATGCCTTCTTTAGGAAAACGTCTGCGATCGCGACAGCCGCTACCGCGAGAACAATCAACCCGATGTGCAACATTGTGCTCATACTTCGTACCATGCTCGTGCCACCACTATCGGGCTTGCACTGTGCTCTCGGCAAATGCGGACACGAGGTTGTGCACCGGATACTTCGTACCCCGCTTGAAAAAGCATGTATCCGTGTCCGTCAGTCCAAAGAGCTCGGTAAAGTACTGAGTGACTTCTTCAACGTCAGTGCCCTCCCGACACGTATAGACGTCGGCGCTGAGAAAGCAGCGATGCGGGAACGTATGATGGCTTTCAGCAATCAAGACATACCCGCTCCAGCCGCCGGGATTCTTGAAATCATTGGGCTCTGCCCACCTGACCATCGCCTGCGCCAGAGGCCGCATTCCCAGCAGTTCCGGCAATTCATTCAGGCAATGCTGGACGCGAGCGCGGTCATTCATAAGCCTCGAAGTCACCGCCATACCCATCAATAGTCAGATGCTCCCCAAACGTACAGGTATCCATTAGCGTGTCTCCATTGAAGAATTGTGAACGGGTGGCAACTCAGAAAGACACACTGAAACTGAGTACGAATCCTGGCGTGACCGTCGATTCCTGAAAGATCATTTTTGTATCGCTACTGGTCAGGTGATAGTCCAACGTCCATGTCAGCTTTTCGAGGCTGCCGGCGATCGAGGCCGTCGCATGATCATAGAATTCTCCATAGGAATGCCGCAGATCGTATCGCCCCAACTGCAGTGCCAGCTCAAGATTCGCGGGCAGGTCAAATGCTGTCGAAACACTGTAGTAAAGACTCGACCCGCCGCTGCCAAATGCATCCGGCGAGTACGCGACCGCCACGCTATGCATATCGTCGAGAGTTACGGTACCCGTCCACTCACTGAAGTCGTAGCAAATCTCATCTCGCATGCCGGGATACACATATCGGACCCAGCTTGCTGTTACGGCGACACGATCGGAGATCCCCTGTGAATAACCAACCAGGACGTCGACTTCAATATTGGCCCCGTCGTCGGGGGCAACATCCGCAACGTAGTCAACATTCGAACCCCAGACATAAGCAAAAAAGCCGCTTTCATGGGAAACGTCCAGGCTTCCCTGCAGCGCCGTCGATGACATCGTTTGCGACACGCCGCGAAAAACATAATCCGTCGTCAGCGTAAGCTGAGCGCCCAGATCCAAGCCTGCGGCTGATGCGGGGCGCATTCCGACCAGGGCGATTGCAAGCAGAATTCCACTATTGCCAAGCCACGTACCTGCATGCGAGCCGGGCACTTTCGAGAACGCATCGACAGCCTTGTTGTCCGGATTGTCCATAGTTCGCTCCGAAAACTTTCCTGATACAGGTAGTAACGAAGCGAACCAGGGAAAGCGGACAATCCTCCCCGACGCCGGGACGATTCCGAGAAAACGTCGTCCTTCGGCCACGATATGAAGTTCAGTCCGGTAGTCACGTCACCCGCTATCGATGCGAATGAGGGTCTTTTCGCTACGGTGCGTCCGCGCGTGGCCTAAGCACTTGCTCCAGCACACGTTCGCATTCGGAGAGCCAGTAGGCGGAATCCCTTGCCCAATGGCTTTGTGCATCAAAGTCGCGCCAGTAGGAGTCGACTGCGCGCAGCGGAGCGATCGCCATATCGGGACGACCGGCACCCAGATACGCCCGGCCGACGGCCAGAAGGCGATCCGCGTCGTCCGGTGTTACTGGAGGCGCTTCGGAAAGGGTTCTCGACCATGCATTCACGCGTCGTACTGCGGCTTCGAAGTCGCCCTGATCGACAGAAATCAACAGGAACTCGGTTTCGACTAATGCCCTTCTACGTGCGTCGATGTCACCATCGCTGATCGCCGCCCTTGCGGCGCGCTGCAACTCGTCCGCAGCTGCCCATTGTCCGCTAATACGTTTCAGGATCCCGGCGACATGAAGCCCGTGGAATTTTAGCAGGCCACTCGCGTCTCGAAAAAAATCAATCTCAGGTTCGATCTCGCTTTCGGCTTCTGCGATATTTCCCTGCAATGCGAGCGTTTGCGCGACATGCGCTGTTGCGTTGCGAACGACGGCACTGTCCCGCCCGCGCGCCTCTGTCATGCCGTAACGGGCCGCGAGAAAAGACTGAAGCGCGGATTCTGTCTGCCGGAGTGCCAGCTGTGCGCGACCAACGTTATAGTGCGCGGCAGCCAACGTATAAGTATCTGCATCAACAAGAGCAGACAACACCTGTAACGAGCGCTGACTGTAGGAGAGCGAGCCATGGAGATCACCGGTCTCCAGCAGGAAGCGCGCGATATCGGCTGAATAAAAGCCGATCATTGCCGTATCCGGGCCCAGCAACTGCGCGGCCTCTTCAACGACTTGCTTCAGCTCTACGGCTCCCTCCTGATACCGTCCCGCATTACCGAGTGATTTCCCGAGGATCGCTCGGGCATCCAGTACCCTCGCGTGTGGCCGCTCAGCGCCGTGAACTTTCAATGCGAGATCCAGCGCGTGCCGGCTGGCCTCCGGCGCGCTCTCCGGATTCGGTCCGAACGTGAGCGCCACAGCTACCAACATCGCCGTATTCGCAGCTTGCTCGCTGTACTCGTCGAAATACTGAAGTGCGATTCGCTGCGCATCACGTGCCGCCGCCTCGGCGTCGGTAAAGCGACCCTGGTCTATCGCAAGGTGTGCGCTGTTTTCAGCGGCAAGCAATCGATCGGCCGGGAACACCGTGTCGGCACTCTGCAAGTCCGTCTGTATGGCCTCCAATGCAGCCTGCATTTCCGCCAACTGCCCGCGAAACCGGTACACCGTAGTCATCGCGATACGCGCACGAAGCGTTAATCCATCCAGCGGCCCGAGTTCACTCTTGCCAATGCCGACTGCCTCATTCAGCAGGTTCTCCGCGGATTCAAACTCGTTGATTCCGATGTATGCGCTTGCCAGTGTCGTCAGAAGCTCGACACGTAAAGATGGTTGCCGAGCGAAACGCCCGATAAGCCTGTCCTCCGCTTGCTTGAGCAATCCCTTGACCGTCGGTTCGGCGCCGGAACTGAATGGATCTGCGTCGCGAAAGATAGACTCGATGAAATTCTTGACCTCCTCGGCGCGTTGCTGACCAATACGCGCCTCACGCGCCTGCCAGATCGAAACTCCGGAACCGGCAAGAATGGCGATGAATACCGAGCTGGCTGCCGCGACAGCAAGCCGGTTTCGGGCAATGAACTTGCGCAATCGGTAGGATCGTTTGTCGGGTTGCGCAAGTACCGGCTGGCGCGCAAGGTACCGTTCGATATCCTCCGCCAGAGCGTTTGCGGTCGCATAGCGCTCCGAGGGTTCCTTCTTCAATGCTTTGAGCACAATGGTGTCAAGGTCGCCGCGCAAACGGCGCCTCAATGCGGGAACCGTTACCGCCGTACTGGGCCGCACTACTTCTGATTGTACGATCGCCTCTTCGAGTGCGGCCTGCGAGTCGCGCTTCAGCCGGTACGGTCTAACTCCGGTCAGCAACTCGAACAGGACGACGCCAAGTGCATAAACATCGGCGGCAGTCGTAACCGTTTTGCCGCTGATCTGCTCGGGCGCAGCATAGTCCGGTGTCAGCACCCTGCCGGTCATTCGCGTGAACTGGGTTTCTTTGCTGCTGCCGTGTTCGAGCAGTTTTGCAATGCCGAAGTCCAACAATCGCACCTCGCCCGTGTCGGTAACCATCATGTTGCCAGGCTTGAGGTCCCGGTGAACAACGAGACTCGCGTGCGCATAAGCAATTGCTCGCACTACCTGCAGAAACAACCTCAGACGGTCGCTCATGTCGAGCTGCTTGCGGCTGCAGTAGACGTCGATACACTCACCTTCGACGTACTCGAGCGCCAGGTAAGGCTGGCTGTCGGCCGCGATTCCGGCATCGTACAAACGTGCAATGTTCGGGTGATTCAATCCGGCCAGGATTTCGCGCTCGCGAGCAAGCCGTTCGGCCAGCTGCGCGCGGTCCGTCATCACGCGCGGCAGTTTCAACGCCACTTGACGGCGTTGCAGCATGTCATCGCGCTCGGCCAGCCACACGTTTCCCATACCACCCTGGCCGAGAATGCGAAGCAGTCGATAGGGCCCGACCAGGTCGCCGTTCCGTCGACCATCCAGTTCGCCGGCCGCCGCTAGTGGTTCGGGCCCAAACTTCGGCGGAGTATCAAGAATGGCAGCGCTCGATGAATTGCCCGCGTGCGATAGCAGCGCGCGCAGTCGCGGTTTGAAATCGTCTTTCTCAGGGCCCAGGCTCTCGATCCACTCCGAGCGATTCTCCGGTTCCATTTCGAGTGCGGCCTGCAGCAACTCGCGAAGTGCCTCCCAGTCGCCCGGACCCAGCTCAAAATTGTGCTTCACGTACTACACCACATGGTGTGTGCGTGAGCGCATTATTTCAGCGCGTCCGCCAGAAACAGCCTCGCCTGCTCCCAGTCGCGTCGTACCGTGCGGTCTGTGATTCCGAGTGCTTCGGCGATCTCAATTTCCGTGAGGCCGGCGAAGTATCGCATCTGCACTATGTTCGCCATCCGCTTGTCCACTTCAGCCAGCTGCTCCAGCGCCTCGTTTATACGCAGAATATCGTCCTCGTCGCCCGCCATGCCGTTTGCCGGCTGCGAATTCAGCGTCACGCGCGCCAGCGCGCCGCCGTGCCGCTCGCTCTTACGTTGTCGCACGATGTCAACGATGATTGATCGCATTGCTTGTCCTGCATAAACGAGAAATCGGGTCCGATCCGGAAACGCCAGTTCGCTGTTGCGGGATAAGCGCAGGTAGGACTCATGCACCAGCATGGTGGTGTCGAGCAGCGTGTTGCGACCGCTGGCTCTCAGCCTCGCTCGCGCCAGTTGGCGAAGCTCCCGGTAGGCGTCCTCATAAAAGGAGTCGACGCTCTCCAGGGCGCCTTGGTCATCGTTTTGACCATCGTCCGCTTCAGGACTCATCGACAATCTCTGTGTCAAAAAAGATCAGGTGCCGAAGGATTTCTCAAGCAACCAACTGACCAGCCACCGGGCTATCTTCCTGCTCCGACCCGGCCTCGCGCAAGGAGATGTAAAGCCGCATGTTGCACTCACTTCACAGGTGCTTGAGATGAACTGCCGCGTGAATGTTGCGTGAACTGGCTCTGCATTGTCCTGCACCGCGATGCAAATGACGCAACAAACGTCTCGGTAAGTCTTTGAAAAATAACCGACGATCAGACTCGCGACGGAGAATCTGCGCTGGATAGGCGGCGTGTTTGACCCGAAAGGCTTCGATCTCAACCGATTGAACCGCGAGTGGAAGGGAGCGAGGGAGCGAGGGGGCGGAGGCGCTGACTGTCTATGGCCGCCAATTTCGCCTGGGTTGTTCATTATTAACCGTTAGCCATCCGCTGGACCTCGCGCTCGATTATCCGCGCTCCCTTCCGACTGGCGACTTCCAGCTCGTAGTGCGATTGGAGGTTGATCCAAAACTCCGGGCTCGTGTCGAAAAACCGGGCGAGCCGGAGTGCAGTGTCGGCAGTGATTGCCCGCTCGCCTTTGACGATCCCTGTGATTCGATTGACGGGCACCCGAAGGGCCTTGGCCAGCGCATAGGCGGAAAGCTCAAGTTCGTCGAGAAACTCCGTCTGCAGAATCTCACCCGGATGAATAGGTGCTCGCTTTGTCATGATCCTTCTCTCAGTGGTAATCCTCGATTTCAACGTCGTACGCATTGCCATCCTGCCAGAGAAAGCTCGCTTCAACACGTTTCGCGGCACGATCCTGGGACTTTCGCCCTCGAAAACAGCGCGCGTATCCCTGTTCGCGAAGCTCTTGATAGCCAAACTAATCTACCCGATACGGGAACTGGCACATTTCACACTGACAGTATGCGCCGCGTAACTAGTAACGACAAGCGTAATTAGTGGAAAAGTGCGTGTTTTTTGCGTGAACGGGCGCTGCACGGTCGTGCATGGCCATGCGCAGGTCGAAACGGACGCCCCGGTAACCCGTAGAAAACCCGCAAATAATCAGCTATTCGGCCTGCCTGACAATCCGCGTGTCGGTGGTTCGATTCCGCCCCTGGCCACCATCTAACTTAAGTTGTTAACCGGTCACATGGTTACACCTTATTCCGGACACATAGTTATCACTGTGTCCGGTATGAACGGATTTAACCTGCTCGGAGTAGAGAAGGCGATAGGCCGCAGCGCTGGCAGGCCCGCGACATATCCGGGTATGCGAAAACTGCAGCGTTTACGCCTGCTTTACCTTGTCCTTGCGAATCGGCAATTTCCAGCCCGGCCGAACGAAATGGCAGGTATAGCCGCCGGGGTGCACCTGCAGATAGTCCTGATGCTCGGGCTCCGCCTCCCAGAAGTCGCTCGCCGGCACGACCTCCGTCACGGCTTTGGCTGGCCATAAGCCGGACGCGTCGACGTCGGCGATCGTGTCTTCTGCAATCCGCTGCTGCTCGCCGCTCGTGTAGAAGATCGCCGAGCGATAGCTTGAGCCGACATCATTGCCCTGGCGATTGCGGGTACTCGGGTCGTGAATCTGGAAGAAGAACTCCAGCAATTCCCGAAAGCTCAAACGGGCAGGATCGAAGATGATCTCGATTGCTTCGGCGTGCCCTTCGTGATTGCGGTAGGTGGCGTTAGCGACGTGACCGCCGGAGTAGCCGACGCGCGTCGAGATAACCCCATCGTAACGGCGGATGAGTTCCTGCATTCCCCAGAAGCAGCCGCCGGCAAGAACTGCGCGTTCCTCTTTCATCGTACGTCCTCCACTTGTTCCAGATAGGCCCCGTAGCCCTCTGTTTCCATCGCGTCGCGGGGAATGAATCGCAGCGAAGCCGAATTGATGCAATAGCGCAAACCGCCACGGTCCTCCGGGCCGTCGGGAAACACGTGCCCGAGGTGGCTGTCGGCGTGCGTCGAACGCACCTCGGTGCGGACCATGCCGTACGTCCTGTCCTGCACTTCGTTGACATTCGCAGGTTCGATGGGCTTCGTGAAGCTCGGCCATCCGCATCCCGAATCGAACTTGTCGGACGATGCGAACAGCGGCTCACCCGATACGACATCGACGTATATGCCTGGCTCCGTGTTGTGCAAATGCTCGCCGGTTCCAGGAGCCTCCGTGGCGCCTTCCTGCGTCACTCTATATTGCTGAGAGGTGAGCCGCGACAGGGCATCCTCATTCCGGTTGAATTTTTGCATTGCCTTTTCCTCCAGTCGGCTTGTCGCCAGGAACACGCTGTTGCGACGATGCTCCGGCCCGATGAAACGACATGGGCGAGGGACGCTCCATTAGACCGAGGTATCGGCGATACCAACGTCCAATATTCGTGTTTTTCGCCTTCTGATGTAATTGCCACTGCCGTCTTCCGGAGTTCCAATATGGGGCTGGTTCAGGAGGAATCAAGTGATGGAACGTGAAGGTGACTGGACTCGGATTAACAAGTGGCCGAGCGCTGACCTGGCGATGGCAGCGGAAGTCAAAGGAGAACCGAATCACGTGCGCATTCACTTTGACGGAGTGTGGCTCGTCGTCACATCGGCGAACCATAGTATTGCGCCGGCATTAGCGACGCCAAACGGATTCAGGATGCCCGGCAACACAGGCATCGTTCCTAGGACGCGGTCCGCGGATTGCTCGACTATGTCGAAATTGATTTCTCCACAAATGTTCAAACCACTCTCCTAGGACCGTACGGGTCCGCCACACTCTCGATGGCGGCTCGCCCGTAGCCTGCGACGAGTCTCAAGTGTCCTCTCGAATTCGGCCGACCGTAGAGATCACATCAGGTGCACAAGGACCAATCGATAGGACGATGGTATCGGTTCACCGATATCGGTATTCCAGACGTCACAGCGATGGTCAATAATTACGGCACAGCCTGCCACTGTTTCGGGTGCGGACAATCCGGGCGGTGGCCGGCACCGTAGCCCACTTTTAACGGAATCTCGTATGACTATCGTACGTCCCCGACCGTTTGAGCTCGCAACACCAGTCACTGAGGTGGACCATCTGGCAGGCCCGGCGGATGCACCAGTCGTCTTGGTCGAATACGGCGACTTCGAGTGTCCGAACTGCAAGCAGGTCGCGCCGGCTCTCAAGCAGCTTCTCGCCCGCCATGCGGGCCAAGTACGGCTCGTGTACCGGCATTTCCCGCTGGAAGGGGTCCATCCGTACGCCGTACAGGCGGCTGAGGCCGCCGAAGCCGCGGGAGCGCAAGGCCAATTCTGGCCGATGCACGACCTGCTGTTCGAAAACCAGTCGCGGCTCAGGCCTCAGGATCTGCGGGACTACGCGGCAAGCCTGGGCCTTGATATGAACCGTTACCACCGAGAGACGCGGGAGCGTGCTTGGCTGCCCATGGTCAAGGCTCAGATCGCGGACGGCGAGCAGAGCGGCGTGCGGAGCACGCCCGGCATCTTCCTGAACGGCCGGATCCATGACGTTTCTGCCGGTCTCAGGTCGCTATTCGATGCGGTCGATGCGCTTGTTGCAAAGGGCTGACGAATCAGGTGACTTGCCGCAATTGAACGCGCATGTCCCGCAATTTGGCCGGTCTCGGCCCCGCATTGCGCACCGCCTTCTAAGGGGCGCCGCGTGGTCGTCGCGAGGGTTGTTGCCGAGCTAGGTACGGCCGGCGAGTTCGAGTATCTCTACGACGTGGGCGACGACTGGCGGCTGCGCATCGTCATCGAAACGCCGCCCGCCCGCTTGGTCGAGGACATTCAGCTGCCGCTGTGCATAGCCGGCGAGAATGCCGGGCCACCGGACGATGTCGGCGGTCCGCATCGTTCCTCACCGCTATCTCCGATCGAAGTCACGAGCAGCACGCGGCGAACTTGCGCTGGATCGGCGGCGTTCTCGACCCGAAAGGCTTCGATCTCAACCGATTGAACCGCGAGTGGAAGGGAGCGAGGGGGAAGAGGCGCTGATTGTCCAGCGCAGCTGTCAGTCCGCCGCTATGAAAACCGTTCGACCCGTCTCGGTACTCTCACGCGCCGCCTCGAGGACCTCCATCACGATCATATTGTTCTCGAGCGACGAAAGATCATCCGCCGGCAAGTCCGCTTTGCCACGAATCACCGCAGCGAACATTGCAAACGGGTCGTGGAACGGCGGCGTCCGTTCCGGCAGCACCTCCGTTTCCTCTTCGAATCCGTCGTAGCCCTCGGCCATCCGTACCCGCAGCGTCCACCGATCGTCCGCGTAGGCCACGCCCGTAAGTCCATAGACGGCCATGTCCTTGCGCCCGATCGGCCAGTTCCAGGATGCCTGGATGACCGCCTGGGCTGTCGGGTACGTCAGGATAATTGTCGCCTCGTCATCGACGTGCGGGTGGTTGCCGGGTTGCAGCTGCTGAACCACCGCCGTCACGCTGGTCGGCCGGGCTCCCTTCATGACCCAGGTCATCAGGTTTGCACCGTAGCATCCGAAGTCGAACAGCGCGCCGGCACCGTTCTGCTCGGGATCGAGCAGCCAGTCGAGGAACTCTTCGTTGATGCCGAGCTTGACAGGGCCCCGGTGGCCGTCGTTCACGACGACCTTGCGAACGTCGCCGATCTCGCCCCTGTCGACGATGGACTTGACCGCGTGATTGCTCGGGTACCAGGACGTCTCGTAGTTGGTCAGCAACTCGATGCCGTGCATCTCGGCGAGCGCCTGCATCTTCTTTGCATGCTCGAGACTCACGGCCAGCGGCTTCTCGACCATGACGTGAATACCCCGCGGCGCAGCCGCCTGCACCACGGCGAGATGCTCGTAAATGGAACCGAAGGCCGCCACGCCCTCGGGCTTTGTCGCTTCGAACATTGCGTCCATGGACTCGTAGACGAGGTCCATGTCGAAGCCGTGCTGCCGACTGTAACGCTCGGCGAGACGGCGATCGGGTTCGACGATGCCCACGATACTGAAGTTCTCGCGCGACTCGCTCTCGAAGATCCAGTGAACGTGTGTATGGGTCAGCCCGATGACCGCGAGCCGCACCGGATGACCCTTCTCATCAGCGATGCTGCCCATGGTCATGAGGAGCGTCAGGATCAAGAGGACTCGTCGCATGTCGGTCATCATACGCCGGCAAATACGCGCGGGTCGATCCATCGATCCCGGTGTGTATCCGCGTGTCGGTGCTTCGATTCCGCCCCCGGCCAAGTTACCCAGCGCCAAGGGTGCTGTACCTGCACCTCTGGCTCCCAGGTCCGTGTCATGTGCAATACTCGCCCGGGGCCACAGGGCAAGACGCTGACCCGCGGCTCCATTGTTGCTTCGCCCCGAATGGAGAAGTACTTTGCCGACCGCTGTCGCAGGTGATGCACGCGCACTGTTCCTGGCGTGCTGTCTTGCGGCCGCCGCAAGCGCGCCGCTACGCGCGCAGGAAAGCGGTATCAACGCGCCGGTGCCGACCTGGCGTGCCGATCACCACATGCACGTCGCCTCGCCGGATATCTGCGTTCGGATCGGCGACTGCGTGGATGATCACGACCCGGCGATTGTCTCTGCAGACGACGCCATCGCTGCGCTCGATTCGGCATCCATCGGGCGCGGCGCCGTGTTTTCCTCCGCGTATCTTTACGGCCTTCCTGAGCTCGGCCTCGATCCGGACGAGATCACGCGACGCGTACGCCAGGAGAACGAGTTCACGGCCGCAGAGGTCTCCCGCTCAGCCGGTCGCCTGGTCGGCTTCTTGTCCGTCGACCCGCTCTCGGCGTCCGCAATTACAGAACTCGACGCATGGCGCGGCAGCGAGATCCTCGTGGGCCTGAAACTGCACCTCACGGCCACGGCCGTCGATCTCCACGATGCGGATCACCGGGGGCGGCTTGCCGCAGTGCTGCACGCAGGCGCGGCGCAGGGGCTGCCTGTCGCCGTGCATATCGGCGGCGGTGACTTCGGTTCAGCCGAGGCGCGGATATTCATCGAGTCCGTGCTGCCGCATGCCGGTAGTTCGTTCGTGCAACTCGCGCATGCCGGCGGCGGCTATCCCTTCAGGCGGGACCATCATGCTGACATCTTGAATCTCTTCGCCGATTTCATTGCGGCAGACGATCCCCGTACCCGGCACGTGTCGTTCGACTTGTCCTACGTGCCGGCGCCGGAGGAAGGGCCGGAGATTGTCGCGGCGCTCAGCGAGGCGATGCGACGGATAGGCCTGCAGCGCTTCCTGTTCGGGTCAGACTATAATGTGCTGTCGCCGGCCGGCCAGATCGCCGCACTGGAGCGTCTGCGCCTTACCGATGACGAAATGCAGATCCTGCGCGCTAGCTGCGCACCCTGGGTGTGCACGAAGCACGCCATTACGACACACAGCTGGAGACAGTCCGATGAGCAAGGAACAACGAAGCAACCGTGAGACCAAGAAAGTAGCGGCAATGACACCCAAGGAGAAAAAGGCCGCGAAGAAAGCAAAGAAAGAGAAAAAAGGCATCCTCGGAACATGAGCCGATGAGTCTGGCGGATTGAACATACGCGATCCAGAATTGACGGCGTTCGGTGATGGCGGTATCGCCTGAAATCGTCCAGCTTGGAGGCACTACGCCAGTTCGGTTTCGTACGCTGATTTGTGACGAGAAGCCGCCCCCGGCGTTTTAAAGTGCCAGGTTCTGGATCCTCAGTACCGTGGCCATCTCGCTCGGCAACTCATCCGGAAGCTCGATCGACAGTCCGCTCCGCGCGTGATCCCACTCAACGCCTTCACCCGGCTCCTGCAAAGAAACGTCGAGGATTTCCAGGTCGTGTGGAAGGAAATCCTCGGCAAACGCTGAAAGCGTAATTTGTGAACCGCCATCAGCTGGCCCAGCAGAACGGCGTAAAGCGTCTCACCCTTGGTGGTGTGCGGACATCCGCGGCCGTGTAGCTCAACTCGTGGTAGGCCAACTCGGAATCTTCGCCGGACCCTTCCCATAGGTATACCGGGGACGTGTGCCGTAAATAGCCTCGCCGTTCCTTGCCAGCCACTTGCCGATGTCCAGCAGGATCTGCGCGCCTGGTCATCGGGGATAATCCCGTCGGCTCGGGGACCGATATTCAGCAGATAGATGTTGTTCTTGCTGACCACATCCACGAGGGAGTGAAGAATATCCGGGGCAGGCCGGAGCACCATGTCCTCGTAGTAGTTCCACGCAAAGGTGGTGATGGGTTCCTCGATCTGCCAGACGCGGTCCGCAATCTGGTTCATCCGGGCCTTTTCCTTGTTCAGGATACCGCTGTACTCCGGACTCTCCTTAAAACGGGACACGATCTCCTTGCGGTAGTCGACCCTTATATGTCCGGACCTCGAATCGAAATAGATCATGTCCGGGCTGTAACCGTCGATCACCTCGAGTACCTTGTCCGTGAACAAGCGATTGAAGTCGTCGTCCGGGCGCTCGGCACCTTCGCGATGCCGCCAGGCGCCCTCGGACACCACGGGGTACCGATGTGGCGGCGCAGGCTGGTGCTGTTTCTCGGGTTCCTTTTCGGTGCGACCATCCTGCTGTTTGCGGTGTGGGCGGTGATGCTGTACCTGTAAGCGAATTCGCAGCCTGGCGACGGCGCCGAGCGTAGTCGACGCTTGCGGAAGGTTGCAGACAGGGGCCCTGTCTACGCGAACTTTCTGCCAATTCTGTGAACCAGTAGCCTGCGTGTTCACGCCTCCATGACATAAAAAGATCCTTGTATCTAATACAGGGAACGGTCGTGCACGGAACGCAGAAGACACCGGCTCACATATCTCCGCGGCCGGATTGCTCATGAGGACTATCGCGGCCGTGGCTTTGCTGTTCCATTGTGCTGCAGCGTTGGCCAACACCGCTGAGGTTTGGGTGGAACCCCCGGTAGACGAACACGAGAATACCTCAGACGTCCCGCCGTTCGGCGTCAAGATCTTCGACCTGCACGACCCCGGGTTGACGAGTACCTGGCCAGGTTTCCTTGCGACAACCCCGATGCTCAACGATGAATTGCTTCCGGCGTCGCTACAAAGCCGCTTGGCGAAGGTGGTGGCAACCTACCGGTCTCTGACACCCGTCGACCGGCCGGCATTCTTTGTTGCGACGTACTTTGATTTGCTAAGCGAGCATCTGCTGGGCGTTGTGGACAATGAGAGCCAAATCTTCCCCATGCAGATTTGTCCCGTGTTCGCCAGCGGCAACGACGCAGCGGTGAGCAGTCTGCTCGCCGTGGCCAGTGGACTTCCGGATGCGCTGTTCGTGAACGCACCGGGTCAGCCGGAGCGCTACCGCTATCTCTTCCTGCAGACCGAGTTTTCTCACTGCAGATTTCTGGCGACGGTAAAGGCACCGAAAGAGACTCGCCTGCCGGAGCAAGCCGGCAAACGGACCGATGAGATGGCTGCCGAACTTTCTTTCGACGTGGGTATGCGCACCTACACTGCGATTTTGGGCACCAAGGAAGAACTCCGTGCGCTTGTGGAGACGATCGGAGAAGTCGATGCAACTACGATGTTCAGGCAGCAAATGCCCGGCCATAGTCCGCGCGATGAGGCCGCAGTCCTCCGCTTCATTCGCCTGCTTTCGCTACTCGCGACGGATGGCAAAAGTGGATACGCGGCAATCCCTGTGCTGTTTCCTCTGCTAAGTGAAGGCGCGGTGGAGGTACACCCCGCCGGGACAGAGGCCTTGCGCATCGCCGATGCGCTGGATCTTGCTTACCAGGTGCGAGAAGCGTTTCGACAAATTGTGCCATTTCCGATTCGCGATACCGACGAACTGCTGAGCGCCAAATTGACTGTCATGAGAGCGCTGGCAGAGGGTGGGGATTATCAGGCAGCTGACGAGCGAATAAGGTCGCTACTGGACCAGTTTGTGAACGGATCCGATCTGCTGCTCGCAACCACCATCGCACAAGCAAAAATGCCGCCAATCAAAGATTAACGGCATTTTCGTTATTTCCATCAGAGCGAAAGTGATGGCCTATTGCGTGGCGTCCTCTGTGATGACCTCAGAATCATCCCAAGGATCGATGTCACGCTTCTGCTGTAGTTCATCCATGGTCAGGTCCGTCGACAAGGCCTCGTCACCGTCCTGCTTCAGATTCTTGAGGGGGATCGCGACTTCCTTCATGTTCACGCCGACTACGCCCTCGAGCCCTACGACGGCCAGAATCTCACCCGTATTACGGTCGACGCCGAGCCGGTCGATTTCACCCAGCTCTTCGCCGGCATGTGTGATTTTCCAATTCTCAATGTCATTCAATTCGGAGACGCCGAGAGTTGTTGCGAACTGGCGAGCTTCATCCTCCGTATTAGTTGCCATTGATGCTTGGTCATCCATGGTCGCTGTATGGTCATCCATCGCCGATGTTTGATCATCCATGGCTAATGTTTGTTCATCCGTGGTGGACTCCGTTTCAAGGGTATCCGCAGCCGGACTGTCATAAGCGTTGTCCGGTGTCTCCTTCGCGCATGCGCTCATGGCCACTAAAGCCAAAGCTGAAGTGGCACTTGCGGCTGCGATTTTTCGTCCAAATTTGCTCATCTCAATTCTCCAAAGAAGGGAAGATACACTGGCTCCGACACTATCGGTTTCTCATCAAAGCCCACGACGAGTGGGCGCGCCGTACTAGATTTACTGCAAACGGCATGCCAATTGTTCCGCCCCATAGGAGATTTGCGCGCTGCAAAACGGCGGCACGTTCCATAGGACAGTCCCTGGGATGGACCCGGAGGCGTTCCTGCTGCCAAAATTTGCCGAGGTGTGAAAAATATTCAAACGGGCGTACCGGCCCTCCCCGTCGGCCGCGTTATGTAACGTTGCGCATTGCCGCGCGGTGAATGCAACAGTCTTCACCACCAATGGCTTTGCAGATCAGATATTTATGCGGGCTTTCGTGGCAAGAGTCCGGGCCTAGTCTATACACTCGCCGCTAAAAATGCGGTTGCAGCGAGGTCCCGTATGTACGCACTGATAGCGGTCATATTCGTCGTAGGTTACCTGATGATCGCCTTCGAGCATCGCATCGGGGTCGACAAGGCCGCTTCGGCCATCCTGACGGCGGTCCTGACCTGGACCGTGCTGGTGCTGGGCGTCGATGCGGAGGCTGCCAGCGAGGTCCGCCATCACCTGGGCGAAATCGCGGAGATCCTGTTCTTCCTGCTCGGCGCCATGACCATCGTCGAACTCGTGGATGCGCACGAGGGCTTCAAAGTCATCACGGACCGCATCACGACGCGTAACAAGGTGATGCTGCTCTGGGTGCTCGGTTTCCTTACCTTCTTCCTGTCGGCGGTGCTCGATAACCTGACGACCACCATCGTCATGGTCTCGCTCCTGCGCAAGCTGATCAGCGATAAGCACGAACGCTGGTTCTACGCGGGTCTCGTCGTCGTCGCGGCCAATGCGGGCGGAGCATGGACGCCGATCGGCGACGTGACGACCACCATGCTCTGGATCGGCGGCCAGATCTCCACGGTTTCGATCATGAAGCAGCTTTTCATTCCCAGCGTGGTCTGCCTGCTGGTACCTCTCCTGGTGCTGAGCTTCCGGTTGAAGGGTGAGATCCGGGTCGCCGACATCGCCACCGCCCACGACACCGGTATCGAGACCGTGACCCCGTTCGAACGCAAGCTGGTGCTCGCGCTGGGTATCGGCGCCTTGCTGTTCGTTCCTGTTTTCAAGACGGTGACGCATCTACCACCGTACATGGGCATCCTGTTCGGCCTCAGCGTGCTGTGGGTCGTCACGGAAATCATGCATGGCAGCAAGAATGCCGAGGACAAGCGCCCCCTCTCTATTGCGGGGGTGCTGCAGCGCGTGGACACCACCACCATCCTGTTCTTCCTGGGCATCCTGCTCGCCGTCTCCTGTCTGTCGACGGCCGGGCACCTCGCACAGGTCGGTGCACTCCTGAGCGAAAAGCTCGGCAACATCTACGCCATCAACATCGCCATTGGCCTCATTTCCGCCATCGTGGACAACGTGCCGCTCGTGGCCGGCGCGATGAAGATGTATCCGCTCGTTACGCCGGACCAGCTGGCGGCGGCCGCCGCGGAGGCCGGGTGGCTCGGGTATTTCGTCGTGGACGGCCGTTTCTGGGAGCTGCTCGCCTATTGCGCCGGCACCGGCGGCAGCTGCCTGATCATCGGGTCGGCCGCCGGCGTCGCCGCTATGGGGTTGGAGAAGATCGACTTTTTCTGGTACCTGCGGAACATCAGCCTGCTGGCGTTGCTCGGGTACCTGGGCGGCGCGTTCACTTACATTGCGTTGTATGCCCTATAGGCAGCGCTCCAATAGGCAACAGGGGCAAAGCCCTCAACCGTCAGCGGTGCTGGTCGATCAGGATCGAATTACCGTCGGGGTCGACTAGCGTGATGTGCTCCGGCCCGCTGCCCGTGGCATCGGCTTCGCGCGTCAGTTCGACGCCCTGGTCCCTCAGACTTTCCTGGATTCTGCGCACGTCGGTGAACGACTCCAGGTTGGCACAGTGCTGATCCCATCCGGGGTTGAACGTCAGGATATTGCCTTCGAACATCCCCTGGAACAGACCGATGACGTGATCGGCGTTGCGCATTATCTGGTAGTGCTCGCCGTTACCTGCAACCGCCTCGAAGCCAAGTTTTTGATAAAAGTTTCTGGACACCGCCAGATCCTTGACGGACAGGCTCACCGAGAATGCGCCGAGATTCATCACTGCTCCTTTATGCGCGTATTACGAATTATTATTTTTCAAGTAAGGCCAGCCGATGCAGAACGCCAGTGGCGGCCACTGGTACCCACGAACGGACGTATCATCACCGATGCTCGTTATGCTCTCAAGTTCTACGTTGCAGCACGCGAAAATTTCCAGGAGTCGCCTGACCTGATTACGTAATTTGCGTATACATAGCGCCAAGGGATCACGAGCAGCAGCACCATACCGAATGACGTGTCGAAGACGGTACTGCGCATTCCGTCGTCGAGCGTGCCGTCGAGCCAGTGCGGCAGGGCGAAGGCCACGAACCAGATTACTTTCCAGGTGAGCTCGAACAGCAGCAGCGGAATCATCTGCAACGGATAGCGCAAGCCCGGGAATGAAAGCAGCCCGATGGTTCCGAGCAGGGCGACCGCAACGCCGGTCATGGGTGGTAGTTCGGGGTCGTGGCTGATGATCACCGGCCAGATCATGAGCGCGAGTCCGACGGCCATGATCAGGTACATCGCCCGCATCACCCACAGCCGAATAGGCGAAACTTCAGTCATTGTTCTTGTCCTTTATCCATCATCACATTGTCGAGGGGCCACCCGGCGACACGGCGACATGCCCGCCTGAGGCAGACCACGATCCGGCGGATTGAAGTGGTTAAAGCGGATGCGCACGAGCCAAAACGCCATTACGGCGAACGGCGCGAAGGCCAGGATGAAGAGAAACGGCGAGCCACGGACGGCCTCCGGCATCACGTCCTGCTGGCCGAGGAAGAAGGAACCCGTCGCGATGAAGAAGGCGAAGCACATTCGCCAGAGGTGACGGCCGATCCGCTGAATCACCGTCAGCTGACTCAGCAGGATCGTCCTGAGGTCGCCCAGGCCAGCAAGCAGGCACACGCCGGCGAGGGCAAACACGGGGCCCCCGGCCCACAGGTGTCGGCGACGCGACGGCCGTGAGGCCCTCCCATGCCATTGTTGCGACTAAAACGAGCGCAAACGCGCAGGCGACGATCTCGAACTTGCTGGTCGTCCCGTCACGCCGTCGCGCGGTGACCCAGGATGTCGCCACGAAATAACAGGTGAGGATACCGCCGACCGGAGACTGGGGTCCGTCCTTCAGCCAGGCCAGGAATGCCGCCGTCGCCCCGAGAACCAGCATCGATGCGAAAAACCAGGTCCCGGCCCGGATGTGCAGGAAACCACCTTTGCGCGCGGTGACCGCTACCGCACCCGAGAGGATGGCAAGGCTTCGCTCGCAATATGGACCCAGGTGAGGACGGTCATGCTCGCGCCTTCCGTTCACCACGCACTGCAGGTTGCGCGCCGTCCGCCATATCCGGAATGAACTCGAGAATGTCGCCGGGCTGGCAGGAGAGCGCGGTGCAGATTGCGCCGAGTGTCGAGAAGCGGATCGCGCGGGCCTTGCCGGTCTTGAGGATCGACAGGTTGGCGAGGGTGATACCAATCCGGTCCGCGAGCTCGGTCAGTGTCATTCGACGCTCGTACAGCAGGTCTTCGAGCTTGACGGCGATGCTCATGTCACACCGTCGCCTCGATGTCTTCGCGCATCAGCGTTCCTTCGGCGAAGATGCGGGCGAGAACGAACGTCAGCAGTACGGCCAGCCAGCCGCTGGTCGAAAAGCCGGCATCGATGGCCACCGGAAACCCCCGGGTGGAGATCGCCTCGCCGATGCCGCCGATGACCATGCTGAGCAGCTGGAGCGCGAGCAGCGCCCAGGCGATAGCTTGCAGGCGCTCTGCGTTGGCCGCCACGAACGGATTGTCCCGGCGCACTGATTCGACAATCGCGCGTAGCCGCCTCAGGACGGTACCATTGAGCGGAATGGCGACCAGGCCGAGCGCGGCGATCGCACGCAGCGGCATGATCAATCGGCGGATCTCGGAGGAGTCCGGGACACCGAGCGCGGCCATCGTCCATTGCTCGGCGACGAAAGTGGCGGTCAGCAGCAAGAGGATGCCTGCGCCGTAAAGCCAGTTCAGCACGATTAGGATGCGCAGCGCCAAGTGGCTGATTGGCAGCGCGGCGGAATAGCTGCGGGACATCGGAATGCTCCACCTTGTATTATCGATAAACGATAAGCGACTTATCGATAATCGGCAAGTATTTTTTTCTCCACCGAAGGGCTCTAATGGGTCGACTTCACGGTGCTGGAGGTGTTCCTCCCCGAGACTGACTGATTGGGTTCCTGCGGGAACGCGTTCGATCGCAAGCTGAAGCCCGGTTCGACAAGCGCGCCGGACGATGGCTACTCCGCTCCTTCGCCTGCGTCCTGAAACAGGGCACCAAGGTTTATGCTGCCGTGCATCGCCGGGTCCTGCGGGGTGTACGATCCCGGTACGCCCGGATTTAGATTCGAGGCCGTGTCATCCGGCGGGAAGAGCACCAGCGATTGCAGGAATTCGACCAACTTGCGCTGATTGTTGTCATCGAGCGTTGCGAAAGCGTCACGCGCCTTCTGTGCTTCGCCCCCGTGCCGCAGTATTGCTTCCTCCAGGTTGATGCTGCGGCCGTCGTGACCGTATGGCGCCGTGGTTCCGACGCCCCAAAGCGGTTCGGTCATGAATTCCTTGCCGTAGGTGCCATCGTACTCGCGCTCGTGGTAGGCAGGACCCAAGTCATGCCGGCGAAAGTCGGAGTAGATGTTAGTGACCGCGAACGACTTGCCTTGAGGTACCAGCTTAGGCAATAACTGTCCATCGTCCACGACATCGAAGCGCGTCGTTGCAGTCGCGAACAACCGGTTAAATATTCCTCTCTGTTTGTCGTGGCGGGTTTCCACATCGGCGATCCGCCGGTCCCTTTCGACTTCGAGGTCAGGTGTATGGCAGCCGGTGCAGCCGATCTGATGCATCAGCTTCTGGCCCTGCCGAGTCCGGCTCGTCTGTTTTCCGAGCGCCGGTTTGAAGTAGTTGAGCAGATAGAACTCCATATAGTCGACCAGCGCGGGGTCAATCTCGTTAACTACGCCATCATCATCTCCGTCAATTCCGGGATCGCATACCGCAGGACGGACCATGGCGTCCGTTCCCGGATCGAATCTCATGCCGCTCGGGCTGACGATCGGCATCGGACTGTTCAGGTCCGTCGCCTTGCACAAAATCGGGTCCGCAGACTCGAGTCCCATTTCGTCCTTGAATGCGCCGACGATGAATTCGCGTAAAGAGAAAGAGCCGCCCTGAGCAAAAAACGGCCGCACCCGCAGATCCGCGTCGACACCCTGCACTTTGGAGGTATTCACGCGCCCGTTCGGGAACGCGGTTATCTTGCCGAAGCGGATTCCCTTGCTTTCGAGCGGCAGCGTGATCGGCCCCTTGAGCCAACCGGACCAGGCGATCGCCTGTTCGCGGGTTTTCCGCAGATCCTGCGTCATTTCATCTCCGATCATCTCGACCAGTCCGACGCCGAAAAGGTGCGGTGCATCCCGGCTGTCCGGCCGCGTCACCACGTCTCCGCCGAAACCCGCGGCGCCGCGCGGGCGCCCATGGCAGCTGGCGCAACTGTTGGTCAGCCCGGCACCAAAAGCCCGGTTGACAGTGATGTCACCGATCGAGTCGGCGTTGACGCGCGGTCCGAGGCCCTGGTTCTGGGTAAATGCACGTTGGAAAAGTTGCCGGCCACGACGCACGGCGCGGGCAGGATCGCGGTTGATGAGATAAATCGAGGAATACGGTGTGATCTCGTCACCTTGGCCGGTGCCAACCTGGTCCTCGAGCGATTTGGCGATCCCGGCGTTTATGGGATTCGGGGTCTGTGTCAGGTCGGTGAGCTGCGCCTGCGCGATTTCACTCATGACGGCGAGCATAGCCGTGAGAACAATCCCAGAGCGTCTGAGGCGGATCGATACGATTCCAGTCCGGTACATGGCGGACTCTCCTTTTGCGGGTTCCTGTCCGGATATATCGGAAAGCAAGGAGGAAAGACGACATCGCTCAAGACGTCGCTCCTTTGCCGGTGCGTGCCGAACGTGCGGCGAGTTCCCCGACGGCTCAGCTCAGGATCTTGCAGACTCCGCGGAGAGTGTTGCCGCCAACAGGGTCAGCCGGTGATCCGGGCCGAGCCCGTTCTGCAAGGACAGGCTCGCGCGTTCGAGGTTCTGGCGGGCGGCGGCTGCGTCATTCATGGCGAGCTGGGCTAACGCCAGTGCGAGTAACGCCTCGCCGACATCGGCGCTTTGTTCGGGTTCCAGGGTATTCGACTCGAAGAGCGTGAGCGCGGCACGTGCGGCCCCGGCCGCCTCGTCCGGGCTGGCTCGTGCAAGCTGCAGACGGGAATGCAACAACAGGAGTCGCGCCTGAGCGATGTCGTCTCGCCTGCCGTCGGCGTGTCGCTGCCGGGCGCGACGGATTTCCGCTTCAGCCTCGCCGAGACGCCCCTGACCGAGCATTATCCCGGCGCGCAAGCGATCCGCTTCGATCAGCAGACGATTAAATTTAAGTTCATCAGCGAGCATCAGAGCAGCTGCATCCTCGAGCGACCGTTCCGCATCGCCGAAGTCTCCCGCGATAAGCAGCCCATCAGCCAGAGCCAGGCGTGCGCGGACGCGATAAAACTCGTGCCCGGAGCGGTCAATTTCCTCTACGGCGGCCTGTAACAGGGGCAGTGCTGCATCCGGTTTTTCCAGTCGTGCCAGGATTTCGCCGTACAACATTTTTCCCGGCCCGGCGGCCGCCCGGTCCGCGGCATCCCCCTCGAGGATCGAGGCGGCTTGCCGTATCTGCCCTAACTTCCGAAAGCTACTGGCAAGCGAGCCACGAGCGATCAGGGCCGGCATGCTGTCCTGCCGCCCCAGGCGAATGTCCAGTTCGACCAGCTGCACCGCATAGTCGTGCGCTCGCAGCAGGTTGCCGGCTTCGCCATTGTACCCGGCCAGGATACTGAGAATGCCGGCGTACACGTTGCCCTTCGTGTGTCCGCCTTTCTCGAGGCCTTCGCGGGCCTCCTCCAGGTGCCCCAACGCCGCCGCCATGTCGCCGTCAGCCTTCGCCATTTCGGCCTGGGCGCGAAGACAGGCCGCCTGGTCCAGGGGAGGGACGTCATCAATGACAGCTTTGAGCTCGAGCGCCGCTGCAATCCGCTGAAGGGCTGCCGCCCTGCGGCCGGCAGTAAGTTCGGTTTCGACCGTATTGCAGTGCACCTGGTAAAGCAGGAGCGGATTGCCGCTGTCGCGGGCGAACTGCTCGGCCTTGAGCAGTGTCGAGTGTTCCAGGTGGATATTCTGCAGGTCGTAGTAACGGCCCGAAATCAGAATCAACATATGTACGAGAAATTCCGGGTCGTCGGCATAGGTCGATTGCACCTGCTCAACCGCCCGCTCCAAAAGCTCCTCCGGACGTAAGGCGCGACCCTTCGGGCCGACCTGTGACAGCAGACTGGTGATTGCCGTGCTGTAACCGTCCGAACGCTGCCGCTGAATATTTGCCTCGTCGCGCTGTCGTTCGGCCTCCCGCATCTGCAACACGGCAAACGCGGTGACCGCAATAAGTGCGAGCGCCGTCATCGCACCGGACAGCACACCGCCGCGATGCCGCCGTATAAACTTTCCGGCGCGATAAGCCATCGAGTCCGGTCGTGCGGAGACCGGCTCGTCGGAAAGGTGACGCCGTATATCGTCTGCGAACGCCTCGACCGTCGAGTAGCGCTCCGTCGGGTCGAACTTGAGCGCCTTGCGGACAATGTTATCCAGATCGCCGCGCAGCAAGCGTCTATTTGCCGGAGGAGCTACGTGCGAGAGGAGCGGTGGTTCGCGCTCGAGGTTATTCCGCGCTGTCACGGTCACGGATGCGGCCTGCCTATCGGTCGGCGGTCCGCCGAGTAAACCGTACAGTACGCGACCCAGCGCATAAATATCTGTGGCCGTAGTCACGCCGTGCCCGAGCAGCTGTTCCGGTGCCGCGTATTCGGGCGTGAGTGCCCCGGCTATCTCGCGCGTGCACTCACGGCGTTCCGCAGTGCTGCTCGGCGCGTCGAGCAATGCGGCAATACCGAAGTCCAGCAGTTTGACCCCCCCATCTGCGGTGACGAGGACGTTCGAAGGCTTGATGTCCCTGTGTACGACCAGATGACGGTGTGCATAAGCAACCGCGGCGAGTACGTCGAGAAATACCCGCAGGAGCGCACTGACGCCCAGCCGCTTCTGATTGCAGTACAGATCGATCGCGTCGCCCTCGACATGCTCGAGGATCAGATAAGGTTGTCCGCCCGCGCCTACCCCGGCATCTACTAATCGCGCAATGTTCGGATGCTCGAGCGCGGCCAGGACGCTTCCCTCGCGGATGAAACGCTGTTCCGCAGGGCCGCCGATCAGCGATGCGTTGAGGAATTTAGCCGCAGCCTTTCCTTCGTAGCGCCCGTCAGCACGGCGTGCAAGCCACACTGTGCCCATGCCGCCCTGGCCGATCAGGCCCTCGATCTCGTAGGCACCTATGCGCTGCCCGGCAAGGGTACCCGGCGCGAAGGCGCCGGCCGGCGAACGCTCCAGGAACTTGAGGGAATCCACCTCCATTTTTTCGTCCAGGAGCTGGCGCAGAACGGACGCAGTATCGGGCTGGCTCGCGTGAAGGCTCACAAGCCACGACTCCCGCGCCGAGGCGTCCATCTCCAGCGCCTGGTCGAGCAGCGGCGAGAGTATTTCCCAGTCCTCGTTTCGAATGTCCAAGCTCATCGATGTTTCTGGCCCTATGCCTGATCGTACTATCGGAAACCGCCGCTAAAAGCCGACAACATCAACGCTATCCTCGTAACTCGTCGTCGCGCAGGAACCGATGCAGCAGGATGCGCGCCTTGTCCCAGTCGCGCTGCGCAGTGCGCTCCGAAACGTCCTGCAGGGCCGCGATTTCAGCGAACGAAAAGCCGCAGAAAAACTTCAGGTCAACAACCTGCGCCAGTCGCCCGTCGAGTTCGGCAAGGCTGTCCAGAGCCTCGCCGAGATGCTCGAGCAGGGCTGCGTCGGTGGAATTGTCTGCGATGTCGGTACGCAATGATGTGATATGAAACGCCCCGCCGCGCTTCAGTGAGCCCTGGCCACGGGCATTGTCGATGATCAGACCCCGCATCGCGCGGGCCGCATACGCCATGAACCGCCCTCGGTCAGCGAACGCGACCGACTGTCGTCCCGCGATCGAAATATAAGCTTCGTGAAGCACCGTAGTGGGGCTGAGTGCGGCGGCGCGTCCCAGCCGCCGCAACTCACGTTCGGCGATGCGGTGCAGTTCGGCGTACAGGACCTGAAAGAGCCGGCGATTGGCGGCCGCGTCGCCGGCTTCGGCAGAGGTCATGAGCGGGTCGAGAGGCACTTTAGTCACGGGGTGGCCTCAGGCTGACGGAGGATCACACGCAGGTTTCCCAAGCAGCACATCAGCGCCGGGAGCAGCAACTTCAGTATAGTCCTGCCTGCGACTTGCCGTCCCGGTTGGAAATGTCCACGTGCGGATTCCGGGCTCTCCCAACCTCACCCCGAAGCGGGTTTTCGGGCAGCGAACCGCCGCAAATGTGGATCTCATTGTCCGTTGGGCTTCTCGTCGTCCTCCTCAGAGCTGCGGCCGCCCCCCAGACGATCCAGCAAGTCGCCGGCCCGCTCGCCCAGCTCGTCGCGAACGCGTTCCTCCACGGCGTCTACCGCGGACGACTCGAGCGACCGCCGGATTATCGGCTCGAGGATCTGCCGGGCCAGTTCGGCGCCCGTTGCACCACCGGACCGTCGGCCGATATCCGTGAGCACGACATCGGGAATGTCCACGCTGCGTTGTTCGTCGAGATCGGCAACGGACAGCGAGGCGGACGCATCGGTCAGCGCGAAGCGCTCGATCACGACGCGTTTGCCACCGTCCTGATTCTCAGGTTCCGGCTCGTCTTTTCGCAGATTGTCGAGGAGTGCCTGCAGGTTGTTGCGTGTGCCGGTCTGCTCAATGCGCAGCATCGCGTCGCCCCCCTCAATGTTCTCGATGATTATGGGCTCTTCGAGAATCGACCCCGCATTGAGTCGCAGCTGCAGGTCGCCGAACTCAATGGCGGACTCTCCGCTGAAACCTTCCGGATTGGCGACCGTCAGACCCTTCACCGAACCTGTCGCCCCGCTCAGGTTGATGGACACGCCATCGACGCGCACCGCGGTGCCTGTCGCGGCCGAGCCCTGCTCTTCGATGAGGTTCGCGACGATCGCATCGACATTGGACGAAAAGTAAAACACCGCGCCGACGATAGCGACAATGAGGACGAGCCCAATGATGCCGAAAAACCTGAGAAACCTTTTCATACTTACGTTTTCTCTCTCGATACGAATTGGCAGAGGCAAGGCGCAGTTTACACGGAGCGGCCACGCACGAATGCCGCAGCGAGCCGGACGGAAGACTCGGAGTCGCGGTCCTGCTGCAGCGCGGCACGCAAACGGGCGGGGGTTGTGCCGGTAACCCGCCGCACTTCGCGGGTAGCGTGCGCCTGGTCCGCGAAGCCACTGGCAATTGCGAGATCCGCCACGGGGCGATCCGCTGCATCCAGCATGCGGATCGTTGCCTGCAGTCTCCGGATCCGCGCAAACTCCTTGGCACTCAGTCCGACACGCGCCTTGAACGCGCCTTCAAAGGACCTTTTACTCATGCCGCACGCCGCCGTCAGTGCCGTGATCGGCAGCGTGCCGTCGGAGGCTTCGAGTCTCGCAACCGCCCGTTCGATACGTTCATCGATCGGCAGCATTCCCTCGCTAAGCAGCGCGACTATCGCGCCAACTGCCGATTCCGGCTCGGTACGTGTGGCTGCTTCGTAAAACCGGCCGGCGAAGTCCACATCGAGCCCCACCAACTCGACGATGCGGTCGCACAGGCGTGGCAGGGATATGCTCGGGAGGATCGCGGACGCTGCCGGCTGCAATCGCACGCCCAGGCAATCGGCATCACTGAGGGCCGCGAGGCGAATCGCGGAGCGCTGTTGTCCCGCAAAGATGCAGCGCGCCTGCTGCCGCCAGCCGGTTGTTTCGCCGAATGCGTGCATAGGCGTCAGGCGATGCGCGATGATTTCGCAACAACCGTCCGGGTACACCGTGTCGATATACCCCGGCGCCGCCGGCATCTTCAGGTGCCACAGGCAACGCACGTGGCGGCGCAGGGCGGCGGGCGGCGGGAACTCGCGGTATTGCACCGCGCGGCTCATTTGTTTCCCGTCATTCGAGGTTTGCGTTTTTATTCAAGTCACCCATCGGGGGATTCTGCCAGACTCTCGCGTCACGAATCATCACGAGAGACGAACATGCCGATGCGTTTGGCCGGAGCTATTGCATTCATTCTTATGGGCGGCTCCTCTGCCGCTGACACTTTGAGCTCACTCGCCTGGATCAGCGGGCGATGGTGCTCAGCGCCGGGCAATGAACGTACCGAGGAACTGTGGTTACCGCCCCGGGGCAGCACCTTGCTCGGTATGAGCCGGACCCTTACGGCTACCGAAACCGTCGGGTTCGAATATCTGCGTATCGTTAAGAACGACGGCATGCTGCACTATCTCGCACAACCCGGCGGACGGCCGCCGACCTCCTTTAAAGAGACCGCCAGGGGTGAGCAATGGATTCGCTTCGAAAACCCCGATCACGATTTTCCCCGGCGCATTGAATACCGGCGCGACGGTGACACCTTGCACGCGGAAATCGCCGGGCCCGGCGAAGACGGCAGGGAAACAGTGATTCCTTTCGACTACCAGCGTTGCGACGGGTAAAATCCGCGGCCGATTCGCGACAACCTCCTTTCAAGGTACGCCGCTCAACGTTCCGCAATCGATTGCCCTAGCCGAATTGTCGTGCTCGCGGATTCCCGTAGGTGCCAGAGGGCACGGCTCACGCAGTCCCGAACTTCGTCTCGACGTCGATGCCGATCTCCCGGAGAAAGCTGGTCGGCAATATGCCCCCGGCACACACGATCACGTCATCGTTCGGGAGCGTGACGCGTTTTCCGTCGTGATCTATCGATACGACGTCTTTACCGATTTCCAGCACGTTCGACTTGATAAGGACCCGCACGCTCCCCGCCTTGGCCAGCCTCGCCAGCGTTCTCTGTTCTTCTGTTTTGCACGGGTAAATGCGCCGGACCGATACGACAGGGTCACGGCCGTGCCAGGCTCCTCTGCGATACTGCACGCAGCTTCCAGAGCGCTGTCGCCGCCGCCAATAATCAGTACAGCGCGACCACTCTCGGGAAGTGTGCGAGCGTGCCGCCCAGCGAATACTGCTCCAGCGTCACGAAACTCAGGCCGGCCTGCATCGCGCCGAGCGACGCGGCAAAACCGGCCGGACCGGCACCGACGATGACCAGGTCCAGTTGGCCGGTCTGCCCCAGTCCCCTCCTGACCGGCGGGGCCGGCGTCGATTTAGAGACCTTTACCGGCCCCTTCATCCTGACCCTGGGTTTTGCGCAATACCTGCTGCCGCTCGCCGTGCTCGAGTGGTACTTCCACTGCCAGGACCGCCCGCAAAACTCCAGCCAGCTTCTATTCGCCGGCACGCTGGCGGGCCTTACGCTCTTCATGGGCGTTGGCATTTTCGCCGCGACGGCAGGGATGTGGCTGCCGCGAATGTAGAATTGTAGTGTAGAGCTGTGCTGAGATTGCCCCTTGCTTCCGAGGAGCCAAGATAATGAGCAACAGCCTTTTGAGTCGTGCATCCGCTGGCATGGCCGCGTTTTTAAGTTGCATGGTCTGTTCGAGCGCGGTCTTCGCCGCCGCCAGTGCCGCCAAGGAAACGGCGGTGAATTCCGTCGATGCGCACAGCAGCGAACTCGTCGAGCTGTCCGACCGGATCTGGACATACGCTGAAACCGCGCTCGAGGAACACCAGTCGGCTGCCGCGCTGGCCGACTACGCGGAGCAGGAAGGCTTCGACGTGCAGCGCGGCATCTCGGGCATGCCGACAGCGTTCGTTGCAAGTTATGGTTCAGGCCGGCCGATCATCGCCGTCATGGGCGAATACGATGCGTTGCCCGGCATCTCGCAGAAGGCCGTGCCTGAAAAGTTACCGCTCGAGGAGGGCGCGGGCGGTCACGGCTGCGGCCACAATATGTTCGGCGCCGCGAGTCTCGGCGCCGCGGTAGCCATCAAGGAACAGATAGAGGCGGGCCGGTTCGAGGGCACCCTCCGTTTTTACGGTACGCCGGCGGAAGAGGCGGTCGGCGGCAAGACCTACATGGCCCGCGACGGTGTGTTCGACGACGTCGATGTGATGCTCGCCTGGCACCCGGGCGACATCACGCGCGCGGACACGACCTCGAGCCAGGCCATGGTCGACCTCATCGTCGAGTTCGAAGGCCAGACGGCGCATGCGGCGGCCGATCCCTGGAATGCACGCAGCGCTGTGGATGCGCTGGAGCTTTTCAACGACGGGGTCAATCTCATGCGCGAGCACATCAAGCCGACCTCGCGCATGCACTACACGATTGTTGCGGGCGGTGATGTACCCAACGTGGTGCCGGACTACGCCAAAGTGTGGCTATGGTTGCGCGACTGGAAACGTTCGGAAGTCGAGGACCTGCTCGCGCGCACGCGAAAGCTCGCGGAAGGCGCTGCCATCATGACCGAGACCAGCTCGACACTGACCGTGCAGGCCGGTAGCTGGGAGATACTCACGAACCGGGCCGGCGCGGAACTGATCGACAAGAACCTCGCCTGGCTCGGTACGCCGGTGTACACGCCCGAGGAACAGGCATTCGCGAAAACGATCCAGCGTGCCACGAACGTGCCCGACGTCGGCATGGACACGGAAATCCATCCGCTCGACGGCCAGGTGGAGGAAGGGGGATCGACGGACGTCGGCGACGTGAGCTGGGTGGTCCCGACACTGCACTTCACGGTAGCGACGGCCCCGAAGGATGCGCCATGGCACGCCTGGCCGGTCGTCGCCACCGGCGGGATGTCGATAGGTCACAAGGGCATGCTGCTGGCCGCAAAGACCCTGGCCGCCACGATGGTCGACCTGTACGAGAATCCGGAGACCGTGAACGCCATCACGAGCGAGTTCCGGGAAAAAAGGGGCGACACCGTATTCGAGGCGTACCTGCCGGACGGACCGCCGCCGCTCCCGTAGGAGCGGGCCACGCCCGCGA
>JBGTLY010000268.1:0-3953 GCA_041743865.1 Woeseiaceae bacterium
CGCCGCGCGCGGCTCGGCGCAATCAAGGCTATACGACCGGATGACCCGCAGGGCTAGTCGACCAGCAGATACAGAATCACTGCGGCGAGAGCCAGCCGGTAGAGCGCAAAGGGCAATAGCCCGATGCGGCCCACTACGCGCATGAAAAAGCCGATGGTGAGATACGCGACGATGGCGGATACGGCGATGCCGGGGACGAGTTCGGACCCGTTCACGGATTCATCATCGAGTGCCAGTTTCCCCGCTTCGTAGAGGGAGGCCAGCAGAATCACCGGCACCGACAGGAGAAAGGAAAAGCGTGCCGCATCCAGGCGTGCAATACCGAGAAAACGACCGGCCGTGATCGTAATCCCGGACCGGGATGTACCGGGTACCAGCGCAAGCGCCTGCGCACAACCGATGAGAAAGGCGTCGCGGACGGTGATATCGGTAACGGCTTTCTCCCGGCTTCCCAGCCGATCCGCGATGACCATGAGGATGCCGTAGGCGGACAGCGTCACGACAATGACCGCCGGCGATCGCAGGTGTTCCTCGATCCAGCCGGCCAACGTCAGGCCCGCCACTGCGGCCGGTATCGTGCCGAGCGCTATGCCGAGCGCCAGCGTGGATCGCGGACTGTCGATCTTCGCCGTGACCACGTCGAGGCCACCACGAATAAGCTCCGCGATATCCGTGCGGAAATAGGCGCAGACGGCAAGGAGCGAGCCGAAATGCACAGCGACATCGAATACGAGGCCCTGGTCGCCCCAGCCGAAGACGCTCGGCACGAGCACCAGGTGTCCCGAACTCGAGACCGGCAGAAACTCCGTAATTCCCTGCACGATGGCAAGCACGACGACCTGGATCCAGCTCATGCGCGGCTCCCCGCGGCAATCCGTTGCGTCATAAACTGTGCGTCCTGTCCTGGGCGGTGAGAGCGAGGGGAATGCTGTCGAGCTTGCGGGCGAGGCCGAGGCACTTGAACCGTTCGCCCATTTGCCCGGGGAGAGTAAGCATTTTCACTTGCGTTGCCAATTCGATCCTCGCGCGGGGCGACGCCGGTTCGTACGTGGCCGCTTCGTCGAGGATACCGCCGGTAAGCAGGAACGCGGCTTGTGGGACGAAGCCAGCGATTTCGGCACCTGCGCCCGCGGCCGCCTCGGCCGCTGCGCTGAAATCCACCCAGCAACTGATGTCCTGGATGCCGGGCACGTGCAGGGGGTCGTCATGGACATGGTGCCGGAAGTGACATCGGAGCCAGCCCTGGAATCGGTCGGGCGCATAGTACTCGCGACGGCTCGTGCCATAGTCGAAAAGAAGGGCGAGGCCGGCCTCCAGCCGGTCGCAAACCGACGCGACCCAGGGCGCGGCCAGCGGCGAATACTCGGAGGTGAACCCGGGCTCGAGCTGACGCCCGAGCTCGCTCTCGATGTGGGCCACCGCGGACTCGAGTCGGGGCGGCGCAGGCGCCTCGTACCAGCGAAACCGATGGCCATCGAGGCCGACACGCAGCTGCCTGACACCGTCGTTGATGCAGAAGCGTTCCACCGGCAAGGCGTCGAGGACTTCGTTCGCGATCACCAGCCCGCGGTGCGTGTCGGGCAACCGGTCGAGCCAGCGTAAGCGCTCCATGAGATGCGGCAGCTCACGAGCCAGCAGCGCCGACTGACGTTCGCGGAGGTCGGCGGAGAGCTCGAGGATCGAATAGCAGGACGGCAGCGAACCCAATGACTCGAGCTTTCGCAACACATCGACGGCCAGGCGACCACTGCCGGCACCGAATTCGAGGATCCCTCCATCGCCGAGGGTCTCGAAGACCTCTGCACAGGTGCGAGCCAGCACACGCCCGAACAGGGGAGATACCTCCGGCGCCGTGACAAAGTCCCCCGACCGGCCGAACTTCGTCGCCCCCGCTGCGTAGTAGCCAAGGCCTGGCGCGTACAAGGCCTCCTGCATGAAGTCGGCGAACGACAACGAACCGCCCGCCGCCTGTATACGGGCCCGGATATGGAGCGCGCAGCGCTCGGAATGTTCTTTGCTTTCGTTGTCCGGCGGCGGGAGGCCGGCGCCTGGGCTTGCTTGCATGTTGCGATTATTGTCTTTCAAAATGGTGGCCAATGACAGGAACGGACGATGTGACGACGCTCGAGGGAAAGACCGCGTTGATTACCGGCGCCGCACGGCGGATCGGCAGCGCGATCGCGACCGCGTTGCATGCGGCCGGCGCCCGGGTCGTCATTCATTACCGCCGGTCGGCGACCGATGCCCTGGCACTCGCAGAGCAATTCAACAGCGCTCGTGCCGACTCCGCACTGACCGTCAGGGCGGACCTGCTCGATACGGCGTCCCTCCCCGGCCTCGTCAGCGCGGCAACCGACTGGACGGGCCGGATCGATATTCTGGTCAACAATGCATCGAGTTTTTATCCCACGCCGATGGGCAAGGTCGATGAAAAAGTCTGGGACGATATCGTCGGAACGAACCTGAAAGCGCCCCTGTTTCTCGCTCAGGCTGCGGCGCCGCTGCTCGCCGAACGCCAGGGGTGCATCGTCAACATCATCGACATCCATGCCTCGCGGCCGCTTCGCGACCACGCGGTCTACGGCAGCGCGAAAGCGGGGCTGCAAATGCTCACACGGGCACTCGCCAAGGATCTCGCCCCGGCCGTGCGTGTCAATGGCGTCGCCCCCGGCGCGATCCTGTGGCCCGAGAATGGCATGAGCGACGAGGTGCGCCGCCTGATTCTCGACCAAGTGCCGCTCGGGCGCAGCGGCAGCCCGCTGGATATCGCCGGCTGTGTCCTGTACCTGGTTCGCGATGCCGAGTACATCACGGGTCAGATCATCGCCGTGGACGGCGGGCGCTCGATCGGCTGGTAACGTCGCTTGCGGCACCCGCGCAGCATTCAGAACACCAGCGGCACGGCAACGAGCGGCTGCGCCCCGGCGGCAAACGCCTCCCAGTGCTCGCGCAACGTCTTGCCGGTTTCCGGATGGCGGAGTCCGGGAGCCAGCTCGGCGAGCGGTTTCAGCACAAAGCTGTACTCGAGAATATCGGGCCGCGGAATGCGGCAATGCGGTGGATGCAGTATTTCGTCACCGTAGAGCAACAGGTCGATATCGAGCGGCCTCGAGACGAATCGTCCGCTGCCGCGATCGCGCCCGGCATGCTCGTGAATCCGGTCAATTTGCTCGCGGATGTCGGTGATTCGTTCCACGGTATTCAGGCCGACGACCATGTTGAGGAAATCGTCCCCGGCAAATCCGACGGGATGACTCCGGTATACCCCTGAGAGATCGAGCGCGCCATAGCGCCAGCGCAGCTCACGGACACCCAGCCGCAGGTTCTCCTCCGGGTTGATGTTGCTGCCGAGCCCCAGGTAGACGCGGGCGGGTTCCTCGGCATCAAGCACCATCCGCCGCGACCCCTCGCTCGATCCTGACCCCGACGTCCCGCGCACCCCTGATCGCTCCGGGCTTGCAAACGCTGACGCGTACCCAGGGCACGCCGAATTCGCCGAGGACGATGTCGGCGATCCTTTCCGCCAGCGTTTCCACGAGTTGAAACTCGGAGCCTGCCGCGAACTGCTGCACACGTTTGGCCACCTGCTTGTAGTTCAACGTGTCCTCGATCGAATCCGTGCCGGCAGCTCGCCGGATGTCCGCAGCCATTTCGAGGTCGATGACGACGGTCTGGCGTATGCGGCGCTCCCACGGCCAGATGCCGATGACGGCGTCGACGCGCAGATCGTGGAGGAAAATGATGTCCATACGATTACCCGTCCGGCCCCGGGGAGGGATCCAGGCCCGGCGCGACCAGCGATTCCAGCGACCAGCGGGCGCGGGCACGAATTTCGCCGGCCGCCTTAGCGTCGGCGAGGCGCAGCGCGCCGGCGATTGCGATCATCGCTCCATTGTCCGTGCAGAAGGCGAGCCTCGGGTAGTACACGGTGCCCTCGAATCGACTGGCGATCT
>JBGTLY010000269.1:0-14867 GCA_041743865.1 Woeseiaceae bacterium
ATATAAGGGGTATCCATTTAGCTCCAACGACCCCTATATCTTGTGTTTCGCTTTTCGTGTGATTTGGGCATAGGTAACGGGCTCGGTCACCAACGCTTGCTCAAGCATTCGATAGAAGAGCAGCCCCCGTGAGCGAGAGCTCCGGCGGTTGAAGCGGAAGGTGAACTCGTCAAGGTAGTAGTCGAGCTGTTCCGAGCGCACCGCCCCCTGGTGTGTGCCGAGGAGCCAACGCTTGAGCAAAGAGGCAACGCGGTGCACGCCCGGCATCGTGACGTGCGCCGGATCCTTGGCGCCGAGCATCACCGTCATCTCGCACCGGTAGCCGTGTTGTTCCAGTTTGCGGTGAGCCGCTGAGCCGTCGGTACGTACCACCGACCCCGGTTCAACCGCATCCAGTACGAACGGCAACACCCCTTGCTCGGACTTGTCGGCGACACGCTGCAAACGGATGCGACCGAAACCCGTCGGTTCCTTGATCTCGACGGCCACCATCACGATCTTCGATTGCGCTCGGCGCTTCTTGATAAGTTGCTGTTTTTTCTTGGTAAGTCGCAGCGCCTTCGGCGGTGACGGACCGACCCAGCACTCATCGACTTCGACCAAGCCATGGAGTCGTTCACGGCCGGGACGGATCATGGCGCGCCGGAGTCGATGCAACAGGGCCCAGGCTGTCTGGTAACTGCCGAGTCCCAGCACCCGCTGCAGACCCAAGGCGTTCACCCCTTGCTTCTGAGTGACGACGTACCACACCGCCGCCAGCCAGCTCCTCAGCGGCGTGCGGGTCTTGTCGAAGACGGTGCCGGCGGTCACTGTCGACTGACGCCGGCAGTGTCGGCAGATCCAACGACCGCGGCTGCCCTGGAACGCATCGTCCGCTACACCGCAAGCGGGGCAGACAAAGCCCTGCTTCCAACGGATACCTTCGAGATAGCGACGACAGGCCTCATCGTCCGGGAACCCGTCGAGAAACTGATCCCAGGTCCGCGGGTAATCACGCCCCGCCACCGGCATTGTCGGCCTATCCGCCACCAAAACTTTTTGTATGATGTGGAGCTAAATAGATACCCCTTTGATTATATACAGTATCTTAGGAAAAACCAACCACTAATCATGGAGATACGGCCCAGAAACGCGAGTACCGCAGGTTCCCAATCACTCCTCCAACACGCTTTCCAAAAACACCGTCACTGCCTCGCGCATGTAGTCCTGGTTCGCTTTCTTTTTAAAGCCGTGACCCTCGTCTTTCGCCAGCAGGTACCAGGCATCTTTTTCGTTCGCACGAACGGCGGCCAGCATCTGCTCCGCTTCGCTCGCCGGTACCCGAGGGTCGTTGGCACCCTGGATGATGAACAGCGGCACGTCGATGTCTGCGGCGAGATTTGCGGGAGCGATGCTCTCGAGGAACTCGCGTATCGCGGGAACGCGCTCGTCGCCGTACTCGGCGCGGCGCAGGTCGCGCCGGTAATCCTCGGTGTTTTCAAGGAACGTTACGAAGTTCGAAATCCCCACGATGTCCACAGCGCCGGCCAGGCGGTCGGCGTAGTCAGCGGCGCTTGCGAGGACCATGTAGCCACCGTAGGAGCCGCCATAGACGACTACGCGATCCGGGTCGAGGTCAGGCTGTTCGGCGATCCAGTCGAGCAGTGCGCCGATGTCTTTCACGGAGTCTTTCCGACGCAGGCCATTGTCGAGCTTGAGGTAATCCTTCCCGTAACCGTTCGAGCCGCGAACGTTCGGCGCAATCACTGCCGCGCCGAGTTCGTTCACCCAATGCTGAAACGTTGCCGAGAAGCCGGGGCGGAACTGGCTTTCGGGGCCGCCGTGTATGTTGATGATGACCGGGTGCGGACCTTCGCCCCGCGGCTTGTAGACCCAGGCCGGGATCTTCCTGCGGTCAAAACTCTCGTAGTCGACGAGATAGGGCTCAACGAACGTTTCGGGATCGAGGCCGCCGAGTTCGCTTTGGGTCCACTGCGTCAGCGTGCCCGTGGGCAGGTCGTAAACCCAGGCATCGCCTGACGACGTCGCCGACATGAACGTAAAACCGAAACGTTGTCCCTGCCGGTCGAAATCGGCGAACGGGATGAGTCCGGGTGGCAGGTCCGGCCCGGGGCGGCTCTTGCCGGTTTCAAGGTCCAGGAAGTACAGCACGTCAGTACCCCCTTCGTTCAGGGTGTAGGCAAGCGTACCCGCGTCGGGCGTGAGGGCGAGAATCTCCGCGTTCCACACGAGTCCTGGCGTCAGCACCTCGATACTGTCCGTGGCGGGATCGACGACGAGTAAGCGCTGGAACTGGCTGTCCTCATCGCTCGCCGTCAGCACGCGCCCATCCGGGAGAAACCAGCCGCCGGACCAGGCCACGTCCGCGTCCGGCCGGATTTCATCGAGTGCGCCGCTCGCGACATCCAGTACATAGAGGCGCGAGCGATTGATCGAGAGGTACTTCATGACGAGGAGCGATTTGCCGTCTGCCGACCAATCGAGCGGCAGCATTGCACCGTCTCCCTCGTGCGCCACCTCGACGCTTGCCGGGTCGCCCGGGTCGGCTGTCAATATGTCCCAGTCGCCACTGCCACGCGTGGAGCGGTACCACGCCACGCGGCCGCCGTCGTCCCGCCAGGTGAACGACTGGTTGCGGGTGCCCGGTTCGGTGAAACTCGATACACGGCCACTGTCGAGGTCATACAGCCAGCCCTGGTAGAACTCGTCACCGCCGATGTCCTTCGTGAATACGAAGGCCGTGCGCTTGACCTCGCGAACCACAGCGCCGCTCACCGGTTCGTCATAAAAGGTGAGCTGCCGGCGCATGCCTAAGGGTGTATCCACCTTGTGCAGCTGCCCCGTTTCGCCAAAGCGCGTCACGATCAGGATCCCGTCGTCCTCCGTGAAGCCACTGAAGTACGCCGATCGCGTATTCTCGTACTGAAACAGTCGCTCGCTCACACCCGGCGGAATGGCCGGTATGCCTTCCGTGACAAGCTGCCCGCGCTCGACGCGCTCCGCGGGCGGCCGTTCCTCGGCCGCCGCCATGGCGGCGCAGAGGATCGCCGCAGCGGCCCCGACAGGGAAACACATCGGGATGGATTGGATTTCAGCTGGACGCACGTTGTTCTCCCACCGGTCCGATGTCTCTCAAGGTACCCCACCAGTTACCGAGTCGCTACAATCGCCGGCAATTCCGGTAACAGTCCGGCACGGCATGCCGGCGGGGGAAAGTACCTGGATGAACAGCACAACAGAGCAACTTTCGGTCACGGAAAAAGTCGGCTACAGCCTGGGTGACCTCGCCGCGAACCTGATCTTCCAGACGTTCATCACCTTCCTCGCCTTTTTTTACACTGACGTATACCGGATCCCGCCGGCCACCGCAGCGACGATCATATTCGTCGTCGGACTGCTGGGCGCGTTCGTGTTCACGCCGCTCATCGGGCTGCTCGCCGACCGGACGAATACGCGCTCGGGAAAATTCCGCCCCTGGGTCCTGTGGACGGCGATTCCCTTCGGGGTGCCGTCGCTGCTCGCCTTCAGCACGCCGGATTTCGGCCCGCAGGGGAAGGTGATCTACGACGAAATCGGCAGACCACTCGAATCGAGGATCGAGCAAGACCTGGCGGCGCGCCGGGCCGGCCAGGCCGCCTGAGCGAGGAACCGACGCATGGCCGGGGACTATACTGACGAGGAATTGCGGACATTCGCCGCCGGCGCCATTTCCGAACCGCTCGTCACGCACATCTACACCGCGGATCCATCCGCCCACGTGTTCGTGGGCCGGCTGTACATCTATCCCTCGCACGACATCGATGCGGGCATCCCGTTCGATGATGACGGCTCGCATTTCGGCATGGAGGATTATCACGTGCTGCGCATGGACTCGCCTACGGGCAAGGCCGTCGACTGCGGCGTGGCCCTGCATGTAAAGGACGTGCCCTGGGCGGAGCGGCAACTGTGGGCCCCGGATGCAGCGACCCGAAACGGACGCTACTACCTGTATTTCCCGGCCAAGAGGCCGGACGGCCTGTTCCGGATCGGCGTCGCGACCGGCCAGCGCCCGGAAGGGCCATTCGCGGCGGAAGCTCACGCCATTGCCGGCAGCTACTCCATCGATCCCGCGGTGTTTGCGGACGACGATGGCGCGCATTATTTTTATTTCGGCGGGATCTGGGGCGGCCAGCTGCAAAAGTACCGGGACAACAAGTACGACCGAGCGCACGTCGAACCCGGTCCGGGCGAGCCGGCCCTCGGGCCGCGGGTGGCGCGACTGCGACCGGACATGCTGCAGTTCGCCGAGGCGCCGCGGGAGGTCTTGATCGTCGATGAGGCCGGTACGCCGCTACGCGCCGGTGACCATGAGCGCCGTTTTTTTGAAGGGCCGTGGGTGCACAAGTATGGCGGCAGGTATTACCTGTCGTACTCGACCGGCAATACGCATTTCATCTGCTACGCGGTGAGCGACAATCCGTTCGGGCCGTTCCGCTACGAGGGCAGGATCCTTTCTCCGGTGGTCGGCTGGACCACGCATCACTCCATCGTCGAGTTCGGCGGGAAGTGGTACCTGTTCTATCACGATTCGATCCTGTCGGGCGGCGTGACGCACCTGCGCTCGGTGAAGGTCACGGAACTCCATTATGATTCCCGTGGCAGGATCATCCCCATCGAACCTTACGGCGGCTGATTCGGAAAGCGCGATGCCCGTTCATATACTCGACATCGAAGCCGGAGACTGCGAAGAGTACTTCGTCGCGCCGGAGAAGCGGCTCGAGGGCAACCCGAAGCAGAAGGTCTGGCTTCGGTATACCGATCCGTCCGGAAAATTCTTCGCCGGCACCTGGGCAAGCGAAGTCGGGAAGTGGAGGATCGCGTACACCGAGGAGGAGTATTGCGAACTGCTCGAGGGCGAAAGCGTCATCACGGACAGTGAGGGAAACGCACAACGCGTCCGTGCCGGTGATCGCTTCGTCATCCCGCGCGGCTTCACGGGCAGCTGGGAAGTCGTCACGCCGACGAAGAAAATATTCGCGATCTACGAGACGGGCGACTAGTACTGTCGTTACTCGGGCGCGTCCATCGAGTAACCGACCCCCGCCGGGCGACGCATGCTGTCGAGCCCATAGCGTTCGACCAGGTCGTCGTAGGTGACGAAACGCATCTCTCGCGCCTCGACGGCAGTCTGGAACGCCGGGGAGGTGAGCGCATCGAGTTCCGCGGCACGGTGCTTTGCCACGCGATAGGCATCCGACGGGTTGTTGGCATCGACGAGGGCATTCATCTCCGGCGTCTCGAGCCCCAGGTGCATCACGAGCAGCGTCGGTATGCCCGGCCGCGCTCGCTTCACGACGTCGAGGAGCGTCACGAGTTTCTGCGCCGGCTCTACATCCCAGAGCGAGGCGGACCGCTCCCCAAAATAGTGAGAGAGTCCCACCTCGAATTTCGCCGCGAGTTTCTCGACGACGTCGCGCAGCTCGGGTGTCGAGACCGCGGTCAGCATGTGATAGTCGAGGAAATCGACGTCGAGGCCGGCATCGAGGGCACGCTGTATCTGGGCGCGTAACTCGGCCTCGACCTCGGCGACGTCGGCCTCATTGGCGAGGAGCTCGGCGCCCGTATGGAAGAACCAGCCGTTGTCGTCGACGAGGCTCGGCACCGCGGAGGCACCGAGCACTGGGCCCCAGCGATAGTCCGCCCACTCCGAGTTCAGGGTCAGGTGAATGCCGACGCTTACCTGCGGATTGTTCCTCAGGATGTCAGCAGCTTCGCTGAACCATGGGCAGGGTGTCATGACGGTCGCCGAGAATGGCACGCCGGTCCGGATGAACTGCCGCAATGCCTCGTTCACCGTGTGATTCATCCCGATGTCGTCGGCGCGGATCAGGAGTTCGGGCACTGGCTCCGCCGCACTGGCGCAGGCGGACAGTGCCGCGGCCATCGCTGCGAGAACCGGGGCAACAGGCCGGCGCCGAAGACCGCGCCGATACAAGCTCACTCGCAACATCCGCGCACTTTAGCACTCCGCTCCGCAGCCGGGTATGGTCCCCCGCGTCTTCCGTGCCTGCAACCTTCGCGGGCGCCGGCGCATCCATGACTGGGATACGGAGGCTTGCTCATGCACAGCGTCATGTCTTGCGTCATGTCCGGCGACGTTCTGCGTCACGTTGCGTTGGGGTTTCTACTTTTCGCCCCCCTGGCTGAGGCGCAGCCCGACGACGTCTATACCGTCGAGCTCGATACGCTCGCGCCGGATGTCTACCTCGTGCGGCGGCCCGACCCGCTGCGGGAACCCGTGGAGCCGAACGCCGTTTTCGTCGTCAACGATAACGACGTGGTGGTATTCGAAGGGGGCGGCGCCCCGATCGTCGCGGAGCGGACGATCGCGTTGATCCGGAGCGTCACTCAGAAACCGGTGAGCCATCTGGTGAACAGCCACTGGCACGGCGACCACAACCTGGGCAACCAGGTTTATCGCGAGGCCTTTCCAGGATTGAAAATCGTGGGCCATCCGGAGACGGTGACCGCGATGACCGGCCGGCCGATGGCCTACGTCGAGCGATATGTCCCCATGTTGACCGGACTGATCGGGGAATGGACCGCGCTGGCGGAAAAAGGCGAACTGTCGGATGCGCGCGCCGCGCTGCTGCCGAACCTTGCGCATATGCGCGACGAGTTCGCCCGAACGGTCATCACGCCGCCGGACACGCCGGTCAGCGACCGCCTGGTGCTCGAGCGCGGCGCTCGCGAGATTCACATCATTCACCCGGGCCGCGGCAACACGCCCGGCGACCTCGTGCTGTGGCTTCCGCAGGAGCAGATCCTCGCGACCGGCGATCTCGTGGTACACCCGATTCCCTACGGCTTCGGCAGCTTTCCTGCGGACTGGATCGAGACCCTCGACATGCTGGCCGGTTTTGATTTCAAGCTGCTCGTGCCGGGCCACGGTGACGTGCAGAGTGACGACGTCTACATCCGCCGGCTGCAGGCGCTGCTTCGCGAGGTACGCCGGCAGGTCGGCGAGTCAGTGGATAAAGGCCTCGACCTCGAAGCGACCCGGGAGGCACTCGACCTTTCTGCCTTCACTGACGAATTCGCAGGCGAGGACGAGGACCGCCGCTTCAAATTCGAGAACTGGTGGCGCCTGCCGATCGCTCGGTCTGCCTGGCTCGAAGCCCGCGGCGAGCCGATCGTGCAGGGCGCCTCCGACGAGACGGGGTAGGAGCGGGCCACGCCCGCGATGTGGGAGCGGGCCATGCCCGCGAATAAAACGTCGTTCGATATAACGCGTGATAATCGCGGCCATGGGCCGCTCCTACTTATCGCGGCCATGGGCCGCTCCTACTACGCCGCCTTGCCGCGGGCCAGCGCGTGCACGTCGGACGCGGCAAGCCGCTTGCCGCCGATCGCCCAGTCGCCGCTTTCAAACTCCTGGATGCGAACCCAGGTGACCGGGCGCATGTTCTCGCCTTCGACCTCGATCATGGCGGCCGTCACTTTCTCGATCAGGGATTCCTTCTGTTCCGGGGTAAAGACATTCTTCATTACATCGATGGTAACGAGTGGCATGGTGCTCTCCTTCAGTGCTTGAGTTTTTCGTTGAGGTGATCGATGACCCGGCCCATGGGCCCGGCCGGGCTGAATTCGACGGCTTCGTAGTCCTCGTCGACGCGGACCGTATGGCCGGGCGGCCAGTAGTAAACCTCGCCCGCGTGCACCGTTTCTTCTCGGCCATCCTTGTAGCGCACGTGGATCGAACCCTTGAGGACCGTGCCCCAGTGTGGGCACTGGCAGAGATCGCCGGGCAGGCCCTCGAGCAGCGGCGCAGCGTCTGCGCCTTTCGGGAACCGGATACGCGCGACGTTCATATCGCCCCAGTCTTCTGCCTGGATACAGACACCGCCGGCTTCGAGCCGGACCGGCAATTCGTTGCGTGCGTGCTTCATCGGGATCTCCTCTCTCAGAGTTGCGGCTGCTGATCCGTCGTTCGAGGCCTTCTTTTTACGCCCCCGTCCTGCCGGGCGCTTGGAGAAAGCATGGAGATTTCATGGAGGATTGCGGGCGCCCTGCGCCCACCTGTTTTATCCTCGCGCGGATGATCTATGCGTTCGGCGACTTCGAGCTCGACCTCGACCAGGCGGAACTCCGCGCCAACGGCCGGCAGGAGGCCCTGGAGCCGCAGGTCTTCGCCTTGCTCGCTTTCCTCGTCGAGCACCGCGAGCGGCTTGTATCCCGCGACGAGATCTTCGAAAACGTCTGGGACGGTCGAATCGTGTCCGAGTCGGCGCTCTCGAGCCGCATCAAGTCCGCCCGGCAGGCGCTCGGCGATGACGGGCAGTCCCAGCGCTTCATCAGGACCGTGCACGGCAAGGGCTTTCGCTTCGTCGCTGACGTACGTGTGCACGGAGAAGGGATACGCGCCGGTCTCGCGACGGGCGGAGATGCCGTATCCGGCGGTTCACTGGAAAATGCGGCAACCGGCGGGCGGCCGTCGATCGCGGTGCTGCCATTCCGGGTCATCGGCGATGCGGGCCCATGGGCCACGATCGCGGACGGCCTCCCGCACGAGCTCATCAACGAACTTGCGCGCCTGCGCTGGCTGTTTGTGATCGCACGCGGCTCGTCGTTTCGCCTGCGGCAGGCGGAACCCGATTATTGCGACGTTGGCCGCAAGCTCGATGTGCGCTATTGCCTGGCCGGCACCGTCGAGGTGAATGGCAGCCAACTACTCATCACGACCGAGCTCGTGGACGCGCGCGATGCGACCGTCGTCTGTAGCGAACGCTATTCCGGCGCCGTCGACGATCTGCACGCGCTGCGCGCCGAAATCCGCTCGACCCTGCTCGCATCCCTCGAGATTCGCATTCCCCTGCACGAGGCCGCGGACGCGCGACTTTGTGTCACCGAGAATCTCGACGCCTGGTCGGCCTATCACCTCGGGCTGCAGCACATCTATCGATTCAATCGTACGGACAACGCGGCGGCCGCGGCGCTGTTCACGCGCGCGATTGAACAGGACCGGAATTTCGCACGTGCGCATGCCGGCCTGTCCTTCGTGCATTTCCAGACGGCGTTCCTGCGCCAGACCAACGATATAGCCGGCGAGATTGCATCGGCACGCCGCTTCGCGCGCCAGGGGCTCGACCTGGACCCGCTCGATCCTTTCGTGAATTTCACGATGGGGCGCAGCTACTGGCTGGAGGGCGATCTCGACCGTGCTTTGTCCTGGCTCGAGCGGGCCACGACGCTGAGTCCGAACTACGCACAGGGCATTTATGCACGTGCCTGGACGGAAACGATGGCGGGCAACGCCGCCGACGGCCGGGAACACGTGGACCTCGCCATGCGCCTGAGCCCGCTCGATCCCCTGCACTACGCCATGCTGGGCACCCGCGGCCTTACGCATATCCTGGCGGGCGAGTTCAAGGAAGCGGTAGCCTGGACCGAACGCGCCGCACGCGCCCCCGGCGCCCACGTGTTGATCGCGATGATCGCGGCGGTGTCGCAGTCACTGGCCGGCAACGAAACCGCCGCGGGCAACTGGGCGGTCAACGTTCGTGAACGCAGTCCCCGACTCAATCGCGAGGATTTCTTCCGCTCATTCCCGGTCAAAACGCCGCAGACGCACGAACGCGTCGCCGCCGCGCTCGAACGCATGGGCTTTTAATAGTCGGGTCAGTCGATCGGGTTGCCATTTTCGTCGAGAAACGCCACGTCGCCGAATTCCAGCGCCCGGACCTCTTCCTCGATCTTTTTCCGGTCACCGACGACGATCCACACGAGTTTGTCGGGATTGACGTGCGCATCGGCCGCCGCCTTGACGTCCGCGAGCGACAGGCCGCGAATGCGGTCGGCGTACCGGTCCCAGTAATCGTCGTCGTAACCGTAACGCACCATCTGTGACAGGGATCCCGCGACCGCACCGGCGGTTTCCCAGGTACCGGGCAGGCTCAGCGTGTTGTCGTCCATGACCCGTGCGAGTTCTTCTTCTTCGGGCGGGCGTGTGCTGCGGATCGCGACCATTTCGTTCCTTAACTCCTGCATCGATGCCGCGGTCTTGTCGGTCTGCACCGGCGCGTAGCCGATGAACGGGCGCGGGCCCGCGCCGCCGAGCACGAAGGTATAGGCGCCGTACGCCCAGGCCTTTTCCTCGCGAAGGTTCATATTGACACGCGCGGAAAACGCGCCGCCCAGGACATCGTTCATCGCCTGGAGCGCAAATTCGTCCGGATGATTGGTCGGCGGCACGACTTCGGCAGAGATAATGAGGCTCTGCTCCGCGTCCGGTCGGTCGATGATGTAGACCGTCTGCGTATCGATCGTTTTTGCCGGGCCGATTTCCTTCTTCGGCACGTCCTTCGCCCCCCAACGGGCGAAGAGCTGCTCGAGTTTCGGCCGGATTTCCTCGAGCGTCGTATCGCCGACGACGACCATGGTGGCGTTGTTCGGACGGAACCAGGTGCCGTGGAAGTCCTGGAGATCCTGGCGGGTGAGGCTCGCCACGGATTTCTCCGTCCCGGATCCGGTCAGCGGAATGTTGTACGCATGATCCTCGTCGTAGATGAGGTTCGGCACGATCCGAAGGGCCAGCTGGACCGGCGAATTCTGTTCCGCCTGGATACCGGCCGCTACCTGCCGTTTCAGCCGGGAAAGCTCGTTTTCAGGGAACTGCGGGTTCAGGATCACATCCGCGTACACGTCGAGCGATGCATCGAGCGTGTCCTTGATCGTATTCAGCGAAACGGATGACTGGTCGACGTTGGCACCGGTCCCGAGGACGGCGCCAAGCCCGGCAAGTTCGTCGCTGATCTCGAGCGCACTCCGCTTTTTCGTGCCTTCGTCGAGCATCGTCATGACCATGTTCGACGTGCCGAGTTTGGCGAAGCTGTCGGCCGCGAAACCCGCATCGAACAGCAGGTTGAACTGGATGACCGGTACGGCGTCGCGCCTCACGACCAGGAGCTCCATGCCGTTCGACAGGAACGCGCGTTCAAACTCGTCGAACTCGACGTCGGGAAAGGAATCGGGCATGGGCGGACCGCTGCTGCGGTCTATGCCCTCGCCGGCCGCGGCGACCTCAGGGAAAGGATGGACCTCGAGCGTGAACGCACCGGCCGAGTGCCAGCGGCGGGCGGCATCGCGAATGGCTTCAGGCGTCGCCTTTTCCATGCGATCGAGCGACACCTTGTAGAAGCCGGGGTCACCGGAAAAGGTCGCATTCTGTGCGAGGAGCTGTGCCTTGCCGCCGAAACCGCCGACCTGCTCGAGCCCGCGGATCATCTGCGCGCGGATCTGCGTTACGGCACGCTCCACTTCTTCCTCGGTCGGGCCGTCCTCGAGGAAACGCGCCATCTCTTCATCGATCGCCTTTTCGATCGGCGCGAGTTCACCGCCCGGGTGCGCGGTCGCATCGACGCCGATCACTCCCGCGATCTCGAAGAAGATCGGCGAGGCGTCGACCGAGGTCGCAATCTGCTCGTCGTAGACCAGCCGCTGGTACAGCCGCGAGGTCTTGCCGGTCGAGAGTATTGCGCCCGCGACGGTGAGGAGGTCCGCGTCTTCCGAGGCCCAGTTCGGGCCGACCCAGGACTTGAGGATGCGTGCCGCCGGCACGCGATCCTGCATGTGGAGGCGATGATCGCCATCGAGCTTCGGCGCCCAGACGTCGAGCTCGGTGATGGGCGGCCCCGGCGGGATATCACCGAAGTAACGTTCCGCCTTCTCGCGTGCCGCCTCGGGCGTGATGTCACCAGCCAGGACCAGCACCGCGTTGTTCGACCCGTACCAGGTTTCGAACCATTCCTTCACGTCCTCGAGGGAAGCCGCGTTCAGGTCCTCCATCGAGCCGATCGTCTCCCACGAGTAGGGGTGATCCGAGGGAAACAGGTTGCGCTGGAGTTCTTCCCAGACCTTGCCGTAAGGCTGGTTTTCCCCCTGCCGCTTCTCGTTCTGCACGACGCCGCGTTGCTCGTCGAGCCGTTCCTGTGTCACCGCGCCGAGCAAGTGGCCCATGCGGTCCGATTCCATCCACAGCGCCATGTCGACGGCGGTCGATGGGACGTCCTGGAAGTAGTTCGTGCGATCGAGCCAGGTCGTACCGTTCTGGTTGGTCGCGCCTACCCGGTCGAAGGGCTTGAAGTACTCGTCGTCGAAGTTCTCGGACCCGTTGAACATGAGATGCTCGAACAGGTGGGCGAAGCCGGTCTAGCCACGCTTTTCATTGTTCGAGCCTACGTGGTACCAGATGTTGACCGCGACGATCGGCGCCTTGTGGTCCTCGTGCACGATCACCCGGAGCCCGTTGTCGAGGGTGAATTCCGTGTAAGGTATGTCGATCTCGGCGGCGACGGCATTCGTTGTGGCCAGTATCAGCAGGCTCGCCGACAGCACGGCGCGATTCAGCTTCCCCATGATTTCCCTCGATGTCCTTGGTTTATTCAGGCGGCATTATTCGGGCGGCCTTGTTCAGACGGCCTTGTTCAGACGGCCTTGTTCAGACGGCTGAAGGATTCCCCGGAGCCGGCAATGATACCTTAGGACCCTTTCCGCGCCGGAAGTTCGCCCGAGATGCCCGTGATCAATGCCGCCCTCTTATCCTTCGGCCTGTCCGGGCGGGTTTTTCATGCCCCGTTCCTCAACGCCCATCCTGGCTTCAATCTGGCCGGGGCCTGGGAGCGGTCACGGAAGACACTGGCGGCGCATTACCCGGCGGCGACAAGCTACGACAGCTTCGAGGCACTGCTTGCCGACCCGGCCATCGACCTCGTCGTCGTCAATACGCCGACAGCGAGCCATTTCGACTACACCCGGCGGGCACTCGAACACGGCAAGCATGTACTCACCGAGAAGGCCTTCACGACCACGGCCGCGGAGGCGATGCAGGTCGAGGCGCTGGCGGAAAAGCTCGGGCTGAAGCTTGCGGTGTTCCAGAACCGCCGATGGGACAGCGATTTTCTCGCGGTGCGCGGCGTGCTGGACGATGGGGTCCTGGGCAACATCGTCGAGGCGAACCTCGGCTTTTGCCGTTTCAAGGCCGGACTCAGTCCCAAGACGCACAAGGAAGACCCGGGGCCGGGGGCCGGCATCGTCAAGGACCTGGGTGCGCACGTCATCGACCAGGCCCTGTTGCTGTTCGGAATGCCCGAGCAACTGTTCGCCGACATTGGCGTGACGCGCCCGGGCTCGAAGGTGGACGACTATTTCGACATCCTGCTTCGCTACGACGAGCGGCGGGTGCATGTCCGCGGCGGCTACTACTACCGGCAGGCGCTGCCGGAGTACTCGCTGTTCGGCACACGCGGAAGCTTTATGAAGTCCCGCTCGGACGTGCAGGAAACGCAGCTCGATCAAGGCATGCGCCCGGGCGACCCGGACTACGGGCGGGAACCGGAGAGCGCCGCCGGCTCGCTGTATCTCGACCGTAACGGCGATATCGAGTCGCGGACAGTCCCGTCGCCACCGGGCAATTACCTCGAATTCTACGAAGGGCTGTACCGGTCCATCGCACTCGGCGCACCCGAACCCGTTTCCGCCGCCGACGGTGTCCGCGTCATGCGCGTGATCGATGCCGCCTTCGAGAGTCATCGCATGGGGCAGCTCGTTCGCCCGTAGGAGCGGGCCACGCCCGCGAATAATCGGGATTTCGAATCGCGGGCATGGCCCGCTCCTACGGGTTCAATCGCGGGCATGGCCCGATACCGTTCGCACGGTCATCTGGGCCACGGGATTCAAGCCGGACTTCGGTTTCCTGCACGTGCCGGTGTTCGACCGCAAGGGAGAGCTGCAGCACGACGGCGGCATCGTCAGCAAGTCGCCCGGACTTTACGTGCTGGGCCTGCCGCTCCTCAGGCGGCGCAATTCGAGTTTCATCGCGGGTGCCGCGGATGATGCCCGCTATATCGCGGAACACCTGGCCACCTACCTGGCCACGCGCGTAGGAGCGGCCCATGGCCGCGATCCCCGCGATCTTCCTCGACGCCATCGCGCGGTCACATCGGCCCGGTAATGCTGGCGGCGGATGCTCCATCGCGCGCATGGCGCGCTCCTACGGTAGGAGCGGTTCATGGCCGCGATCCCTTTAATTATTCGGCGCGCCGTCGGTGATCCATTCGCGAATCTCGTCGATCGTCGCCTGGCTCAGGAATGGCCCGCCCTGCGGCATCTGCGTACCGGTGATGCCGGGCCCACCTTCGAGCTTCCGGATCAGGTAGCTGTTGTCCGGATCGCCGGGCTCTACCCGGTCCATCGTCGGCGCCTGGATGCTCGCTACATCCACCAGCGCCGCGTAACTGTTCGCGGCACTCGAGAGATTCATGCCGCCCGGCAGCGCGCCGCCCGTCGGGCCCGTATGGCAACCCGAGCACAGCGGACCGAAAACGCCCGACTGGATGGATGCGAAGGAGACGGCTTCGGCGTTGTCCACTGCGACCGTAATCTCACCCGATGTCCCGACGTTGCCGGCCGCATCTTCGGCCTCCGCCGTGAGCACGACGTCGCCGTTCGCGACACTCGTCGTGTCCCAGTCGACGGAATACGGCGCGCTGTCGTCGCTTCCAATGAGCGTGCCGTCCGCGAAGAAACGTACCTCGACGACACCGACGTCGTCGGTCGCATCGGCTTCGAGCGACACGGTGCCGCTCACATCAGCGCCCGGGGAGGTCAGTGTCACGGTCGGCGCTGTCGTGTCCGGAGGCGGCGCGACCTCAAGCTCGCCCTCGATCTGCGCCCGCAGTTCGCCATCCGGGAAGGCGGGTGTTGCTGCCAGAGCGTAGAGCGCGCCGTCGCGATAGGCGGCGAACCCATCCTCGTCGAGCGTGGCCATGGCCGACCATTGCGACACCGGCACCGCGGATTGCGCCAGCGGCAGGATCTCAAGGCCGTTCTCG
>JBGTLY010000270.1:0-4746 GCA_041743865.1 Woeseiaceae bacterium
AGACAGTATTTCCTGGCCGCAGCCGGGAGCGGCGAAATTGTCTATCACCCGCGCCTGCTCGGTGTGGCGGATATCGTCTACGACAGCAAGCGCCACAAGCTCAGCAAACAGCGTTCGGGCGTGTTCGTCGTGGAGTTCGCCGACGGGCCGGTGGACATCGACTGGAGCCGGTGCGAGCGGCTCGAGCTCGCAGCCGATACCTTGCGCGAATCGGGAGACGCTGGCGCCGCGTACGCCGACTGCCCGTCGGCAGCCAGCGAGCCGAAGCAATATGCCGGCTGGGAAAAAACGTTCCGGCGCTGGCTGCGGCAGAACGAGACGCTGACGCTCCATACGAGCAGGCGCTTGGGGCTGACCTCGATAGCCGGCGAGAGCGAAGGCGACTTCCGGATCCGTCTGCAGGACGCGGCGAGCGAACGGCGTGATCTCGAAGCGGGAAAACTGCGCGAGCGCTATGCCGGCAAAGCGAAGACGCTCGAAGACCGACTTCATCGCGCGCAACAGGCGCTCGAGCGCGAGCAGGAGCAGGTGTCAAAGAAGCGCCTGGACGCGGTGGTTTCGGCCGGCAACGCCATCCTCGGTGCCTTGCTCGGACGCAAGAAGCTCTCGAGCACGACGGCGGGCAGGATCGGTACAGCGATCAAAACCGCGGGTGGGGCCAGCAAGGAATCCGCGGACGTGGGCCGCGCGGAGGAGACGGTCGCGAAGGTACAGGCGGACCTTGCGGCACTGAATGCAGAACTCGAGAGCGAAATCGCGTCACTGGACACCGCATACGACGCGCAGGCCGAGGAACTCGATAAAATCGCCATCAGTGCGAAGAGCACGGATATCGCCGTGCCGGTATTCGGCCTGGCCTGGCTGCCCTACAGCAAGGATGACGATGGCCGACTCACGGTGGCATGGTAGTCATTCGCGACGCCTGTGCGGCGGATGCCGGCGCACTCGCAGAACTTGCGGAACGGACGTTCAGGGACACGTTCGGCGCAGCAAACACTGACGAGGATATGGACGCGCATTGTGCCGAAAATTTCGGAAAAGCTCCGCAACTTGCCGAAATCGCGAACACTGAATGGTGCACACTGCTTGCGGAGGAAGGGGACTTATTGATCGGCTACGGCCAGCTTCGCTGGTCATCGGCGCCGGGATGCATCTCGAGCACTCGGGCCGTTGAAATCTATCGCCTGTATGTCGACGCCCGGTGGCATGGACGTGGCGTTGCTCCGATGCTGATGACGTCCCTGCTCGAACGTGCCGCCACCGGCGACACCGACACAGTTTGGCTGGGTGTCTGGGAGCACAATCCGCGCGCGCTTGCCTACTACCGCAAGGCGGGATTTCGCGAAGTCGGGGAACACAGCTTCATGCTGGGCGGTGACGCGCAACGCGACATCGTCATGAGCCTCGCGCTGACGGCCTGATCGGCATTGGAGCGGCGCACGCCGCGAGTTATACGCGGCCGGATCCGACCGTCTCAATTCTCCGTTACAGCAAGCCGCTCGATGAATCGCCGGCTCTCCTCCAGCGTCGCGGCGATGAAGTCGAGGGGCGGCGCGAGCGAGGCAGCCAGGGCCGCGTGGCCGAGATCCTCGTAAATTTCCACGGTGACGTCGACATCCGATTCGCGAAGGCGCGCGGCGAGTCGCCCGGTGTTACCGGGCTCTACGGTCGTATCGTCGCCACCATGGATCAGCAAGGCCGCCGGGTCTCCGGGCGACACATAGTTGATCGGCTGGCTGGCTTCGCGGCTCACCTCGGGGAAGACATCGAGGAGATAGCCGGACTCGAGCGGCAGGAAATCGTAAGGTCCCGATAGCCCGATCCAGCCGCGAAGCGCACCGTCGACGCCCGCGTCGTCGAGATAGCGTTCGTCGAGCGCCAGCAGTGCGGCGACATGGGCGCCCGCCGAATGCCCCATCAGGAAGACCCGATCCGGCGCAGAGCCGAGCCGCTCCAGGTTGTCGAACACCCAGGCGGTCGCCGCCGCCCCGTCCTCGACGAACGTCGGGAACTGCACGTCGGGGTAGAGCCGGTAGTCCGGGATCACCACAACCATGCCTGATTCCGTGAGCGAAGAGGCAACGAATTCGAAGTCCTCCCTGGCTCCCTCTCTCCAGCCGCCACCGTAGAAAAAAATGACGACGGGTGCTCGATCGTCAGCCTCGTCGGGGCGGTAGACGTCCAGTCGCTGTTCAGGCGCGGTACCGTAGGGAATGCCTGACGTCCGCTCGTAGTGGCCGGAGGGACTGACGGCGTTGAGGGTCTCGAGCGGGCTGCAGCCGGCGGCGAACAGGCCTGCCAGGAATGCGATTGAAGTTCTCGGCATGCCAAAACCTGGAGTATCGGGTGCGAACTGTAGCGCGGGCGGGTAGCTACCTGTGCGCGCGATACAACCGGTTACACAACGGGCGTGCAGTCAATACCGCAATTCAGGCACTCTGGGGTTTCGAGTTCCGGAGCCTGCTCATGATCTGGTTTAAAGCTTACGCCGCCGCCATGATTGCCTTCCTGGTCATCGACGGGTTGTGGATCTGGCTGTTCGTACGCAAGTACTACCAGGAACGGCTCGGCGACCTTATGCGTGAAACACCCCAGATGACCGCGGCTGTCATTTTCTACATTATCTATATCGGGGGCGTGGTTTACCTGGCTGTCCGGCCTGGCATTGCCGCGGGCTCGATGACGACCGCGCTCATGCACGGTGCCGTGCTCGGTGGATTCGCATACGGCACCTTCACGCTAACTAACTACGCCATCCTCAAGAGCTGGACACCCGGCCTCGTCGTGACAGACATGGCCTGGGGAGCGTTCCTCACGGCCGTCGTCGCGGCTGTCGGCTACCTGGCGGCGCGGAGCTGAAGAAGCCGCTACTCGAGCGAATCAGCGGGAGCAAGAGATGTCGGAGAAAAGCCACCACGTGGCGGGGCAATGTCGATGCGGCAAGATTCGATTTGAGATCAAATCTGAACCCCTGATGACGTTTGCATGCCATTGCACGGGATGTCAACGCATGACGGCCAGTGCGTTTTCACTAAGCGCTCTGTATCCGGAAAGTGCATTCTCGGTAACCCTCGGAACGCCAGTCGTCGGCGGACTGCGTGGTGCTACGCGTCACTATTTCTGCGAACACTGCATGAGTTGGATTTTCACCCGGCCGGAAGGTTTGGATGAATTTGTGAACGTTCGAGCGACCCTGATCGAGAACGCCCGGTCTTTCACTCCCTTTGTCGAAACCTACACGGATGAAAGGCTGCCGTGGGCGACGACTCCTGCTGTTCACAGTTTTGAGCGATTTCCGGCACCTGAAGAATACCCCGCATTGCTCGCGGAGTTTGCGAATTGGCAGCGCGACTAGGCGGCGCGAAGCTTTTGTCATCCTGCAGCGCCAATACATGCTTCGGCGACTGCTCTGGGCCGAACCTGCCCGTCGCCGGCCGGCGATTGTAGAGTTTTGACGATCCGCTCCGGGTTTGAGCGATCACTCACCCGAGAATTGCACCCTAGCCGTCCGGTCTTGCAGTGTCCTGACCAGTGAAAAGCGGAGTTTTCCGCTTCGCTAAAGTACCCCTCGCGGAGGGGTTTGAAACCCGGCGGATCAGGGTAGCCAACGACAGGCCGGCCTTTGGGTCGCGCTCGTCGCTTACGACGTATCCGCACTCGGGCACGGCTATGCCGTCCGGACGAAAGAAACGCCAGTTATCCTGGAAGTCCTTCCTGATCGTAAAGCCCCCTTCATGCACCGCCCGGTGATGCCGCGTGCACAGGAGCAGGAGATTCTCGAGACTCGTCTCACCGCCCTGTGCCCAGTGCCTGACGTGGTGCGCATCCACGAAACGGGTGCGGTGACAGCCGGGGAAGGTACAGCCCTTGTCTCTGGACCAGAGGGCCTGGTAAATCCGCTTCGGCACCGTGCGGGTCGTGCGGCCCACGGATAAGGGCTGTTCGTTCTCGTCCTCGACGATCGTTACCGTCTCGGCATCGCAGGCGATGCGCCGGACCGATTCGATGGGCAGCCCGGCGCGGCCACGGCCCTCGATGAGGGCCGAGCGGTCGACGTGTACCGTGACGAGGTGCGGCGAGCGCTGTCGCGTGTCTCCGTTGACACCCCCTTCGAGATAAGCCCGTGCCATCGCGACCAGCGCATCGGCCTGTTGCGCACTCCAGGACTCAGCGGCAAGTTCGGCATCGTTCGTTGCTCGACTCTCGCGTGCAACATCCAAGGCCCTCTCGATGAGTTCGCCCTCCTCGAGAGACACTTCCAGCGAGATCGTCACCGAGCCACGGGTCGGATGACGACGGAGGGACAGATAGCGCCTTGCATGGACGCTATTCGCCCCATCGGTCGAGGCGACCGTGCCGCACTTGAGTTCCCGGCAGCGTTCCTCAACCTGCATCGCCGTGTGTTTGAAGGCAAAGCGCAACAGCTCTGCCTCGTTCCGCAAATGCGATACCCGGGTCAGTGCCCGCACCTTGGTGTACGACAGCCGGCCCTCGGCGAAGGCCTGCGAGATATTCGGCAGCTCGAGCAGCGCATGCGCCACGCGGACTTTCTCCCGGGCGGCACTCAGAGAAATATCGCAACGCCAGGCCAGCCACTCGCTGCAACTCGGTGAGGACCAGGCGAGCCAGCCGGCCCGCTCGTCGAATTCGCGGATCAATACCAGTTGTTCATAACAGGCCGCATCCATGCGCGCCGAGAGGCGATGAATCGCGGCATCCAGCGCGTCGATCGAGCGCCGGCGTGCG
>JBGTLY010000271.1:0-3444 GCA_041743865.1 Woeseiaceae bacterium
CGCACGCCGGCGCTCGATCGACGCGCTGGATGCCGCGATTCATCGCCTCTCGGCGCGCATGGATGCGGCCTGTTATGAACAACTGGTATTGATCCGCGAATTCGACGAGCGGGCCGGCTGGCTCGCCTGGTCCTCACCGAGCTGCAGCGAGTGGCTGGCCTGGCGCTGTGATATTTCTCTGAGTGCCGCCCGGGAGAAAGTCCGGGTGGCGCATGCCTTGTTGCAACTGCCGAATATCTCGCAGGCCTTCGCCGAGGGAAGATTGTCGTACACCAAGGTGCGGGCACTGACCCGGGTATCGCAGCTGCGAGACGAGGGCGAGCTGTTGCGCTTTGCCTTGAAACACACGGCGATGCAGGTCGAGGAACGTTGCCGGGAACTGAAGTGCGGCACGGTGGCTTCGACAGCAGAGGCAAACAGTGCCCACGAGCGACGCTACCTCTCACTGCGTCGTCATCCGACCCGTGGTTCGGTGACCATCATGATGGAAGTGTCTCTCGAGGAGGGCGAACTCATCGAGAAGGCCTTGGATGTGGCACGAGAGAGTTTTGCTGCCAACGATGCCGAACTTGCCGCTGAGTCCTGGAGTGCGCAACAGGCCGATGCGCTGGTCGCGATGGCGCGTTCGTATCTCGCGGGCGGTGACAAGGGACACATCCAGCAGCGCTCGCCGCACCTCGTCACGGTGCACGTGGACCGCTCGGCCCTCATCGACGGGCGCGGCCGATCCGGCCTGCCGGTCGAATCGGTCCGACGGATCGCCTGCGATGCCGAGACGGTAACGATCGTCGAGGATGAGGACGAACAGCCCTTATCCGTAGGCCGCACGACCCGAACGGTCCCGAAGCGGATTTACCAGGCGCTGTGGGCAAGAGACAAGGGCTGTACCTTCCCCGGCTGTCACCGCACCCGCTTCGTGGACGCGCACCATGTGAAGCACTGGGCACAGGGCGGTGAGACGAGTCTCGGGAATCTCCTGCTGCTGTGCACGCGGCATCACCGGGCCGTGCACGAAGGCGGCTTTACGATCAGGAAGGACTTCCAGGATAACTGGCGTTTCTTTCGTCCGGACGGGATTGCCGTGCCGGAGTGCGGTTACCTCGTCGGTGATGAGCACAACTCACACGCCGGCCTGTCGCTCGCCACGTTGATTCGCCGGGTTACAAACCCCTCCGCGAGGGGTACTTTACCGGAACGGAAAACCCCGCCGTTTCTCGCCCAGGCAAGCGCGAGACCAGATGGCTAGCTTGGAATTTGCCGGCTGAAAGGCTGGTCGATCCCGGAGCGGATTGTCAAAACTCTCTAATCGTTGGCCGGCGAGGGGCAGGGTATGGGTACCACGGGTCAGGGCAGGCGTGCACTTACTCGTGGCGCACCGTCACCGCCGAAGCGGGCGCGATAGGCGCTCGGCGTTACGTCGAGTTCGCTCGAAAACGCGTAACGCATCGCCTCGGACGAACTGAAGCCGCATCGCTTCGCGATGCTCGCCACCGGCAACGATGTCGTCTCCAGCAGGCTTTGCGCCTTCGTGACCCGTGTACGCGCGAGATATCGGCCCACCGGCATGCCGAGCTCGGCTTCGAAACGCCGGCGAAAATTGCGTTCGCTCATGCAGGCTTTGCTCGCCAACGCTGCGGTGTCGAGTTCGAGGTGCAGGTTGTTCGTGAGCCAGTCGAGCAGCGCATCGAACTTCGTTGCTTGTGCCTGTGCGGCGATGAAGGCATTGAACTGCAGCTGGTCGCCGGGGCGCTTGAGAAACACGAGCAGGCGCTTCGCGACTTTCAGTGCCAAGCGACGCGAGTGATCTTCTTCGACCAGCGCGAGCGCGAGATCGATACCGGCCGTGATCCCTCCGGACGTGTATACGCCACCGTCCTCGAGATAGATCTGGTTCGCCTCGACGCGGACCTCCGGGAAGCGCGCGCGGAGCTCGTCGGCGTCCATCCAGTGCGTCGTTGCGCGCCTGCCGTCGAGTACCCCGGCGCTGCCGAGCAACAGCGCTCCGGAACACACTGAACACAGCCGGCGGACGCGTCCGCGCGCCCGCTGGACGAACGCGATCAGCGCCGGGTCCTCGAAAAAGCTCGCGTCGCCGGTCAGGGCTCCGGGGACCAGCAACGTGTCGATATCTTCAATCGATTCGTCGAGCGCGCGCTCGGCGTCGATCGTGAGGCCGGACATCGAGCGTACCGCTTGTCCGTCCTTCGAGATGACGATGACGCGGTATGCCGGTACCCGTGCCGCGCCGTCGTCGATGAGCTGTTGGGCGGCGAGGTTGAAGGTCTCGAGCGGCCCCGCGATGTCGAGGAGCTGGAAGCCCGGGTAGACGAGCGCAGCGATCGTGCGCGTCTCAGCCATGGCCGGACCTGGAGCGCTCAGTGTGCGTGTACCGCCGCGGGTTGGGACAGGCGGGCACGCACCGCCGCCGGGAGAAACTCGTGAATGGGTGGATAGAACTGTACGAACACACCGTCATAGGCGCCGTCCCGCTTGTGGCATTCCACGCAATCGTTGGGCAATGCAATTTCGGCGGCCACACGATCGCCGTTGTTCACATTATAGAAGTTGAAGCCGTCAGGAAACCGCGCGCTGTCCTTGTAGTGGATCTCCGCGAAGTGCAGGTCGTCCATCACGAAGCCGGCGCGGTTGATGGACAGCTCGTTTTGCGAACCGTAGAAATGCAATGCGATCATGGTGCCATCGGCGAATTTGCCGGATTCCTTGAACGCCTGGTACGCCGCCGGCTCCATCCGAGCCACCTGGAACATGCCGGGACTGCCCGGGTCGAAGTTCTCCTGTGAATAGCCCATGCCGAGCGAACTGCCGATGAATACCCATTCGTCGAGATTGTCGGGCACGACGAGATTGCCATCGGCGTCAAAACGCGCCACGTCAAGTCTGTGGCCGTCGCCCGCAAGCGCGAGAAGCACAGGTACGGAAAGTAATGCCGCAAGCGCGGCGAGGGCCGATCGTTGCATCGAACGCTCCTTGTGAGGGTCCGACCGAGATATAGCAGGCTCCGCGACGGCACCGAAGGCCTCGTCGGCGCTTTGGCCGGGCATCAGGCCAGCTTGGCCGGGAATCCTTCTTGGCCGGCAGCCGGCCACTTCGGTATTGTTACTGCGTCGTGCAGAAATACCCGGAGTCGAATGAATCCCGAACCGCAACCGTCCGTCCTGCGCCTGCGCAAGCGCCACGATCCGCGGCTCCGTGAGCGGCCCACCGCGGCCGACGGGGCGAAACTCGTTGAGGCGCAGTCCCTGGGTTACGGCGTGTTGGCCGGGCTTCTTGCCGTTGCCGTGTCCATCCTGCTGTGGGTTCTCATCACCGACCTCAACGGCCGCCTGCTGCCGTGGATGTCGGCCGTGCTCGGCATCCCGGTCGGCCTTGCCGTCCGCCGCGGCGGGCAGGGCTTCGACTGGCGGTTCCCGCTGCTCGCCGCGG
>JBGTLY010000272.1:0-5797 GCA_041743865.1 Woeseiaceae bacterium
CGGCCCGCTCGCCCTGTCCGCGGCCCGATCGAGCGCGGCGTGCAGGCGTTGACGGACGTCGTCGGGCATGGGCACCGGAGGCGCCTTCGCAAGAGCGCTCAACTCGTCTTCGATCTGTCGATAGCGCGCCGCCAGGACGGCGTCGCGCTCGAGCGCGGCCGCTACTTTGCGCCTTTCATCCTTGCTCAGCCCGTCGTCGTAGTAATACAGAAGCAGGGTGTCGTCATTCATGAGCCGGTCCTCGCCATTGCGGGCAGTGCCCCGCGCAGCTTGTGAACTGCGCGAAATACTGCCTGTTTGACCATCCCGACATTGCTGTCGAGTTCCTCGGCAATTTCCTTCAGTCGCCATTGCTCGAGGTGCTTCAGCACGAAGCAGATGCGCTCTGCCTCGCTCAGCCGCCCCAACGCGGCGGCGAGGCCTGCATCGAGCTCCTGCGCATAGCGCTCTTCCTCGGCGCCGGCCGAATCGTCCGCGACGTCAAAGTCGAGCGGTGCAAAGCGACCCGGCCGCTGGCGGCGCATCAGCTGAAGTGCACTGTTGATCGCGATGCGGTGGATCCACGTATCGAGCCGGGCACCGTGCTGGAACTGGGCGCGCCGATCCCAGGCGTTGAGTAACGCGTCCTGCATCGCATCCTCGGCCAGTTCACGGCTGTGCGTAATGGCCAGACATGCCGAGAACCAGCGGTCGGCGCGTGCCGAGATCGCTGCATGGAAGTCCGCTCGAGTGGGCGGGCCGGGGTCGGGTTTTGCCACCATCGCTCCCTTTGATGCCGGAGGATGGCCCGGGGTTAGCCGGAAAATCAGTGCCCCGGCGTATCTGCCCCTACGCAGCCCGGGCCGAGCCGCCAGCGGGGTGCCGCGGCCGACGAGAAATCCTCCGGATGCAGCCCTTCCTGGTGTTCGAACCAGTGCACGAGCGCGTCACGGACGCGGGGCAGGCTGTCATCGACGGCAAAACCGCCGTCGGGCATCACCGGCGTGAGAATCCCGTCGCCACCGAAGGCGAGAAAGTCATTGACCACGATATCGACCCGGTCTCCATCGAGCACGGGGGTACCCGAGTCCCGGAGTATGCGAATGTCGATGTCCCCGCCCGTGCAATCGGCGACGACCCGGATGCCCGCGATGCCTGCGCGCGTACGGCCTTTCGCCAGCTGCGCCCGCAATACGTCGCGCAGTTCGTGACCGTCCAGTTCGACGATGACGACACGATTATCGAACGGAAACATTTCATACACGCTGCCGAAGCTGAGTTCGCCGGCCGGCAGGGGCGCACGCAGCCCGCCGTGGACATTGTGGATCGCGGCATCCGCGCCGAACGTAGCGAGTAACGCGCCGGTCACGAGGTTGCCGAGGGCCGATTCCGGGTTGCCCTTCAGCGTGAACGGCTCGGCGAGAACCACCCCGAGCGACTGGCGCTTCTGTTGCTCGGCCGCTGCCTGCGCACGCCCGGCAATGGCGACGACCGCGGGATCAGGTTCAACGCGCATGCCGGCATAGCGGGCCGTGCGCACGCTGCCGTCCCCGGGATCCGTCCAGGCGCAGGCGTCGTTCGCCGCATACGAATAGGGACACAAGGGTGTCGGGGGGTGCAGCCGGATCCGTTCGACCGTACCCGTCGCTGTGACGGCGAAATCCGTGCGTCCGAAGCTGGGCGTCCGCGAGTCGTTCGAGGTAATCGAGATGCCGTTAACGAAATGCGCGAGGGGGCCATGCACGTGCCCGGCGATGATATGGTCGACCAGCCCTGGCCGCAGCGCCTCGGCGAGGGTGAAAATTTCCCCGCCGGGCTCACAGGAAGTGAGGTCCGCGGGATTGGCGTAGTTGCTGCACCGTCCACCAGCATGTGCCGTCACGATGACGAGTGCGGCACCGGCCCGCCGCAGCGCTTCGGCTTCGCGCGCGACGGCTGCGGCCAGCGGCGTGACTTCGAGTCCCTCGACATTGGCGGCGATGGTCGCCGACATGGCCTCCGAGGTCATGACGCCAACGATGCCGACGTCGATACCCGCGACCTGCAGCATCGTGGATGCGTATACATTGTCCCAGGCAGGCGGCTGCCCGCCGTCCACGTCGACGAGGTTCGCGGCCAGTAGTGGAAACGTCGCTTCGCTCGCGCGTTGTCGAAGCGCACCGCGCGCATCGTCCCCGGGGCCTGGGATGGATGCAGGACCCGCCGGACCGAAATCGAACTCGTGGTTGCCGATGGCGGCTGCGGCATAACCGAGTGCATTGTAGGCGGCGACGACCGAAGCCCCCTCGTCGAGATTGGATTCCAGCGTGCCCTGCCACATATCGCCGGCATCGAGCAGAAGTACCTCATCCACTTCGCCGGATTGGCGCAGCGCGTCGACATAGCCCGAGAGCGTGACGAGTCCGCCGCTGCCCTCGGTTGCCAGCAATTGGCCGTGGACGTCGTTCGTGCCGACGATGGCGATTCGTACCGGCGGAACCTCCGGGCCTGGCACCGCGCAGCTGACAATTACCGCGGTGACTGTGAGCAGTACCGCAGATTGCAACAATCGTCCCATCGATGACGCCGCGAGCAGCGGGCGCTGAGTCTCAGCTGATCGACGCGTCGTAGATCGACTGGATCGACGCATCGAGCGTCGCATTGAATTCCTCGTCGCTTTGCCGGGCGGAAAGGCCCTCGGACAACGCCCGAGAAAAGCTCGCAACCATGCCGTGGTTGCGTGCGAGCCGCTCGTTCGCGTCATCGCGCGAGTAGCCGCCGGAAAGCGCCACGACCCGCACCACGTTTGCGTGCGCGATACAGTCTTTGTAGAGATTGTCTTTCTCGGGCAGGGTCAGTTTCAGCATGACGAGCTGGTCATCGAGTTTGTCGAGTTGTGCGAGCAGTTGGCGGTGCAGGATCAGCTCGGCCTCGGCCTTGTCCGGACAGTGGATGTCCACTTCCGGCTCGATGATCGGGACGAAACCGGCCGCAACGATCTGCCGGCCTATGCTGAATTGCTGGTCGACGACATCTTTGATGCCTTTCGGATTGGCCGCCTTGATCACCGAGCGCATCTTCGTGCCGAATATGCCGTTCTTCTTCGCCTTGCCGAGAAGTTCGGCAAATTCCGGCATCGGTTTCATGAGCTGGACGCCCTGGCTTTCGTCCTCCAGCCCCTTATCGACCTTCAGGAAAGGTACGACGTTCTTGACGTCCCAGAGGTAGACGCAGGTCGGCTGGCCTTCGATCTCGCGGTCCATGGTGTTCTCGAACAGGATTGCCCCGAGGATGCGTTCGCCGTTGAATGCCGGGGCGGTGATGATACGGGATCGCATCTGGTGCACGACCGCGTACATCTCCTCCTCGTTCGACCAGGCATCTTCGCCAACGCCGTACAGGCGAAGTGCTTTCGGCGTGCTGCCGCCGCTCTGGTCCAATGCGGCGATGAAACCTTTGTCGTTCTTTACCTTTTCCAACTGCTTCTTGAAGTTGCTCACAGTGACTCCCGGTGGCGGGGGGTGGCAGGGGCGTGAATCGCGGATTGTACAACATGCCGCGCGGCGCCTGTCCTCGGAGGGCCGGCCGTGCCCGAATCCCGTATGCTCCGGGCGTGGATACCGTCGCGCTCGACAGCCTGCGGATCGTGCTGGATCCGGTGGGGCAGGCCGGCGTGGCAATAGCGCTGATGCTCCTCATGGGCAGCATCGCGCTGGGCCTGCGCCTCGAAGACTTTGCGGCGCTGCGCCAGCAAGGTCGGATTCTTGCCGGTGGACTCCTGGCCCAGCTCCTCGGCCTGCCGCTCGTGACCTGGATCGTCGTGTCGCTCGTCGATCTGCCGGCATCGCTCGCGCTCGGCATGATTGTCGTTGCGTGTTGCCCGGGCGGGGCGGTCTCGAATTTCCTGACCTGGCTGGCGGGCGGCAATGTCGCGTGCTCCGTCGCGCTCACGACGGCCTCCAGTGCACTCGCCGCGGTACTGACGCCCGCGTCTATCCTGTTCTGGTCCGGCGCACACCCGCCAACGGCGGCACTCCTCGCGCGCATCGACGTAAGCCCGCTGGTCTTCCTGGGGCAAACAACCGCACTGCTATTGGTACCGCTCGCCGTCGGCATGCTGCTGGCGGCCCGCTTTCCGTCTTACGCAACAAGCGCGCGCGGGGCCACGGCCCGTCTGGGCGCGGCGGTCCTCCTCGGCGTCATCATCTACGGCGGCTGGCATTTCCTGCCGGCACTCGCCGCCGTGCTGCCAATACTCGTCGCCATCGTCATCGCCCACAATGCAATCGCCTTTGCGCTTGGCGCCGTTGCAGGGGCGGTTCTCGGCGCCGAGCCGGGCGTGCGAAAGGCGCTCGTCTTCGAGATCGGCATCCAGAACTCCGGCCTTGCGCTGGTCATCCTGCTCAGCTCGCTCAAGGGGATCGGAGGCGCCGCGGCGATCGCCGCAATCTGGGGTGTTTGGCATATCGTTGCCGGCGGGCTTATCGTTCTGTGGATGCGGCGGCGGGATCGACAGCAGCGATGACACCGGACCTGAAGATTCGCGGCGGCACGATTGTCGACGGTAGCGGCGGCCCGCCCGTCACGGCGGACCTCGGGGTCCGCGACGGCGTCATCGTCGCCGTCGGTGATTGCCCGCCGGCACGACGCACGATCGACGCCGAAGGCGCGCTTCTTACTCCCGGCTTCATTGACCTGCACACGCATTACGACGGGCAGGTGAGCTGGGACGACGAGCTCCGGCCATCGGTCAATTTCGGCGTGACGACGGTCGTGTTCGGCAACTGCGGTGTCGGTTTCGCGCCTGTGCGCCCGACCGACCGCGACCGCCTGATCCGGCTGATGGAAGGCGTCGAAGACATCCCGGGAACCGCATTGCACGAGGGCATTACCTGGGCCTGGGACTCGTTCCCGGAATATTTGGACCGGATCGACAGCCTCCCGCACACGATCGATTTTGCAGCGATGGCGGTACACGACCCGATCCGTGTCTATGTCATGGGAGAGCGGGCCAGCGCCGACGAAGCGGCCACGGACGAGGACATCCGGCAGATGCGGGCCCTCGTCGCGGAAGCGATGGATGCGGGCGCGGCCGGCTTTTCGACGGGCCGCAGCGATGTCCACAAGAGTGCCGACGGCGAGTGGACCCCTGCCTCCGAAGCCTCGCGTGCCGAACTCGTCGGCATTGCCTCGGCGCTCAAGGGCCGGACACGCGGCGTGCTGCAGGCGGTCAGCGATTTCAACCTGGAACGCGGCGGCGACCGGTTCGACGAGGAATTCGCCCTGCTCGAAGCGTTCGCGCGGGCGGCCGGCCGCCCCTGTTCCCTGTCCCTGATGCAGCGCGATCTCGCACCGGACCAGTGGCGGCGCATCCTCCGGCAGACGGAGCGCCTGAACCGGGCAGGCGTCGACTTCCGGGTGCAGGTTGCGCCGCGCGCCATCGGTGTATTCATCGGCCTGCAGTGCACGTTTCACCCGCTGCTCGCGCAGCCGAGCTACCTGGCGATCAGCGACCGGCCGCTCGACGAACGCGTAGCGATCATGCGCGATCCCGTGTTTCGCGCACGCTGTCTCGCCGAGTCGCCGGTGACGCTGTCCGGTCCGGGTTCGCCGGTACCGCCCATCGTCGACCGCCTCATCGGCGACATCGGGACAATCGCCTTCAAGCTGTTCCGTCTCGGGGAAAATCCTGATTACGAGCAGGCCGCGGAGCGTTCACTGGGCGCCGAGGCAGAACGGGACCGGGTGCCTGTCATGGCGAAGCTCTATGACGCCTGCCTCGAACTCGACGGGCGGCAGCTGATCTATTTCCCGATTTACAACTACAGCGAATTCTCCT
>JBGTLY010000273.1:0-16048 GCA_041743865.1 Woeseiaceae bacterium
ACCTGCAGGAGCGGCCCATGGCCGCGAATGGTTGGTAGGAGCGGCCCATGGCCGCGAATGGTTGGTAGGAGCGGCCCATGGCCGCGAACGATTTAAGGAAGGTAAGCGCGCCCTGACGGGCGCGATTTTGAGCCGCTTGGCACCATGTGAACGCACGGCACGCCAATCGGATGCATAAGCGCACTCAGGTCGTAGGCCAGTAGCTCAATTGGCAGAGCGGCGGTCTCCAAAACCGCAGGTTGGGGGTTCGATTCCCTCCTGGCCTGCCAATGAGCAGGCGGCCCGGACGGCGGGCAAGGCAAGCGAGCAGCAACGCTCACGTAAGACAGTTATCAGGCAATTATGGCGACGCAAACGGAAACCGGCGAAACAGGTATTTTCGACACGATCAAGCTGTTGCTGGCTGCCGTGGCCTTGGTCGGTGGCCTGTTCGGCTATTACTACTACGAGAACTCGTTTCCGCTCGCGGTGCGAGTCCTGCTGGTGTTGGCCGGCACAGGCGTAGGCATTGGCATTGCGATGACGAGCTCGCAGGGTCGCCAACTCTGGCAGTTCATCCAGGGAGCGCGTGTCGAATGGCGCAAGATCGTCTGGCCGACGCGCGAGGAGACCACGAAGACGGCCATCGCTGTATTTATTTTTACGATGATCATGGCGCTGTTTTTCTGGGCGCTGGACTCGGGCCTGCTGTGGCTGACCCGGTCATTGATCGGCTAAGTCTTCGAAACCGCTAAGTCTCGAAACCAAAGTAATCGGACACCATCAGGGAAACGCTCAGTGGCTTTACGCTGGTACATCGTTCACGCCTATTCGAATTTCGAACATCGCGTAAAAAGTGCTCTCGAGGAACGCATTGCGCGCGTGGGTCTCCAGGACAAGTTCGGGGAGGTCCTGGTGCCGACGGAAGAAGTGGTCGAGATGCGCGAGGGACAGAAGCGCCGAAGTGAGCGCAAGTTCTTCCCGGGCTACGTGCTCGTGCAGATGGAAATGGACGACGAGACCTGGCATCTCGTAAAGGAAGTGCCGAAGGTGCTCGGCTTCATCGGCGGCTCGAGCGACAAGCCGGCGCCGATCAGCGAGAAGGAAGCGAACAACATCCTGCAGCGCGTGCAGGAGGGCGTGGACAAGCCGCGGCCGAAGGTGCTCTTCGAGCCGGGCGAAGTCGTCCGCGTCATCGATGGCCCGTTCAACGATTTCAGCGGTGTTGTCGAGGGCGTCAATTACGACAAAAGCCGCCTCCAGGTCGCGGTACAGATCCTGGGGCGCTCGACACCGGTCGAACTGGAATTCGGCCAGGTGGAAAAGGCGTAGCGAGGAACTAACGATGCACGAAAGCGTCGTAGGAGCGCGCCACGCGCGCGATAACGGCGGCAGGAAGAAGGTGTAGGAGCGCGCCATGCGCGCGAAAAGTAGGTGTAGGAGCGCGCCATGCGCGCGAAAAAAGGTACGAGCGCCCTCGCGGGCGCAATTGTTTAGCCGCTGGGCTACATGTGAATGCACAGCGTGCTAATCGGATACAAGGACGCTCTCAGGTCTTAGGAGGAGCCATGCCCGGCATGGTGTTTGCACTCCGGAGGTAATAAACATGGCAAAAAAAGTAACCGGTTACATCAAGTTGCAAGTACCGGCAGGTCAGGCGAATCCGTCGCCGCCCGTCGGTCCCGCACTGGGCCAGCACGGCGTCAATATCATGGAGTTCTGCAAGTCATTCAATGCAGAAACCCAGGGTATAGAGCAGGGCCTGCCCATTCCGGTGGTAATCACGGTCTACAGTGACCGCAGCTTTACCTTTATTTCGAAAACCCCGCCCGCAGCGGTGTTGCTGCGCAAGGCGGCCGGCGTCAAGAAAGGCTCCGGCACGCCGAACACGGCGAAGGTCGGCAAAGTCAATCGTCAGCAGCTCGAAGAGATTGCGTCGACGAAGATGCCGGACCTGACTGCCGCGGAAATGGAAGCTGCCATCCGCACGATCGCGGGTACGGCGCGGAGCATGGGTATCGATGTCGAGGGAGTGAAGTGATGGCCGCTGTCAGCAAACGCAGAAAAGCCGCGCGCGAGAAGGTTGATCCTACGAAGACGTACGACCTCGATGCCGCGCTGGCCATGGTGAAGGAACTGGCGAGCGCGAAATTCGCCGAAAGCATTGATGTATCAGTCAATCTCGGCGTCGACCCGCGCAAGTCGGACCAGGTGGTTCGCGGTTCGACGGTGCTCCCGAATGGCACAGGCAAGACAGTGCGGGTTGCCGTGTTTGCCCAGGGAGAGAATGCCGAAAAGGCGAAAGCCGCCGGTGCCGACATCGTCGGCTTCGACGATCTCGCTGAGAAGGTCAGGGCCGGTGAGCTCGACTTCGACGTCGTGATTGCGACCCCGGACGCAATGCGCGTTGTTGGCCAGCTTGGCCAGATCCTGGGCCCCCGCGGCCTGATGCCGAACCCCAAGGTGGGGACGGTAACCGCGGATGTCGAGACTGCCGTACGCAATGCGAAAGCGGGCCAGGTGCGTTATCGCACGGACAAGGCCGGCATCATCCATTGCCCGGTAGGCCGCGTGGACTTTGACGTCCCTGCGCTGAAACAGAATATAGACGCGTTGCTGGCTGATCTGAAAAAAGCCAAGCCCGCGTCGGCGAAAGGCATCTACATACGCAAGATGACCATTTCGTCGACCATGGGCCCCGGCATTTCGATCGACCGGGCGTCGCTCGACGCATAGTCGGGCATCTCGTTGACCGGTTGGCCTTTTGGCGAGCCGGAAAACCGCCGCAAGGACGCGGCAATCGTCGAAGACCGTAGGCGATCAACCTGACCGTTGATCTTAATAATTCAGCCTACGCAGATGGTGAAACCTGAGTTGGCAAAAGCTGGCAACGGTTGCCATCCGACATGGTGGACAGGACCGGTAATGGACGTCCGGTCGCGCGAACCCGCGACTTTTAGTGCGGTGTGCGACTGAACGAACGGCACGGGAACTGTCTGTGTTTCAACAACCGTACAGCCAGGAGTTGTAATGGCACTGAGACTCGAAGACAAGAAGGCTCTTGTCGCAGAGGTAAATGCGGTTGCAGTCGATTCGGTATCGGCCGTTGCGGCCGAGTATCGGGGTCTGACTGTTGCAGAGATGACGGAGTTGCGGAAAGAAGCCCGTAACGCCGGCGTGTACCTGCGTGTCGTAAAGAACACGCTTGCACGCCTCGCCATCGCCGGTACCGATTTTGAGTGTATGAAAGACACTCTGAAAGGTCCGTTGCTGCTTGCATTTGCCAAGGATGATCCGGGTGCCGCTGCCAGAATCATCAAGGACTTTGCCAAGGGGCATGTTGCTCTCAAGGCGGTCTCACTGTCCGCTGGCGGGCAGTTGTTGCCGGGCTCTGATCTAGCGAGATTGGCTGAATTGCCGACGCTGGACCAGGCACGCGCAATGCTGCTCGGCGTGATGGTGGCACCGATGTCCAAGCTGGTACGCACGCTGGCCGAGCCTTCCGCAATGCTCGCACGCACGCTCAACGCGCGCGCGCAGTCAGGAAGTCGGCTGAGATCCGAAAACGTTTTACCTGACTCAGGTTCTGGAATTTAGAGGAATAAGAAATGGCACTGTCAAATGAAGAATTGCTCAAGGAATTGAGTGCAAAGCCGATCATGGAAGTGGTCGAACTCGTCAAGATGCTCGAAGACGAGTGGGGCGTAAGCGCTGCTGCTCCGGTTGCTGCTGCAGCCGGCCCGGCGGCTGCCGCAGGCGCGGAAGCTGCGGAAGAGAAAACCGAGTTCGATGTCGTCATGACCAGCTTTGGCGCCAACAAGGTGTCGGTGATCAAGGCGGTACGCGCGATCACCGGACTGGGCCTCAAGGAAGCCAAGGACACGGTCGAAGGCGCGCCGTCCACGATCAAGGAAGGCGTTGCAAAGGCCGAAGCGGAAGGACTCAAGAAGCAGCTTGAAGAGGCCGGCGCAAGCGTCGAGCTCAAGTAAGCGATTGGCATACGCTTTCGCAGATAACGATCCGACGGGTCAGATGTCGGGCAAACAGCCAACCGCGCTTGCGGCTGGCTGTTTGCGCGCGTCTGACTTTCCCGTCCGTAATAACTGAGGGTATTCTCGAATGGCTTATTCATTCACTGAGAAAAAGCGCATCCGCAAGAATTTCGGCAAGCGGCCGACGATTCTGGATGTCCCGTATTTGCTGTCGATCCAGGTAGATTCCTTCAAGAACTTCCTGCAGACGGACAAGACCATCGAAAACCGCGACGACAAGGGATTGCACGCGGCGTTCCAGTCGGTCTTCCCAATTGTCAGCTATTCGGGCAATGCGGCGCTCGAGTACGTCAGCTACCGACTCGGCGAGCCGGTCTTCGACGTGAAAGAGTGCCAGATGCGCGGCCTGACCTACGCGGCTCCGATCCGCGTAAAGGTCCGCCTGGTCATTTATGACAGGGAAGCCAGCGGGAATCCGAAACCGGTCAAGGACATCCGTGAGCAGGAGGTCTATCTTGGCGAAATGCCACTGATGACCGATCACGGCACCTTCGTGATCAATGGCACGGAGCGCGTCATCGTGTCGCAGCTCCACCGCTCGCCGGGCGTGTTCTTCGACCACGACAAAGGCAAGACGCACAGTTCGGGCAAGCTGTTGTTCTCTGCCCGCATCATTCCTTACCGCGGCTCCTGGCTCGACATGGAGTTCGATCCGAAGGACAGCGTGTTCGCGCGCATCGACCGCCGCCGCAAGCTGCCGGTTACGATCATCCTGCGCGCACTCGGCATGTCGAACGAAGAAATGCTCGACATGTTCTTCGAGACCAACGAGTTTTACCTTTCCGGCGAGGAGATCGAGATGAAGCTCGTGCCGGAACGGCTGCGGGGCGAAACCGCGACGTTCGACGTCAAGCTCGGCCGCAAGGTGATCGTCGAGGACGGGCGCCGCATAACCGCGAAGCACGTCCGGGAGATGGAAAAGTCCTCGGTCGACCGGCTGGTCGTGCCGAAGGAATACCTGGAGGGCAAGATTCTTGCTCAAGACATCGTCGATACCGACACGGGCGAACTGATCGCTGCGGCGAATACGATGCTGACCGAAGACCTCGTCGACAAGATCGTTGCCGCGGGTATCGACAGTATCCGCACGTTGTGGGTGAACGACCTCGACCGCGGCCCGTTCATATCGAACACGCTGAACATCGACCCCTCGACCACCCGCCTCGAAGCTCTGGTCGAGATCTATCGCATGATGCGCCCGGGCGAGCCGCCGACGAAGGAAGCGGCGGAAAACCTGTTCCAGAATCTGTTCTTCAATTCTGACCGTTACGACCTGTCGGCCGTGGGCCGCATGAAGTTCAACCGTCGCGTCGGACGTGATACCTCCGAAGGCGAGGGCGTGCTCAACCGGGAGGACATCCTCGACGTCCTCAAGACGCTAATCGACATTCGCAACGGCTACGGTACGGTCGACGACATCGATCACCTCGGCAATCGCCGTGTGCGTTCGGTCGGCGAAATGGCGGAAAACGCATTCCGCGTCGGCCTTGTTCGCGTCGAGCGCGCCGTCAAGGAGCGCCTGACCCAGGCCGAAACCGAAGGCCTGATGCCGCAGGAAATGATCAACGCGAAGCCGGTCGCCGCCGCCGTGAAGGAGTTCTTCGGCTCGAGCCAGCTGTCGCAGTTCATGGACCAGAACAACCCGCTGTCGGAAGTGACGCACCAGCGGCGCGTCTCCGCGCTCGGCCCGGGCGGCCTGACGCGAGAGCGCGCCGGATTCGAAGTGCGTGACGTGCATCCGACGCACTACGGCCGTGTGTGCCCGATCGAAACACCGGAAGGCCCGAACATCGGCCTGATCAACTCGCTCGCCGTGTACGCGCGCACCAATGCGTACGGGTTCCTGGAGACGCCGTACCGCAAGGTGATCGACGGGAAGGTGACGACGGAGATCGAGTACCTGTCGGCCATCGAAGAAGCCCAGTACGTAATTGCCCAGGCGAATTCGGAACTGGACAAGAACAACCGCTTCCTGGCGGACCTGGTATCGGTCCGGCACAAGAACGAGTTCACGCTCTCGAATCCCGAGGACATCGGCTACATGGACGTCAGTCCGCGCCAGATCGTCTCGGTTGCCGCGGCGCTGATCCCCTTCCTCGAGCATGACGACGCGAATCGCGCCCTCATGGGTTCGAACATGCAGCGCCAGGCGGTGCCGACGCTGCGTGCCGAGGCGCCGCTCGTGGGCACGGGCATCGAGCGTGCTGTGGCCGTCGATTCCGGTGTGACCGTGATCGCAGCGCGGGGTGGCAAGGTCGACTCCGTCGATGCCTCGCGTATCGTCGTCCGCGTCAACGATGAAGAAACCAGTGCGGAAGAGGCCGGTGTCGACATCTACAACCTGACGAAATACACGCGCTCGAACCAGAACACGTGCATCAACCAGCGGCCGCTCGTGAAGTCGGGCGACGTGATCGCAAAAGGTGACGTGCTGGCCGACGGCCCATCGACGGACATGGGCGAGCTTGCGCTTGGCCAGAATCTGCTCGTCGCCTTCATGCCGTGGAACGGCTACAACTTCGAGGACTCCATCCTGATCTCAGAGCGGGTCGTCAAGGAAGACCGTTTCACGACAATCCATATCGAGGAACTGCAGTGTGTCGCGCGCGACACGAAGCTCGGCCCGGAAGACATCACAGCCGACATTCCGAACGTCGGTGACGCCGCGCTTGCCAAGCTCGACGAGGCCGGCATTGCGTTCATAGGAGCCGAAGTCAAGGCCGGCGATATCCTCGTCGGCAAGGTCACGCCGAAGGGTGAGACCCAGTTGACCCCGGAAGAAAAGCTCTTACGTGCAATCTTCGGCGAAAAAGCCTCTGACGTTAAAGACACGTCGCTTCGCGTACCGCCGGGCATGGATGGCACCGTGATCGACGTGCGGGTCTTCACCCGTGATGGCGTCGAGAAGGACTCGCGTGCACTGTCAATCGAAAGGTCGGAACTCGAAAGCGTTCGCAAGGATCTGGATGACACGCTGCGCATTCTCGAGGACGACATTTACGAACGTATCGAGCGGATGCTTACCGGCAAGCTTGCCCAGGGCGGCCCCAACAAGTTAAAGGCCGGCAGCAAGATCACGACGGGCTATCTCGACGAAGTGCCGCGTGAGCAGTGGTTTGAAATTCGCCTCAAGAACGACGAGGCGAACGAACAGCTCGAACGTGCCTCGGCGCGTCTCAAGGCGCAGCGTGAGGAATTCGATCGCCGCTACGAAGAGAAACGCGTCAAGATTACGGCCGGTGACGACCTGGCGCCGGGCGTGCTGAAGATGGTGAAAGTGTATCTCGCCGTCAAGCGCAGGATCCAGCCGGGCGACAAGATGGCCGGACGGCACGGTAACAAGGGCGTGATCTCGACGATCGTGCCGATCGAGGATATGCCGTATCTCGAGGACGGCAGCCCGGTCGATATCGTCCTGAACCCCCTCGGCGTGCCCTCACGCATGAACGTCGGGCAGGTGTTGGAAACGCACCTCGGCTGGGCGGCGAAGGGGATCGGGAAAAAGATCGACGCCATGCTGAAGGCCCACGAGTCGAATGCGAAGGTTCGCCAGTTCCTCGAAACGGTCTATAACAAGACCGGCGGCAAGGATGAGGACATCAAGTCCCTGTCGGACGACGAAGTACTGGAGCTTGCGGGCAATCTGACAAACGGCGTACCGACGGCAACACCGGTCTTCGACGGCGCCACCGAGGCGGAGATCAAGAACCTCCTCGAGCTCGCGGGTCTCGACCAGTCGGGCCAGTCGACACTGTACGACGGTCGTACGGGTGACAGGTTCGATCGCGATGTTACGGTGGGTTACATGTACATGCTGAAGCTCAACCACCTGGTTGATGACAAGATGCATGCCCGCTCTACCGGTCCGTACAGCCTCGTCACACAGCAGCCCCTGGGCGGCAAGGCACAGTTCGGCGGCCAGCGCTTCGGTGAAATGGAGGTCTGGGCGCTCGAAGCCTACGGCGCGTCCTACACCTTGCAGGAGATGCTGACCGTCAAATCTGACGACGTCCAGGGCCGTACGAAGATGTACAAGAACATCGTCGACGGTGAGCACCAGATGGACGCCGGTATGCCGGAATCGTTCAACGTGTTGGTGAAGGAGATTCGTTCTCTTGGCATCAACATCGAGCTGGAGACCGACTAATGAAAGATCTGCTTAAGCTGTTCAAGTACCAGAACCCGGTCGACGACTTCGATGCAATCCGCATCGGGCTCGCTTCGCCGGACATGATCCGGTCGTGGTCGTTTGGCGAGGTGAAGAAGCCCGAGACGATCAACTATCGCACGTTCAAGCCCGAACGCGATGGCCTGTTCTGTGCAAAGATCTTCGGTCCGATCAAGGACTACGAGTGCCTGTGCGGCAAGTACAAGCGGCTGAAACACCGTGGCGTCGTCTGCGAGAAATGCGGCGTCGAGGTAACACAGACGAAGGTGCGCCGCGAGCGCATGGCGCACATCGAGCTTGCGAGCCCGGTCGCACACATCTGGTTCCTGAAGTCGCTGCCGAGCCGTATCGGACTCATGCTCGACATGACACTGCGCGAGATCGAACGCGTGCTGTACTTCGAGGCGTTTGTCGTTGTCGAGCCGGGAATGACGGAACTCGAGCGCGGCCAGCTCCTGACCGACGAGATGTATCTCGAGGCGCTCGAGCAGTACGGTGACGAATTCGACGCCCGCATGGGCGCCGTGGCCGTGCGCGAGATGCTCTCGACCATCGACCTGCAGCGCGAAGTTCTGAAGGTTCGCGAGGACATCGACGGTACCCGCTCCGAGACCAAGATCAAACGCCTGTCCAAGCGGCTGAAGCTCCTGGAGTCATTCATCGAGACGGGCAACAAGCCCGAGTGGATGGTCCTGACCGTGCTTCCGGTGCTGCCACCCGACCTGCGGCCGCTCGTGCCGCTCGACGGCGGCCGTTTCGCGACCTCTGATCTCAATGACCTGTACCGCCGCGTCATCAACCGCAATAACCGCTTACGTCGGCTGCTCGAGCTGAACGCGCCGGACATCATCGTGCGCAATGAAAAGCGCATGCTGCAGGAATCGGTCGATGCGCTGCTGGACAACGGCCGTCGCGGCCGTGCGATCACGGGCACGAATAAACGCCCGTTGAAGTCGCTTGCGGACATGATCAAGGGCAAGCAGGGCCGCTTCCGGCAGAACCTATTGGGTAAACGTGTCGATTACTCCGGCCGCTCGGTGATCGTGGTCGGACCTACACTCAAGCTGCACCAGTGCGGCCTGCCGAAGAAGATGGCGCTCGAACTCTTCAAGCCCTTTATTTTCTCGAAGCTGCAGTTGCGCGGCGAAGCGACGACCATCAAGGCCGCGAAGCGGCTGGTCGAGCGCGAAGGCGCGGAAGTCTGGGATATTCTCGAGGAAGTGATCCGCGAACACCCGGTATTGCTGAACCGCGCGCCGACGCTACACCGACTCGGCATCCAGGCGTTCGAGCCGGTGTTGATCGAGGGCAAGGCGATCCAGTTGCACCCGCTCGTCTGTACCGCGTTCAACGCCGACTTTGACGGCGACCAGATGGCCGTACACGTACCGCTGTCGCTCGAGGCACAGCTCGAGGCCCGCGCCCTGATGATGTCGTCGAACAATATCCTCTCGCCGGCCAATGGTGACCCGATCATCGTTCCGTCACAGGACGTCGTCCTCGGCCTCTATTACATGACGCGCTCGCGCGTCAACGCGACGGGCGAAGGTATGTTCCTGTCCTCGATCGACGAGGCCCGGCGTGCATTCGAATCCGGCGCCGTCGAAATGCAGGCGAAGGTCAAGGTGCGTGTACCCCTGTCGGAGCTCGACGCGGACGGAGAGATGGTGCGTGTGAAACGTACCGTCGACACGACGATTGGCCGGGCCCTGCTGTCGGAGATCCTGCCGGAGGGTTTGTCTTTCGACCTCGTTAACAAGCCGATGACCAAGAAAGCGATTTCGAACGTCATCAATGCCTGTTACCGCCAGCTCGGCCTCAAGGATACGGTCGTTTTTGCCGACCGCCTGATGTACACCGGCTTCCGGCTTGCGACCCGCGCCGGCATCTCGATCGGCGTCAACGACATGGTCGTGCCGGACAGCAAGCAGGATATCCTGAACGTGGCGGAAGCCGAGGTGAAGGAGATCCAGGACCAGTACTCCTCCGGTCTCGTGACGCACGGCGAGCGGTACAACAAGGTGGTCGACATCTGGTCGCGCACGAACGACCAGGTGGCGAAAGCCATGATGGACAAGCTCGGCACGGAAAAGGTGAAGGACGCAAACGGCAAGGAAGTCGACCAGGAGTCCTTCAACTCGATCTACATGATGGCCGACTCCGGCGCCCGTGGTTCTGCAGCCCAGATTCGCCAGCTTGCCGGTATGCGCGGCCTGATGGCAAAACCGGACGGCTCGATCATCGAAACGCCGATCACCGCGAATTTCCGCGAAGGACTGGACGTACTTCAGTACTTCATTTCGACGCACGGCGCACGCAAGGGACTCGCGGATACGGCGCTGAAGACCGCGAACTCGGGATACCTGACGCGGCGGCTGGTTGATGTCGCCCAGGACCTGGTCGTTACCGAGGTCGATTGCGAAACCCGCCAGGGCGTCTCAATGTCGCCGCTGGTCGAGGGCGGTGATATCGTGGAGCCCTTGCGTGAGCGTGTGCTTGGGCGGGTTCTCGCCGAAGCCGTGCTCGTGCCCGGCACCGACAAGGTCGCATTCGATGCGGGCACGATGCTCGATGAAGCGACGGTACAGGAACTAGAGAATCTGTCGATCGACCAGGTCATGGTGCGGTCCCCGATTACCTGCGAAGTGCGCTATGGTGTGTGTTCGCAGTGCTACGGACGCGACCTGGCCCGCGGTCACCGGATTGCCATTGGCGAAGCGGTAGGTGTGATTGCCGCGCAGTCGATCGGTGAGCCTGGCACGCAGCTGACGATGCGGACCTTCCACATTGGCGGCGCCGCGTCGCGGTCCGCAGCCGTAAACAACATCGAGATCAAGTCGAACGGCGTAGTCAAGCTGAACAACATCAAGACCGTGGCTCACCACAAGGGCTACCTGGTCGCGGTGTCGCGTTCCGGTGAGATTTCCGTCATCAACGAGCTGGGCCGCGAGCGCGAGCGCTACAAGGTTCCCTACGGTGCCACGATCACCCTTGATGATGGCGCGGAAGTTAAGCAGGGACAGGTCGTCGCGACCTGGGACCCGCACACGCACCCGGTTATCACGGAAGTTGCAGGCCAGATCCACTTCGAGGATTTCGTGGACGGCGTAACGGTCACGGAGCAGGTGGACGAATTCACCGGCCTGACCTCGGTCGTCGTACTGGACCCGAAAAGCCGCGGCAGTGCAGGAAAGGACCTGCGGCCGGTGGCCCGCCTGGTGGACGAAGACGGTAAGGACATCTACTTTGCGAACACCGACATTCCGGCCGTATACGCGTTGCCGGTGGGAGCTATCATCAGTCTTTCGGATGGCGCCAAAGTGGAGATCGGCGACGTCATCGCCCGTATTCCCCAGGAATCGTCGAAGACACGTGACATCACCGGCGGTTTGCCGCGGGTTGCAGACCTGTTCGAGGCCCGTAAGCCGAAGGACCCGGCGATCATGGCCGAGTACACCGGTACGGTTAGTTTCGGCAAGGAAACAAAGGGCAAGCGGCGTCTGGTCATCACGGACGAGGCCGGCGAGAGCCACGAGGAGCTGATTCCCAAGTGGCGGCACCTGAACGTCTTCGAAGGTGAGCAGGTCGCACGCGGCGAAGTCATCGCTGACGGTGAGCCGAACCCGCACGACATCCTGCGCCTGCAGGGTGTGGAGCAGCTGGCGGAATACCTGGTAAAGGAAATCCAGGACGTTTACCGGTTGCAGGGTGTGAAGATCAACGATAAGCACATCGAGGTCATTATTCGGCAGATGCTCCGAAAGGTGCACGTGCTGGATGCCGGCGAGTCGACCTATTTGCGTGGCGAGCAGATCGACAAGGCCCGTTTCCTTGAAGTGACCGAGCAGCTAGGGGTGCAGGGCAAAGCGTCCATGACGATTGAGCCGGTACTACTGGGTATTACGAAGGCGTCGCTCGCGACGGAATCCTTTATCTCGGCAGCTTCGTTCCAGGAGACTACCCGCGTGCTCACCGAGGCGGCCGTTCGTGGCCTGAAGGACGAGCTTCGGGGCCTCAAGGAGAATGTCATCGTGGGCCGGCTGATCCCGGCCGGTACCGGCTTTGCGCACCATGCGGAGCGCCGGCGAACACGCGAGCAGGACCTGGCGGACCAGCTGCAGGAGCTCGAGCAGACGCAGGCTGCGGTCAATGCCGCCGCCATCGCGGCAGCGGAGGCCCTGACAAGGAGCGACGACGAAGCTCCGATCGACGACGACGCGACGAGCGACGAGGTGACGAGCGACGAGGAAGTGACGAGCGACGCCTGAGGATTGGCGCCTCTCGCGTGCCGCCCGGCGCGGCGCGGCGCTTGCTTGACAGGCAGGAGGCCGCGTCAATACAATGCCGGCCCCTGATTGCGGGGCCGGCCAATGGCGGGACCCGGCTATTCGGGGGCACAACGGCTGCAGGAGCGCCCCGTGGGCGCACAGGACGGCACGAAAGCTGCCCTATGCCCGATGACTGAGCCAACGCGGTTCGGCCATCGGGTGCGCGCGTTTGCTAGCGCCAAATGGGCCGACAAGCGGATTAAACTGAGATCAGGATTGGAAGGCGAATGGCCACAGTAAACCAGCTAGTACGCAAGCCGCGCTCGACGAAGCGGGTCAAAAGCACCGTCCCTGCGCTCGAGGCTTCGCCGCAGAAGCGCGGCGTCTGCACTCGCGTCTATACGACGACGCCAAAAAAGCCGAACTCGGCCATGCGGAAAGTTGCCCGCGTGCGCCTGACGAACGGCTATGAGGTAACGAGCTACATCGGCGGGGAAGGGCACAACCTGCAGGAACACAGCGTCGTGCTGATACGCGGCGGCCGTGTGAAAGACCTGCCGGGCGTTCGCTACCACACCGTCCGCGGCACGCTCGATTGCGCCGGTGTCTCGGGTCGCAGGCAAGGCCGTTCGAAATACGGCACCAAGAAACCCAAATCCTGAGTAGCACGAATACTCACGTTGCCGGCGCGGCCGCATCGTGTGACCCAGACGAACTTTAGAGTAGACCACCGATGTCCAGAAGATCACAGGCGCCGAAGCGCACCATCCTTCCCGACCCGAAATACGGGAGCGACCTCCTTGCCAAGTTCATGAACATGATCATGGTCGATGGCAAGAAGTCAGTCGCGGAGCGCATCATTTACGGAGCGCTCGACCGGATATCGGAGCGCGAAACCAAATCGGATGACAAGGCGCTGGAACTGCTCGAAGCGGCGCTCGAGAACGTGAAGCCGATGGTCGAGGTCAAGTCCCGCCGCGTGGGTGGCGCGACCTACCAGGTGCCCGTCGAAGTTCGCTTTGCACGCCGCCAGACGCTAGCCATGCGCTGGGTCATCGATGCTGCACGCGCCCGAAGCGAGAAGTCGATGGCGCATCGCCTCGCGCACGAGTTGATGGATGCAGCCGAGAATCGCGGCACGGCGGTTAAAAAGAAGGAAGACACTCACCGTATGGCGGAAGCCAACAAGGCCTTCGCGCACTACCGCTGGTAATTCGGCGGACCGGCCGGAAACCAGAGCAACTGTCGTGGCGCGTACTACTCCCATTGATCGTTACCGCAATATCGGCATTATGGCCCATATTGATGCGGGCAAGACGACGACCACAGAACGCATTCTTTTTTACACCGGCGTGTCGCACAAGCTCGGCGAAGTGCACGAGGGCGCCGCAGTCATGGACTGGATGGAACAGGAGCAGGAGCGCGGCATAACGATCACGTCTGCGGCAACGACCTGCTTCTGGAACGGCATGGACAAGCAGTTCGAGCAGCACCGGATCAACATTATCGACACGCCCGGCCACGTGGATTTTACGATTGAGGTCGAGCGCAGCCTGCGGGTCCTGGACGGCGCGGTGACGGTGTTGTGCTCTGTCGGTGGCGTGGAGCCACATACGGAAACGGTCTGGCGGCAGGGCAACAAGTACAAAGTGCCGCGACTCGTATTCGTCAACAAGATGGACCGCGCCGGCGCAAATTTCCTTCGAGTCGTGGAACAGTTGAGAAAACGCCTCGGCGCAAATCCTGTGCCGGTGCAGCTGCCGATAGGCGCCGAAGAATCGTTCGCCGGCGTCATCGACCTGATCCGCATGCGCGCGATCTACTGGGACGACAGCACGCTCGGCATGACTTACGATGCGCGAGAAATTCCGGAAGAGTTGCTGGACGACGCGAGGATCTGGCGCGAAAAAATGATCGAAGCCGCTGCAGAGGCGGACGAGGACCTGCTCGACCGTTTCCTGGAGACGGGCACCCTGGATGAGGCCGATATTCGCAGGGGCCTGCGTAAGCGCACGCTCGCCAATGAGGTCGTGGTGACGATGTGCGGATCGGCATTCAAGAACAAGGGCGTGCAGGCGATGCTGGACGCCGTAATCGACTTCATGCCCGCGCCGATTGACGTACCGGCAATCATCGGCATCGATGACGATGGCAAGGAAGTCGAACGGCATCCGGACGATGCGGATCCGTTCTCAGCGCTGGCGTTCAAAATTGCGACAGATCCGTTCGTCGGCAACCTGACGTTTTTCCGCGTCTATTCGGGAGTACTGAATTCGGGTGACATGGTCTACAACCCGATCAAGGCAAAGAAGGAACGCATCGGGCGCATCCTGCAGATGCATTCGAACGATCGCAAGGAAATCAAGGAAGTCCACGCCGGCGACATCGCCGCGGCGGTCGGCCTCAAGGACGTTACGACGGGCGATACACTGTGCGACCTGAAGAAGATCATTACGCTTGAAAAGATGGAGTTTCCCGAGCCTGTTATCGCAGTTGCGGTCGAGCCGAGGACGAAGGCTGACCAGGACAAGATGGGCGTTGCACTGCAGAAGCTCGCGAAAGAAGATCCATCCTTTCGCGTGCACACAGACGAGGAGTCCGGCCAGACCATCATCTCTGGCATGGGCGAACTGCATCTCGATATCATCGTCGACCGCATGAAGCGTGAATTCAAGGTCGAGGCGAATGTAGGAAAGCCGCAGGTCGCCTACCGCGAGACGATCCGGAGGACCGTCGAGCAGGAAGGCAAGTTTGTACGGCAGTCCGGCGGCCGCGGCCAGTACGGCCATGTTTTCCTGCGCCTCGAGCCGGCCGAGCAGGGCTCGGGCTACGAGTTCGTGAACGGCATCGTGGGCGGCGTAGTGCCGAAGGAATTCATCCCGGCCATCGACAAGGGCGTGCGGGAACAAATGGAAAACGGCGTCATCGCCGGTTTTCCCGTCGTGGACTGCAAGGTCACTGTTTTCGACGGTTCGTATCATGATGTTGATTCGAGCGAGATGGCATTCAAGATCGCGGGCAGCATGGCCTTTCGCGACGGGATGGGGAAGGCAACCCCGGTCCTGCTCGAGCCGATCATGAAAGTCGAAGTGGTAACGCCCGAAGACTACATGGGCGACGTTATGGGCGACCTGAACCGGCGTCGCGGCCTGCCGCAAGGTATGGACGATGCCCCGGCGGGCAAGATCATCCGTGCCGAGGTGCCGCTTGCCGAAATGTTCGGTTATGCGACGGATCTGCGTTCGATGAGCCAGGGTCGCGCAGTCTATTCGATGGAATTCGAAAAGTATGCGGAGGTTCCACAGAGCGTTGCGCAAGCCGTAGGCCAATGAACGAAAAAGCACTCGGGGAGCGGCTGCCAGCCGCGACCGGGCATCAAGAACATAGCGACACATCACCGTCAGAACGCCACGAGGCGTGATCACACAACCCGGGAAGCCAGGCACATGTCTAAAGCGAAATTTGAGCGTACGAAGCCGCACGTAAACGTGGGGACGATAGGTCACGTGGACCATGGGAAGACGACGTTGACGGCGGCGTTGACGAAGGTGATGGCGGAGAAGCACGGCGGTGAGGTTCGT
>JBGTLY010000274.1:0-10104 GCA_041743865.1 Woeseiaceae bacterium
CAGGACAACGGGTCGATCGTCGCCGCAGACGGCGAATGCCGCGTGCTGCGGCAACACTCAATACCGTGGGCTGGGGGGCTCGAGAATGCGAAATCCAACGTTTACGAAAACACCGCTGGCCGCGGGCATTGCCGTGGCGCTCGGCGCCACCGCCAGCATGTCGGCCGTCGCGCAGGGCGGGCCGCTCGAGGAGATCGTCGTAACCGGTATCCGCGGCAGCCTCGAAGCGTCCATGGACCTCAAGCGGAACGCCGACGGAGTGGTCGACGCGATCAGCGCTCAGGACATGGGCGACTTTCCAGACACGAATCTCGCTGAATCACTGCAACGTATCACCGGCGTCTCGATCGACAGGGAGCGCGGTGAAGGTGCTCGAGTTACCGTCCGCGGCTTCGGCCCCAATTTCAACCTCGTGCTGCTGAATGGCCGACAGATGCCGACGACGAGCGGTCTCAACCGCTCTTTCGACTTCGGAAACCTGGCCTCTGAAGGCATCTCCGCAGTGGAGGTCTACAAGACCGGCATGGCCACTGTGCCGACCGGTGGAATCGGTTCGACAATAAACATACGTACTACCCGACCGCTCGATCAACCGGGCCTGCGCGCTACAGTGGCTGCCGGCGGCATGTACGACGACTCGCGGACGAAGCTCTCCGACACGAGTATCACGCCCGAAATTTCTGCGCTGTTCTCAAACACCTTCCTCGACGATAAGGTCGGCGTTTCCCTCACGGGCATTTATCAGGATCGCGAGAGCGGCGCCGCCACCGCGAGCGTGAACGGCTGGCGCACGTTTCCGGGCAATGTGAACAACTGCTGGTGCGGGATCGGCGTTTCCGAATGGGGTGGCATACCGCTCGCTGGCGACCCCAACCAGGTGAATCGCCCGGACGACGACGACCTCTATTCCGTGCCCCAGGTTATCGGCTACGAACTGGCCGACTATGACCGCACCCGGTTAAACGGCCAGCTCACGCTGCAGTTCCGTCCCATTGAGACGGTTACCGCGACGCTCGACTACACCTATGCGGAACTCGAGCTCGATCGCACCTACAACAACCTCTCGGCCTGGTTCAACTTCGGCGGACAGGAGACGGCCTGGACCGACGGCCCGCAAGCCTCGCCGCTCGAATACACGGAAAACTCCACGAATTCCGATTTTGCAATGGGAGCGGGGCAGGATTCGTTCCGCAATGAACTCGATGCAATCGGATTTAACCTGGCGTGGGAGGTGAGCGACCAGTTGCAACTGGAATTCGACTATCACACCTCGACGGCAGAAAATGAGCCGAACAGCCCCTACGGAAACTCGGCAAACCTCGCCATCTCGGCATTCAGCCGTAACAGGACTTCCGGCTATTTCGATCAGGAACTGCCGGTCCTGGAGCTCGGGCTCGGCAACCCGCTGTCACCCGACGACATGATCGTAACCGGCAGCGTGTTCACCTGGGAAGAATCCAAGATGGAAATCGATCAACTCGATCTCGGTGGCAACTTTGCCTTCGATACCGGGTTTATCGAAAGTATCGACTTCGGTGTCGAGCTGACGGACGTCGACAACCGCGCGGCCAGCGCCGTCGTTCAGCGAGACGCATGGGGGGGCGTAACCCAGCCTGGCGCTATCGCCGATCTCATGAACCCGGCGAACACCAATGGCGCGTTTGACGAGATTCCCGGCTCGGGTGACCCGCGGCGCCAGACCGAGTTCTACACGTTTGACATGGTCGCCCTGATCGAGCGAACCGAGGCCTTGATCGCAGCCGGAGACGCCACGCTCTTCATACCCGGCAACGGCGAGTTGGGGCCGTGCGGCACCGGACTGTGTGCCACGAACAATTTCACAGCCGATCGCCGTACCTCTGAAGAATCCCAGGCGGGATACGTGCAGCTGAACATGGCGACAGAGCTTGCTGCCCGCCCGGTCAACATGCGTCTGGGCCTTCGCTACGAAACGACAGACGTATTCTCGGAAGCGCTGACGCCGGTACCTGTTAACCTGAACTGGACGGCGGGAAACGAGTTCGCGCTGATAACCCAGGGTTCGACCTTTACGCAGGATGAAGGCGACTATGATTACTGGTTGCCGAATTTCGACGTCAGCATGGACGTTACCGACACGGTGATCGGGCGCGTCTCGCTCAGTCGGACAATGACGCGACCCAACTATGGCGACATTCAGGGCGGCATCACATTCAACTCCCCTGTTCGAATCGATCAGGGCACCGGCAACCGTGGCGAAACGTCCCTGGTGCCGTTCATCTCCGATAACCTGGATCTCTCGCTGGAGTGGTATTACGGCGAGGGCAGCTATGCTGCGATTGGCTACTTTCGAAAAGATGTCGATAATTTCATCGGGACGATGTCGGTCGTAGAGTCGCCATTCGTCGTGCCTCATCCCGGACTCGGTCCGCTGGGAGACGAAGCCCGCGCAGCAACCGGATCGAGTGATGCAGGCGTGCTTCGCGACTGGATAATCCAGAATCGCCCCGATGCCGAAGGTGTGACCGTCAACCCCGACGGCTCAGCCATAATCCTCGGCGTAGCGGGGCGGGATCCGACGACTCCGTGGAATCTTACCGTCCCCATCAACATAGAAGAAGCGACGATGGACGGCTGGGAAATGGTCGTCCAGCACGCCTTTGGCGAAAGTGGGTTCGGCGTGATCGCGAACGCGACGATCGTTGACGCGGACGTAGCCTACGATAACTTCAGCCTGGAGCAGCAGTTCGTCCTCTTCGGCCTGAGCGACAGCGCCAACCTGATTGGTTACTACGAGAAACATGGAATCGGGGTTCGCCTTGCCTACAACTGGCGTGACGACTTCCTGTCGGGTACCGGCCAGCCGAACGTCGGGTCCGGGCCACCTTACTACACCAGCGACTATAAGCAGTGGGATTTGAACGCCAGCTATCAGTTCAACGACAACATGCGCGTGTTCCTCGATGTCCTTAACCTGACGGGGGAAACAGCCCATACTTACGGGCGTTCCGAACGGCAGACGCTTCTCGCCATCCAGCAAGGACCGCGCTACAACGTCGGCTTCCGATACACGTTCGGCGAATAATCCCCCCGCCGATCCGGGAGCTGCCCCGCTTGCCGGGGCAGCTCTTCCTGCTTTGGTCCGGGAATCGGGCGCCAATTGCAACCCATCGTTGCTTGCTCTAACTTGAGTGCCGAGAGGCAGCGAAGCATTGGACAATCCAACACGCAGGGTGGTGATCGTTGGCGGAGGCACGGCCGGCTGGCTGACTGCATGCCTGGTCGCCGCGAAGGCAAAGACAATGGACGGGGCATCGCCCCGGGTCGTACTCATCGAATCGCCCGATGTGCCGCGTATCGGCGTCGGCGAAGGCACCTGGCCGTCCATGCGCATGAGCCTGCAGGCGATCGGGCTTGACGAAGCGGATCTCTTTCGCCGTTGTGACGCAAGTTTCAAGCAAGGCACGGAATTCATCGGCTGGGCGACCGGAGACGACCGTGACCGCTATTACCATCCCTTCAGCCTGCCGTCCGAATACTCGCGCCTGAATCTTGCGGAGCACTGGCTCAGCCGTGAATCGCACGTACCCTTCGCCGATTTTGTTACCCCGCAGGCCCGGGTCATTGCGGCCGGCCTCGCGCCGCGACAGGCGTCGATGCCGCCCTACGCGTTCGCCGTGAACTATGGCTACCACTTCGACGCCATGCGCTTCGCCACACTCCTGCACGAACATGGGGTGGCGCGCCTCGGAGTGGAATTCCGGAGTGCCAACGTCGTGGCGGCCGAGTCCGCCGAGAACGGCGATATCGCGGCAGTCATCCTCGATGCGGGCGAACGTGTCGGCGGCGACCTGTTCGTCGACTGCAGCGGGCAGCGCTCGCTGCTACTTGGCGGCCATTTCGATGTGCCCTTCGTATCCGTGAAGGAATATCTGCTGAACGATACGGCCATCGCAGTGCAGGTCCCCTGGAGCCGGAGCAATGCACCGTTGCCCTCGGTAACCCGGGCCACGGCGGCGCCCGCGGGCTGGATCTGGGACATCGGGCTGCAATCCCGGCGCGGGCTGGGTTATGTCTATTCGGGGTCGCATGCCGATGAGGGCGAAGCGATGGCGACGATCCGGGATTACCTGGCCCGAACGGCCGCGGGAAGCGACGCCGGCGACCTCGGATTCCGGACCCTCCGCTTCGAACCCGGCTACCGCCGTGAGTTTTGGGTCAACAATTGCGTCGCTGTCGGCCTGTCCGGGGGCTTCATCGAACCGCTGGAGGCATCCGCGCTGGCGTTGATCGAGCAGGCGGCTGCTATCATCAGCCGGCAGCTCCCGGCCAGTCGCGAAATCATGGCGGTCGTGGCGAAACGGTTCAATGAGAAGATGCATTATCACTGGCAGCGCGTCGTCGAGTTTCTGAAGCTGCATTACGCGATCAGCCGGCGGGATGACAGCGCCTACTGGCGCGATACGCGCAGTCCTTCGAGCTGCCCGCCGGCGCTCCAGGACAAGCTTACGTTGTGGCAGCAGCAGGCACCCTGGCATGACGATGCGCCCCGGGTGGACGAGCTGTTCCCGTCCGCGAGCTACCAGTACGTGCTGTATGGCATGGGCTTCGTACCGGCGTCGAGACTGTCATCCTGCGACGAGCGGGAGCGAACGCTTGTTGACAGGGCGCTGCAGGACAACGAACAAAAAGCACGGCAACTGCTGTCTGGCCTGCCGGCCAACCGTGCTTTGCTCGATTCGATGACCTCGTTCGCCGGGGTCGCCTGAGGACAGTGCAGATGGCGAACCTGGTCCTGCTGAACAACGTCGACCACAAGGATGTCCGCATCATCACGACGCGCGGGGCGAAGTATGGCGACAACGTGATGTTCGCCCTGACCTTCCCGGCCGAGTTCCGGAGTATCCAGGCCGTATACCCGATCCTGTTTCACCGGAACCCGGCGGGGGAAACCAGTCCGGTGGCGCTCTTCGGTTTCGAACAAAACGAGAATCTCTTCCTCGACGAGTCGGGCTGGCAGGCGATTTACATTCCCGCCATGATCCGGCGGCAACCGTTCATGATCGGTTTCCAGAAATCGAAAGACGCGAGCGATACCGACCCCCTGCGGGTCCTGTCGCTCGACATGGAACATCCTCGCATCAGCAGCAGCGAGGGCCAGGCGTTGTTCCAGCCGCTCGGCGGGCGCACACCCTATCTCGAGGAGATGGCGACGCTCCTCGAGAGCATCTATGCCGGGGACGCGCACGGAAAACAATTCGTGAAAGCGCTCGAGGAGCACGGCCTTCTGGAACAGGTGACCATCGACATCCAGCTCGCCGACGGCTCGAGGAACCAATTGCTCGGCTTCTACGCGCTCAACGAGGACAAAGTCCGCAAGTTACCCGGGCTGACGCTCGAGGATTTCAGCCTGCGCGGTTTCCTGCTGCCCCTGTTCATGGTGCTGGCCTCGACGCCCAATGTGCGCAAGCTGATTGACCTCAAAAGCCGGCGCATGGGCCTGCCCGCGTGAACGTGCCGCAGTCACGGCAGGCGACGGCGCTGGTCCTTGACGGTGTCGCGCCGGATGGCATTCCCGACAGCGTATTCGCGTCGCCGGAGCCGGTGTTGCTGAAAGGCCTCATCGCCGGCTGGCCGGCGGTCGAACAGTGCGATAAATCGCTTGAATCGGCATTTCGTTACCTTGCGCGCTTCTGGACGGGCGACCCCGTGACCGTGTATGTCGGTGACGGCGGCATCGACGGCCGGTTCTTCTACAACGAGGACTTCACGGGCTTCAACTTCCGTGCCGGCACGGCGCCGCTGAACCAGGTGTTCCAGAAACTGGCCGAATCCGAGGGCAGCGAACCGCCATCCGCGATTTACGTGGGCTCGACGCCGGTCGACCAGTGGCTGCCGGGATTCCGGGCGGAGAACGACATCCGGCTGCCGGTCGACAACGGGCTGGCGAGCTTCTGGCTCGGCAATCGCACCCGCATCTCCGCACATTTCGATTTTCCGGACAACGTCGCCTGTGTCGTCGCCGGCCAGCGCCGATTCACGCTGTTCCCGCCGGAGCAGGTGGACAACCTGTACATAGGCCCGATCGACCGAACCCCGTCCGGACAGGCCATCAGCGTCGTGGATTTTGCGAACCCCGACTTCCAGCGTTTCCCGAAATTCAGGGTAGCGCTCGAGGCGGCAAAGGTTTTCGAACTCGGGGCCGGTGACGCGATCTTCATCCCCAGCATGTGGTGGCACCACGTAGAATCCTTGTCGCCTTTCAACCTGCTGGTGAACTACTGGTGGTGCAACTCGCCGCAAGCCATGGGTTCGCCGATGACCGCGCTGATGCACGGCATTCTCGCGCTGCGCGATCTGCACCCCCGGCAGCGGGCCGCCTGGAAGCACCTGTTCGAATACTATGTTTTCGAGGCCGACGCCACCGTCTACGAACACATTCCCGCGCCGGGCCGTGGTTGCCTCGCGCCGCTCGATGACGCCGGCGCGCGGCAACTCCGCGCCGAGCTCCTGAACAAGATGAACCGGTAGCGGCGACAGGGGGATCGGGAGTGGAACGGCGCAAAATTCACAAGGTCGTAATCGCCGGCGGTGGTACCGCCGGCTGGATGGTGGCGGCATCGCTGTCGAAGCTGCTCGGAAAGACGCTCGACATTACGCTCCTCGAATCCGAACTCATCGGCACCGTCGGCGTGGGCGAAGCCACGATTCCGACGCTACTCACGCTGCACGAGCTCCTGAAGATCGACGAGAAAGAGTTCCTCGCCGCAGTCAAGGGCACGTTCAAGCTGGGAATTTCCTTCGAAAGCTGGCGGGACCTCGACGAGGACTATGTCCATTCCTTCGGCTGGACCGGACAGGACTGCTGGGCCGCGGGGTTCCAGCACTTCTGGCTCAAGGGCAGGAAACTCGGCATCGCCCGGGAGTTCGGTGAATACTGCAAGGAATGGGTGGCGGCGCGCGCCAACCGTTTCGCGGTGCTGCCGAACCACCAGCTCAACTACGCCTATCACATCGATGCCTCCCAATATGCCGTGTACCTGCGCGGCATGGCCGAGGCACACGGCACGGTGCGCAAGGAAGGCAAGATCGACCGCGTGGACGTGGACCGGGAGAACGGTTACATCGCGGCGCTCGAGCTGGATTCCGGCGAACGTATCGAGGGCGACCTGTTCATCGATTGCACCGGATTCAGAGGGCTCTTGATCGAGCAGACGCTGCACGTGGGCTTCGAGGACTGGACTCACTGGCTGCCCTGCAACAGCGCCGTGGCTTTACAAACGGAAGCCGTCGCAGCGCCCCTGCCCTACACGCGCTCGATCGCGCGCGAATCGGGATGGCAATGGCGAATCCCGTTGCAGCACCGCGTCGGAAACGGCGTCGTGTTCAGCAACCGCTACTGGAGCGATGACGAGGCGATCGGCGCGCTGCTCGCGAACGTCGAGGGCAAACCGCTCACCGAACCGCGCATCATTCGCTTCAATGCCGGCCAGCGCCGCAAGCACTGGCACAAGAACTGCGTGGCGATGGGCCTCGCTTCGGGTTTCATCGAGCCCCTGGAATCGACCAGCATCCATCTCATCCAGCGCGCCGCGATCCGCCTGATGCAGCTCTTTCCCTACGACGGCATCAGGCAGCCGGATGTCGATGAGTTCAACGAGCAGATGAAAACCGAGATCGAGCACGTCCGCGACTTCATCGTTCTGCATTACCACGTCACGAAACGGACGGATTCGCCATTCTGGCGGCACTGCCGTTCCATGGAGATCCCCGAATCGCTCACGCACCGTATCGAGCTGTTCAAGCAGACGGGCCGCGTGTTCAAGGTGCCGGGAGAACTCTTCGGCGAGAATTCCTGGATCCAGGTGATGCTGGGCCAGGGACTGATGCCAGAGCAGTATCACCCGATCGTCAACATGATGAGCGATGAGGAACTCGAGCGTTTCCTGACCGGCATACACGGCGCCGCACAAAAACTGGTAAGCCAGCTCCCCGAACACCAGCGATTCATCGACTACTACTGCAAGGCGTCCTGATCCACGCACGCGTAGGAGCGGGCCATGCCCGCGAATGTCCGTTGGAGCGGGCGATGCCCGCGAATAAGACCGGGATAGATATACATGTCGTAGAAGCGGGCCATGCCCGCGAATTGATCATGGCTTGATCATATAGGTCTGTTGTTGCCGACAAGATCGCTTCTTGCAACGCTAGAGAGTCATCCGTAAGGCGACGTCCCCGTCGTGCTTTTTGTTTTCTGTTTGCTCTCAGGGGCAAGCGTCCATCAAGCTGGAGGAAAAAAGATGAAGAAGATGATCGTTGGCGTCGTAGTTTGCCTGTTGTCTATGCAAGCATTCTCCGAAGATTGGAATCTCACGAGACAACTTATGGTTTCGCCAAGCGGGGATATGGACGTAACTTTTCAGGTAATCGAGGGCTTTGACCCTGATGAAAAACTCCTTGTCGGATGGGTCGGCGAGGATATGGACTATGCGTTTGTGGTTGATGAACAACCTGGAGGCCAAAAGGAAGGAAAACATTGGAAAGGAATTGAAAAAGAATTGATGAGCAGTGCTGATAGCAAGAAGCTAGAGGTATTGAACGAAGGTCAGTACACGACTGATTTAGGTTTGCCTGTCAACTATAAGATCTATTCTTGGTTAGACGGCGGCGAAGAATATACGCAAGTGTTCCACCTTCTGAAAACGGAAAAAGTCGCATATTGGGTAGTGGTTAATCCATTGGATAACGCGCGTCTCATGTCGATTCTGGACGATAGTATTAAGATTCTGAAAACAGCCGAAATTCTATAGATATTTCTAGCAGATTCATTAAGTTGAGCTTTTCGAGCACAAACCGCTTGAGCGCGGATCTTTTCGGAAAGAACGAATGACCGTTCTCGGAGAAAGCTGCCTTTTGGGCTCAGTCTCGGCGGCCGGAGAGGCAGTATGTCTCCTAAGCACTTCAGAGCTGCCGGTCGGCTGCTATCATCTCGACTACCGCTGTTGACCACCCCAAGGCGACGCTCACAAACTGCTGATTCATGGGCCCGACTATCTACGAAATTGAACTAATCGGCAGCGGATTTCTTGCTGTCATGGCGAAGCCTGTCGCCGGCGAGTGGATAGATGACGAATTTTCGGGGATGGCGAGCGCTGGCCTCTTCAAAGTGGTGTCGTTGTTGGAAGAACACGAAGCCATAGAAGTTGGCCTGGGAGAAGAGGCGCAGTTGTGCGAAAGACGCGGCCTGAAATTCCAGTCCTACCCAATAGCTGATCGCGGTCTGCCGCCCACGATTGAAGGCTTTGCCGAGACAACGAAGAAGTTGTACCACGAGATTGCGGGCGGTTTGAGCACCGTAGTTCATTGCCGCGCGGGCATTGGCCGAACAGGGTTGGTTGCAGCGGGAATTTTGCTGCACGCAGCTTTCGACGTTGACGAGGCGTTTGCTCATATTTCAGATCGAAGAGGCGTCGAAGTGCCGGACACGGATGAGCAACGGGATTGGCTAAGTAAGAACAGTGCAGCGATTACAAACTTGAATGAGCGCAAGACTTGGTAGTTTCACTGGCCGGTTTTGGCCGAGTGCCGAAGTTTTCCGGATCTCAACGCGAATGACCGCTTCACTTCGCATACCCGCCGGCTGGCGGGTTCGCGGTATAATTTCCGCCTCTGACCCAAACCCGCCTCTCACAATGAGCAGAATCGAACTGAAAATCTTTGCCGATTACCATCAGTTCTACATTCAAGACGACGATAGCAAATACGGCGATCTCTCCAATGCATGGACAGAGGAAGCTGTGGGCAGGCAGCTTGCGTTGTCGGATCACGGCGTTGGGATCGGGACCGCGCGGAACTCCGATGTAGCGGTTTTCTTGGAAACGTGCGATCGATTGCCAGAGCTGGCGCCGAGTGACTGGGACAGGATTAACAAGGCGGATATCCAGTGTGATACCGGGCGGCTGGTCATTGCGGGTTGCACAGACTACTTTCCCGATGCGTTTCGGATGGAAGTTGAGCCTGGTGTGTACGACCTGCTAATTGGCTATCGCAATTTAAATGTTGTGTCCGCGAACGCCTTTGAAGGCGATGATAGCTACCATGTCTTCATCGCGCGCCGTCCCGTGT
>JBGTLY010000275.1:0-5538 GCA_041743865.1 Woeseiaceae bacterium
CTCGATGCACAGCCGGCCGGGCCGGGGCAGCCACCGTCCCGCTGGCAGCATGTGCCGGGTACCGGTGATGGCCGCCGGCACGACCGGCATGCCGCCCCGGGTCGCTGCAACAAAGGCGCCGGGGCGAAACCGGCTCACACCCGGCTGTGCCAGAAACGTACCTTCGGGAAAGAACGCCAGCGACTGGCCGTCTTTCGCCGCCCGGACGATTTCTCGCGCATCACGCGCGCTCCCGGCGGCCGTAAATCGCTCGACAAAGCGCGAGCCACCGCGCCGCAACAGGTAATGTATGAGCGGCACCTTGCGCATCTCGCCCTTGATCACGAAAGAGAACCGGGCGGGCAGGAAACCCTTCAGCAGCGGACCGTCGACGTAACTCGAGTGATTCGCGACCACAACCGAGTGCCCCGGGGGCAGGCGATCGAGACCGGTGATGCGAACCGGTACGACGGCCAGTACGAATATGGCGCGGCAGGCTAGGGTGACACACCACTGCCGTGCGCCAGGTCCGGGTACAAGTGTGACGGCGATCAGCGCAAGAACGCCGCAGATCAGGAAAACTAGCCAGGCATAGAGTCCCCAGAGGCCCTCGACAAAGCGTGTGACGTACTTCACGTTATGTTAATGCCCTGGTCAATCTGTGAAGCCGGTCACGCCGGCCGGAAGCTGCGGTTATCATACTTAAATTCCTGAAAAATCTGCGGGTTCGGCCGTGCGGTCGTCCGCGCCGGGACGATGGATCGTCCGGAGTCGCAAACGGATACCATGGCCAGTAGCAACGGAAACAAGCAGGATTCTGTCGTCGTCGGCCGGTCGGAACAGCTCGTCGACCGGTTCCTCGATGCCATCTGGATGGAACGCGGGCTCTCGCAGAATACGCTCGGCGCTTACCGGGCGGACCTGATGACCCTCGGTCGTGGCCTCTCCGAGCGCAACAAGTCCATCGACACGGCCAATAAGGCCGACCTGCTGGCGTTTATCGCCCAACGCGTCGAGGACGGGGCCAAGCCGCGCTCGACGGCCCGGCAGTTGTCCAGTTTTCGGCGCTTTTTCCGTTACATCATGCGGGAGGGCCTCCGGGATTCGGACCCTACCGCCGACATTGAAATGCCTCGCATCGGCCGTTCACTGCCGAAATCCTTAACCGAAGACGAGGTAGACGCGCTGCTGCATGCACCGAACACGGACGAGCCGCTCGGCCATCGCGACCGCGCAATGCTCGAACTCCTGTACGCCACGGGCCTGCGTGTTTCCGAACTCATCAATCTCCAGCAGTCGCAGGTCAATTTTAACCAGGGCGTGCTGCGCATCATCGGCAAGGGCGATCGTGAGCGCCTGATTCCGCTCGGGGACGAAGCCCAGCGCTGGCTCAGGGACTTCATCGACGGCCCGCGCATGGAAATCCTGCTCGAGCGCCAGACCGACTACCTGTTCCCTACACGGCGGGGTGACCGCATGACCCGCCAGGCGTTCTGGCACATCATCAAGCGCTACGCTGACAAGGCCGGCATCGAGAAAAAGCTGTCGCCACACAGCCTGCGGCATGCGTTCGCGACCCATCTCCTGAACCACGGCGCCGACCTGCGCGTCGTGCAGCTCCTGCTCGGCCACAGCGACCTTTCCACCACCCAGATCTATACTCACGTTGCCCGCGAGCGGCTCAAGGATCTGCATGGTGAACACCATCCGCGGGGATAAGGCCTCACGCGCGAAACATTTGGACCACCGGACGGGTCTTATACCGACAGGATTTTTGCTAAACTGAAGACCCCGGAACCCTTCATCCATGACGCCGATTCTAAAATTCCTGGCCGCGACGCTTCTCGTCCTGTCACTGCTCGCTGGCATGTCCCGCGCGTATGCCGGCTCCGAGGACGAACTCGCTGCCATTCGCGAGCGGATTGCCGCTGAGTTCGACACCATCGGACCGCAGCACGTGAACCCTAGCCCCGTACCCGGCTGGTACACGATCCAGAAAGGCACCGTTATCGCCTATGTGTCGGGGGACGGACGTTTTCTCCTGCAGGGCGACCTGATCGATCTGGAAGCCCAGGTCAACCTCTCCGAAATTGCCAGGGATGAGTCACGGCGCAACCTGGTCGCGGCGCTGGGCGACGATGAAGTCATCAGCTTTGCGCCTGCCACTACCAAGCACAGCGTCACCGTGTTTACGGATATCGGCTGCACGTATTGCCGGCGTCTGCACAAGGAGATTGCTACCTACCTCGCCGAGGGCATCGAGGTGCGTTACGTGCTGTATCCCCGCAACGGACCGACGTCGCAGGACTGGGCCGAGTCGCAGAAGGTCTGGTGCTCACCGGACCGCAATTCCGCACTAACGGCTGCAAAGCAGGATCGTCCGTTCGAGACCTCGGCCTGCGATGCGTCGATCATCGAAGCGCACTATGCCCTGGGGCAGGAAGTCGGGCTCTCGGGCACACCGGCCATCGTGCTCGAGAACGGGACGCTGATTGGCGGTTATGTGCCGGCCGACGTGCTGGCCGAGCAGCTCGAAAACGCAGAGCCACAGGCCCGACGGGCCGAGTGAGCAGCTTAGCCGGCGACTGACCGGCCGATATTCACCTAAAGCCGGGCGCGTCGCAGTTCGTGGATGTGGACGCCGCGGTTCGCGCCCCGATCCTCGATGTATTTCTGCAGCGCCAAGCGGCCGCTCTGGAATGCAAGTTCGTCCCACGGAATCGCGCCGGGTGCGAACAGGCGGACGTCCAGGCTTTCCTCGCCGACGCCGTAGCTGCCCTTCAGGCGCCCGGTAAAGAAAACATGCACCTGGCCCGCATCGACCACATCGATCGACGCAAACATGTGGCCGATCTCCACCTCCGCCAGCGCTTCTTCGCGGGTTTCACGTGCCGCACCTTCCGCCAATGACTCGCCGAGTTCCATGAAGCCTGCAGGTACCGTCCAGTAACCCAGCCGCGGCTCGATGGAACGCTTGCACAGCAGTATGTTCCCGGCTTGCTCCGCTACGCAGCCGACTACGATCAGAGGGTTCTGGTAGTGGACCGTCTCGCAGCGCCGGCATACCCAGCGTTCGCGGCTGTCGTCGTTCGGGATGCGACGGTCGACTTCCGAGCCGCAGTCGGGACAGTATTTCATTGCGGGCAGCATAGATCCTCAAGTCGTCGGAACCCTGGTACCGGGAGGGGGACTTGAACCCCCAAGGTGTTGCCACCGGTGGATTTTGAGTCCACTGCGTCTACCAATTCCGCCATCCCGGCATGGATCGAAGGCGGGGCAATCGGAGGGCCCCCGAATGCGGCGCACAGTATAGGCGGGGAACGACCCGGCTGCCACAGCGAGGATCGCGCCATCCTGCGACGCTTTTTTCCGCGGCTGCATCTAACATGCCAGGTATGGGCAAGTTTGCGGATATCAGCATCGACGAGGCGATTGTCCGCCGGGCGGCCCGTGGTGACGTTCGGGCGCACGAGATCATCTACCGCGCCTATGCGACCGCCGTGTACAGCCTGTGCCTGCGCTTCACAAAAGTGCCCGCGCACGCCGAGGACCTGACACAGGAAACCTTCATCGAAATCATTCGTTCGATTGCAGGTTTTCGCGGCGATGCGGCGCTCGGCAGCTGGATTCGCCGCATCGCCGTGACCAAGGCGCTGATGTTTCTCCGCTCCGCGTGGACGGCACGCAGCCAGGCATTCGCGGAGAACTGGGACGACGTAACGCCAGGCGACAACCTGAGTCACGGCATCTCGCGGCATCCGGACGACGCCATGGACCTCGATGCAGCGCTGGCCAGCCTGCCCGACGTGGCCCGGACCGTCGTCTGGCTGCACGACGTCGAAGGCTTCACGCACAAGGAAATAGCGACTTTCATGGGCAAGACCGAAAGCTTTTCGAAGTCCCAGTTGTCCCGGGCCTACCAGCGACTGAAACCGCTGCTCGGGCAACCGGAAGATGCGCCGGAAGCGGACAGCGCGGCGCTACGGAGTTGGTGAGTTAGCATGACAGATACAGACAGCGATGAGACGAGGACGAACGAAATGATCTGCGGATTGACCGCCGACGAGCGCGCTGCATTGAGCGCAGGCCTCGCGGCTCTGCCGGGCACGATGCCCCCCCGCGCCGTATGGCACCGGATTCGCGAACAGGCAGAGGCCGAGAGCCTGTTTCGGCGCCCGATGACGGTCTGGCGGGACTACTCGATCGCAGGCGCAGGCGTGGCTGCGGCGATAGCACTCGTGGCCTTTGCATTGCCCCATTTCACGGGCGCGCCGGGCGACGCCGGGTTCTCGGCCGTGCCTGACAACCTTCACGTCAGCAACCCCCAGAACAATACGCTGGAATCATTGATGGTGGAGTCGCGGCAGCTCGAGGACGACCTCCGGGCCCTGCCGGCGGAGCCACGTGTCGTCCGTGCCGGGACACAGGCGACGATTCTCGAGCTGGAAGACCGGATCGCCGCGATCGATTACCAGTTGGGCGACCCGCAGGTGCGACTGTCCGATGCGGATCGTGAAGTGTTCTGGCGCGAGCGCGTCAGGCTGATGAAGTCACTGGTCCGGCTGCGCTATGCGCAGACGCAGCGGGCCGCATTCTGAACAGGAGTACGACACCGATGAAAGCGATTCACACCCGCGGGCCCGCGTTGCTGGTCGCAGCCGCAGTGCTGCAGGCAGGGTTGGCACTTGCAGAGGACGACGCGGAAGTCATCGTGGAGAGGGAGACCCGTGTCATCGAGATCGAAAAGGCTTCGATCGACCAGGAAATGAAAGAGGCCGAGGAGCGCCTGGCCGCCGCCGCCCGGCGAGTTGCCGAGCTCAGCGCTGAGCGCCTCGAAATGTACGGCGACGGACACAGTTTCGCGTTCAGCGGCTCGGAGAAGCCGCGGCTCGGCGTCAATATCGGCGGCGAGGACCAACCGGGCCCGGTCGAAGGGGTAAGCGTCATCAGCGTCACGCCCGGCAGCGCCGCAGACGACGCGGGCCTGCGTGCGGGCGACATCATTGTCGCTGTCAACGATGAGGCGATGAGCGCCGAATCGATGGAAAAAGCGAACCAGCGCCTGCTCGACTTCATGCGCGGTGTGGCAGAGGGCGATACGCTCAGGGTCGAATACCAGCGGGACGGCAAGTCGGCGACCGTGGAGGTCGAGCCGCGACCGGTCCAAAGCAACATGATGGTCTGGGCGCCGGACGGCGGGAGCTTCACGATGCCGCGTGCCATTGAAGTGCATCCCGCGCCGCAGGTTGTCGATCGGTTCCGCTATGCGTTCGGCGGCTGGCGGAGTGGCTGGGGGGAGATGGAAGTCGTCGAGCTCAGCGACGGACTCGGCCGGTACTTCGGCACGAACGAAGGCCTGCTCGTCATCAGTGCGCCGAAGTCCAGCGACTTCAAGATCCAGGAGGGCGACGTCATCCAGAGCATTGACGGGCGCAAACCGGGTTCTGTAGACCATTGCATGCGAATCCTCGCGTCCTACCAGCCCGGCGAGTCGCTGGAACTCAAAATCATGCGAGATAAACGGCCGGAAACCATTCGCGTGTCGATTCCCGATGCCCG
>JBGTLY010000276.1:0-25714 GCA_041743865.1 Woeseiaceae bacterium
TGTCCTCGACCTCGATGTCGTCATCGGAAATGCGGTTGACGAAGGAGGTGTTGGCCCCGTTTTCGAGCAGCCGGCGGACAAGATACGGCAGCAGGTCCTCGTGGCTGCCGACCGGGGCGTACACGCGGCATGGACGATCCAGGGTTCCGGGGTCGACGACTTCGGCGTACAGCTCCTCGCCCATACCATGCAGCCGCTGGAACTCGTAGTCGCGCCGGGGCCCGGCATAGTGCAACACGCTCGCGAGTGTATGCGCGTTGTGCGTCGCAAACTGCGGGTAGAACGCTGCGCCTGCCGCCAGCACCTGCCGCGCGCACGCGAGATAGGAAACATCGGTATGGGCTTTGCGCGTGAACACCGGATAGCCCGGCAGCCCGGCTTCCTGGGCACGCTTGATTTCCGTGTCCCAGTAAGCGCCCTTCACCAGCCGCACCGGGATGCGATGCCGCGTGTCCGCAGCCAGTGTTTCGAGATACCGGAACACCGCCCCGGCGCGCCGCTGGTAGGTCTGGACGGCCAGCCCGAAACCATCGTAAGTATTGAGCTTTGCACCTTTGAGCACCGCCGCAACAATCTCGAGCGACAGTTCCAGGCGGTCGGCTTCCTCGGCATCGACGGTCAGGGCGATATTCGCGGACTTCGCATGCTCCGCCAGTTCGATCATCGTTGGCACGAGATCCCGGACCACGCGATCACGCTGCGTATACTGGTATCGCGGGTGCAGCGCGGAAAGCTTCACCGAGATGCTCGGCGCCGAAAACACGTCCTCACCGCCCGACGCCTTGCCGATGGCTGTAATCGCGTCGGCATAGGCATCGAGGTAGCGGCGTGCGTCGTGCGCCGTCAGCGCCGCTTCGCCCAGCATGTCGAAGGAGTATCTGTACACGCTGTTTTTCCGTCGCTCTGCGCGTTCAAGCGCCTCTTCGATCGTGCGGCCCATGACGAACTGGTGGCCCATGATGCGCATGGCCTGGCGCATGGCGGCACGGACGACGGGCTCACCGGCCCGGCTTGCCACCCGCCCGAGGACCTGTGCGGGATTCCGGCGGGCGTCCTCGTCTACCTTGAGAAGCCGTCCGGTAAGCATCAGTCCCCAGGTCGACGCATTGACGAACAGGCTCTCGCTGCTTCCCAGGTGGTCTTCCCATTGTGCTGCAGTGATCTTGTCGGCAATGAGCTGGTCCGCGGTGTCGGCGTCAGGAATGCGCAACAAAGCCTCCGCGATGCACATGAGCAAAACGCCCTCCTGGGACGACAGGTCATACTGTTGCAGGAAGGCGTCGATGCCACCTTCGCGACCGGTATTCCGGCGAACGGCGCGCACCAGGTCGGCCGCAACCCTGCCTATCTCGCGCCGGCCGGCCTCGCCGGGATCGGCCATGGCGGCGAGCTCCCGGAGCAGAGCTTGCTCATCCGCCAGGTAGTGCTCGTTGAGGCCGGGAATCGGGCTCTGCCGGGCTGCCGTCTGTTCGTCAAAACGCATGCTGTCTCATCCCCCCAGGCCATCTTCGCACAGGCCTCCGGCGACTGGCCACAGGCCTGCCGGCGCGGGGCGCGCCGATGGTGCGGGTAAGGGTGGCGCCGCCCCGGCGGCGGGACGGCTGATATACTTTGCGGCCTTTCGTGGACGAGGGCAATACCGTGCCAGCCAGTTTTCTCGAGTCACTCGCCAAACGGACCGATGAACTGAAAACCGAGGGTCTCTTCAAGCAGGAGCGACTGATCACCGGTCCGCAGCAGGCAGACATCCAGGTCCTGAAAAACGGCAGGACAGCGGAGGTCATCAACCTGTGCGCCAACAATTATCTCGGCCTCGCGAACCATCCCGAGGTCATAGCCGCCGCCCACCAGGCGCTTGACCGCTTCGGTTACGGTATGGCGTCAGTTCGCTTCATCTGCGGCACGCAAACCATTCACAAGGAACTGGAAGAGCGCATCAGTGAGTTTCTCGGCACGGAGGACACCATCCTGTACCCGTCCTGTTTCGACGCGAACGGCGGTCTGTTCGAAACGCTGCTGGATGGCGAGGATGCGGTGATTTCCGACGAGTTGAACTACGCGAGCATTATCGACGGGATTCGCCTGTGCAAGGCCGTGCGATACCGCTACCGTAACAATGACATGGACGAGCTTCGTGGACGCCTCGACGACGCGAAGAACGCCCGGGCGCGCCTCATTGTAAGCGATGGCGTGTTTTCCATGGATGGCACGATCGCCAGACTCGACCGCCTGTGCGACCTGGCCGTCGACTACGACGCCCTGACGATGATCGACGACTGTCACGCGACCGGCTTCCTGGGTGAAAACGGTCGCGGCACCCACGAGTATCGCGGCGTCATGGGTCGCCTCGACATAATCACCGGCACGCTCGGCAAGGCGCTTGGCGGCGCATCGGGCGGCTACACGTCGGGCCGCCGGGAGATCGTGGCGTGGCTCAGGCAGCGTTCGCGTCCCTACCTCTTTTCGAACTCCGTGGCACCCGTGATCGTGGCCGCGTCACTGGCCGTTTTCGATCTTCTCGAGCGGGATAGTTCCCTGCGGGAAGGCTTGCACGAGAACGCGCGCCACTTTCGCGCGAAAATGACTGAGCGCGGCTTCAATCTCAAGCCCGGCGAGCACCCCATCATCCCGATCATGCTGGGCGACGCGAAGCTTGCGACGCGCATGGCGGACGAGATGCTCAAACGCGGGGTCTACGTTGTCGGCTTTTCCTTCCCGGTCGTGCCGCGCGGGCAGGCTCGCATACGTACGCAGATGTCAGCAGGTATCACTCGTAAACAACTGGATATGGCGATCGACGCCTTCACCGCCGTCGGCCGCGAACTCGGGGTCATATGAAAGCACTCGTCAAGGCGAAACCGGAAAGGGGCATCTGGATGCAGGATGTGGACTTGCCGGAGGTCGGTCACAACGATGTCCTGATCCGGGTCCGGCGGGCCGCGATCTGCGGCACCGACATCCACATTTACCAGTGGGATGACTGGGCGAAGAGCACGATTCGCGTACCACTCGCGGTAGGCCACGAATTTTCGGGCGAGATCGTGGAATGCGGCAGCGAGGTGCGCGGGCTCGCGCCCGGCGACCGGGTGTCGGCGGAAGGGCACATCACCTGCGGCGTCTGTCGCAACTGCCGGGCGGGACGGCGACACCTTTGCATCAACACGGTCGGCATCGGGGTCAATCGTCCCGGCGCATTCGCCGAGTACATATCCGTACCCGCGTTCAACGTATTCAAGCTGCCGGATGCGATCGGTGACGAGATGGCGTCGATCCTCGACCCGCTCGGCAACGCGACGCACACGGCGCTGTCATTCGACCTCGTCGGGGAGGATGTGCTCATCACCGGTGCCGGGCCGATCGGTATCATGGCGGTGGCCATTGCCCGGTTTGCCGGCGCACGGCACATTGTCATCACGGACATCAACGACTATCGCCTGGCGCTCGCAATGAAGATGGGTGCAAGTGCTGCGCTCAACGTTTCCCGAGAGTCGATTGATGACACCATGAAGACACTGGGGATGACAGAGGGCTTCGACGTCGGGATGGAAATGTCCGGTAACGCCACGGCGTTTCGCGACATGCTGAGGACGATGCATCACGGCGGGAAGATCGCGATGCTAGGGATACCGCCCGACGAGATGGCGATTGACTGGAACCAGGTGATCTTCAAGGGCCTGGTGCTGAAGGGCATCTATGGACGGGAGATGTTCGAGACCTGGTACAAGATGTCGAGCATGCTGCAGAGCGGCCTCATCATCGAGCCGATCATCACCCACCATTTTAATGCGGACGATTACCGGCCGGCGTTCGAACTGATGGCATCCGGTCAATCCGGAAAGGTGATCCTGGACTGGACGAAACCGTAGGAGCTCGCCATGCGCAGTAGGAGCGCGCCATGCGCGCGAAGGAGAAGCCTTGCGCACGTAGGAGCGCGCCTTGCGCACGTAGGAGCGCGCCTTGCGCACGTAGGAGCGCGCCATGCGCGCGAGCGATACGCTTTTTGAAGGGTCTCCCTAGCGGATATCGCAAAAGCAGTGCGAGTAGATGCCCTTCGGATCGTCGAAGCGGAACAGGGGCTCGATGGCGGCTTCGAGCGACGAAGCCACTGCCTCGAGGCGGCTCGGGCGCGGCGCAAGGGTGCCGAGGTCGAAGCCGGCGCTTTTTCCCATCGACATCAGGTCAATGAGGAACTGCTCCGTCGGCGTAAGTTCCTGCCGGATCGTCTGAACGCTGTAGTCGTCCTCCTCCAGGCCAGCAAGCTCCGCCGCGGCCACGATGGCATCGTCGAGGTCGCCGAGCGCATCCACCAGGCCGTTGTCCAGGGCCTCCCGTCCGGTCCATACCTGACCCTGCCCGATCGCATCGACCGCATCCGACTCCATGCCGCGATAAGCCGCCACTCGTGCGATGAAATCTTCATAGCCGTCGTCGACGATCATCTGGAACAGTGCGCGGGCGTGGTCCGACATCTCCCGGTCCGGACGGAACTCGCCGTCCCAGATGGTCGAACCGATGCCGTCCACGTTGAGTCCGAGCGCATCGATCGAACGCTGGAACGTCTGGAACATGCCGAAAATTCCAATGGAGCCCGTTATCGTCGACGGGCTCGCATAGATCTCGTCGGCGCTCGCGGCGATCCAGTACCCTCCTGACGCGGCGACACTGCCCATCGAGGCTACGACGGGCTTGCCTGCCGCCTGCAGCGCAAGAACAGAATTGCTGATGACATCAGACGCGAAGGTGCTTCCGCCAGGGCTGTCGATCCGGAGAACGACCGCTGCAACGGCGTCGTCATTGAGCGCCTGTCGCAAGAGTTCGCTCGTCGAATCAGCACCGATCGTGCCGGGCGCTGTCGAACCAAACGTGATGTCGCCGGACGCAATGACGACCGCTACGTTCCGGTCTGCCAGCGTCAGTGGTTGCAGGATCCGCATTTGCGCGAGGTAATCGTACAGGCCGGCGGCGACATGCTGGTCGGGAAATTCGTCGTCCTCGCCCACCACCTCGATGAACAGCTCTCGGATCTGCTGCCGCGTCCGGACCCCGTCCAAAAGGCCGTTTTCGACGGCTGCCATTGCCATGTCACCATCGGCGGCCGCGACGTGATCGATGAAGTTCGCCGTAAAATCCTCGATCACGCCGCTATCCAGGCTGCGGGCCGCGACGATATCCGCCTGGTACATGTCCCAGAGCTGGCTGCTGAGGCGCGACAGGTCCTCACGAGCCTCGTCAGACATATCCATCCGCGTATACGGTTCCACGAAGGCCTTGTGTGTTCCCACCCGGAACACGTTCCAATCGATCCGTAGCTTGTCGATCGCATCCTTGTAGTACGTCCGGTAGCTGCCGTAGCCCTGCAGCAGCATCAGCCCTTCGGGGTGGAGGTAGGCCTCGTCGGCGTGCGCGGCAAGATAATATCCGGCCTGCGTCAGGAAGTCCGCGGTGGCTACGATGCGTTTACCCGAGGCCTGGAAGTGGGCCATCGCCGATGCGATCCGTTGCAATTTCGACAAGCCACCGCCGGCGAGGCCGGATAACTCCAGGTGGACGATCCGGATACGGTCGTCGTCGCGTGCATGGTCGAGTACATCGACGATATCCTGCACGACCGTTTGCGGCGACGTCTCGCCACCGGCCAGTTCGACTCTCGCCTGCTCGAAAGGATCGCCTTCGAACTCTTCGACGAGATAGCCGTTCGGCTGGATCTCGAGCACCGCAACTGCCGGCAGAATAGGCGATGCACCGTTCAGGGCGAGCAGAATTCCGGCGAATACAACCAGCAACAGGGTGAGGTGGAGGACCTTGCGGACGACATCGGCACCGTGCCAGAGACCGCGAAAAAGCCTTGCCAGGACGCCCGGCCGTTTGGGGGTGTTCGTAACGTGTTCTGTCATGGGTTTGTAGGACCTCGGGGCACGTGGGACGGTTCCTCGTCGGAGTCGCAGACGGCTCGTTTCCGCATAGACTAGCAGTAATCCCTAAGCTTGCCGTCTTGCCCTAATCGGGCACCAGCCACAGGGACAGTTGCGGCCAGAACGCAATCAACAGTACCGACAGCAGCAAGATCATCAGGAACGGAAAGGTCGCCGAATACACCTGCATGATCGGCTTGTCGAAGCGGTAACTCGCAATGAACAGGTTCAGGCCGACCGGCGGCGTGAGGTAGCCGAGCTGCATGGCCGCCAGGAATACGATACCCAGATGGACCGGGTGCACGTCGTAGCCGGCGGCAATCGGCAGGATGAGCGGCACGACCAGTACGATCGCCGAGAAGATATCGAGGATTGCCCCCAGCGCGAGAAGGAACAAGAGCAGGAGCAGGAGGAAGGTCGTCTGGCTCGAAACGAAACCCGCAACGAGGTCCAGGAGCATCTGCGGAATGCCGGCGCCGATCATGTAATTCGTCGATGCGAGAGACACGCCGAGAATCAGCAGAATGCCGCCAACCAGCACCATCGATGAGCGCACTATGTCGGGCAATTGCGCGGGGCGAATCTCCCTCAGCACGACGACCTCGACGATGAGCACGTAAAGCGCCGTCACGGCCGCCGCTTCCGATACGGCGAAAAATCCGGAGTAGATGCCGCCGAGGACGACCACCGGCAGGGGCAGTTCCCACGCGGATTCCCGGATCGCGCCGCCAAGCTCCCGCCAGGAAAAACTGCCGGTCGGACGCCGGTTGCGGCGATTTACCCACAGGCTCCAGCCGGAGAGCATGACCAGCATGACGACGCCCGGCAGGATGCCGGCCAGGAACAGGTCGTCGATCGGTACTTCCGCGACGACGCCGTACAAAATGAGCGGCAGCGAGGGTGCAAACAGCAGGCCGAGACTGCCGGCCGATGTCACCAGTCCGAGGTTGAAACGTTCGTCGTACCCGTCGTGAAGTAGAGCCGGGTACAGGATTGCGCCGAGCGCGATGATGGTGACGCCCGAGGCCCCCGTAAAGGCCGTGAAAAACGCACAGGCCGCGAGACAGACGATCGCAAGCCCGCCCGGCATCCACCCAAGCACGGCATTCGTGAGCCGCACGAGTCGCTTCGGCGCATTGCTCTCGCTTAACACGTAGCCCGCGAACGTGAACAACGGGATCGCGGCGAGAAAGGGCAGATCCGCGATGCTGAGGACCTCCAGCGCCATGTTCATGAGGTCCGTGTCCTCGCGCCGGAAACCCGCCATTGCACTCGTCGCAATAACGGCAAAGAGCGGAGCACCGAAAACGGCCAGCAACAGCAGCAGAATGCCGACGATGATCATCGTGACACGTCGTCCGTGAGCTCTCGGAATGACAGGCTATGAATGCCGGCGAGGACGACGAAGCGATAAGTGAGCAGCGCGAAGGCCAACGGTACGACCAGGTGCGCCAGCCAGGCCGGTGTGTCCAATAGTACGGTATCGCCGAATTCCCGCTCCAGTGCGAGGTAACGGAACGAGTGCCAGGCAAGGACGGCGGAGACAGCTGCGGCGAACAGATCAACCACTACCCGGACGGCAACGACGACGCGCGCGGGTAACAGGTGCGACAGGGCATCGATACGGATATGACGGTTGTCGCGGCAAGCGGCGACCGACCCCACCATCGCGAGCCACAACACGAGAAGGCGCAACAGCTCGTCAGCCCATGAAAAGCCCGTCGAAAATACTTCCCGAAGCAGGATCTGCCCGACGGCCAGGGACATCATCCCGCCGAGCAGGATGACCAGCGCGGCGTTCTCCGCGTAACGTCCGGCGTCGTCGAGCCGGGAGAGCAGGCGCCGCAAAGGAACCGCGCTCAGTCGGCGGAACCGCCGGCAATCACTGCATGGGTGTCGCGATACTCGGCCGCGAGAGCGAGCATTTCGTCGTACAGGCTGAGCGTGAACACACCTTCCTCGCCCAGCTTCCGGTTCGACACGAGCATGAGGTCGCGCAGCCGCGCCAATTCGTCCGGATCGAACTCAACCAGTTGGATCTTCTGCTTCAGGAGCGCAGCGCGTGCCTCGCGGTTATCGACCAGGTTTTGCTTGTCGAACGTTTCGTAGGTACGCGTCATGACGTCGTGCACTACAGCCTGGTCGCCGTCGCTCAGCTTTGTAAACGCCTTCTTGTCGATCGCGAGAAAGCCCAGCGTGTAGGTCAGCGGCAGCTCAGTCATGTACCGCACTTTCGTGTGCCATTGCAGGACCAGTGCCACGATCGGCGGCGAACCGACGATGTCGATAAGCCCGGTTTGCAGGCCGGTCAGGACATCCGTAAGCGGCAGGGTCACAGGCGCAAGAGAAACGGCCTCCATCGAGGCGTAGCTGATCTGGTCACCTTCGGGCACCCAGACCCGCTGGCCACGCAAATCGTCCAGCGACCGTACGGGCGTGTTGGACAGGATCGCTGCGAACCCGCCGGACGCAAAGCCGAAGCTTACGAAACCCGCTTTTTCCATTCCCTGCTTCAGCTTGTCGTCCATCCGCTCGCGCACATAGGCCGCCTGTTCCTCGGTATCGAAAACCATCGGCATGCCGTAGAGATTGATATCGGGATACAGCGATGCGATCGCCGACGGCGTGAACGCACCGCCCTGCAGAGCACCGATGCGGATCTTGCCGAGGACCTTGCTGTCGTTGCCCTGTACGCCGCCGCCATAGAACTTGAGCTGCACGCGGCCGTCCGTCCGCTCTGCAATCTCGGCAGCGCCGGCACGCATTTGACGCATCCAGTCGGAGCCTTCCGGTGTCACCGTGGCGATTTTTAGCGTTGCTGCCTGCGACAGGCCGGCGCACGTCAGCAATAACGCTGTGAACAGGAATTTTTTCATTGTGATCATCCTCGGTCGCGGCACATTTTCAGGCGCGGGCTAAAAGTAGTCATCGGCATCAGCGAGCATCTCTCGCGCGTCTTCCTGCGCAAGGATGTTCGACAGCGTCAGGCCGTCAACGTACGGATCCGCATCGAGCACCTCCTTGAGAAGGCGGTCGTGCAACTCCCGTTCATACAATAACTTCGCATAGCCGCGTGCGTACTCGACCTTTGCGCCGAGATCCCGGCCATAGCTCATCGCAATGGCCTTTTCGAAATGGCCCCGTGCGGCTTCCGGGTCGCCGCCGAGCGCCGGCGGCCGTAAGGTCAGCAGGATGCCCATATACGTATGCGTCGCGGGATCCGCCTGGTCGCCGACGATGAGCAGGTAGTGATCGAACAATGCTTCCACCTGCGGCAGCTCGGCAAGGGTGTCCCAATCGTCGCTGTGTGCCCGGAGGTATGCGAGTGTGGCGAGACCGTAGGTATACAGGAATTCGGCATCGCGCGCGCTCACACCCTCGAGGCTTTGCACGAATTCCTCGTAATTGTCGCTGCGCCAGTCGCAAGCCTCGGCGTAGCGCAGGCACATCGCCTTAAGGCCGTAGCGCCGCGCCCGGCTCGTCAGGCGTGCCGCACGCTCCGGTTCCTCTGCGAAGACAGCGCCATAGGAGGCATACAGGCTGGCAGCGGCAGCGAGCAGCTTCGGGTCCTCGGGATTACCCTCGATGAGGCTGTCGACAAGGACCAGGTACGAGGGAATCGCGGCTCGGGCAGTCGCCGGGTCGTCGTGGTTCAGGACGGCCGACGACAGGTTGTCCGCGAAATCACTGGCGGCGCCAGATACGAGAGACGCACAACCGCAGAGCACGCCTGTCGCAAGCAACAGGGAGAGCGTGATCGCACGTGAACCTGGCGGTCCGGAAGTCATGCCACGAGAGACCCCGTTACGAGGTAAAGGTTTCAGGATAAACGTCCGCAGTCGCCCGATTATGTGGGCTGGTGCACGCTTTTTGAATGCGTGCCGCGCCACCTGAACGCGCGAGGCGCGACGGCCCGCCGTTGCCCCGGGCGGGCCGTTTTCCTGAGCGAGTGGTTAAGTTACTAGATCTTTTCCTTGATGCGCGCGCCTTTGCCGGTGCGTCCGCGCAGGTAATAGAGCTTCGCGCGCCGCACGTTGCCGCGCCGCTTGAGCTCGATCGAGGCCACGACCGGGCTGTACGTCTGGAAAATGCGCTCCACACCCTCACCGTGCGAGATCTTGCGTACGGTAAACGATGAATTCAGACCCCGATTGCGCTTGGCAATGACGATGCCTTCGAACGCCTGAAGGCGCTCGCGGTCGCCCTCCTTGACCTTCACCTGGACAACGACGGTATCGCCCGGTGCGAAATCGGGGATTTCCTTGCCCATTTGTTCCTGTTCGATCGCTTCGATGTGTTTGCTCATGTCTTAACGTCCGGATTCCTGCAAAAATTCATCGAGCAACGCCTGTTGCTCGCTGTTCAAATTCATTCGCCTCACCAGGTCCGGTCGTCGCAGGAAACTGCGGCCCAGTGCCTGTTTATAACGCCAGCGGGCAATCGCCGCATGGTCGCCCGACAGCAGCACTGCCGGTACATCCTGACCGGCCACACGCTCCGGCCGGGTGTAATGCGGATGGTCCAGCAGGCCCCGCATGAACGAATCCTGCGCGGCCGACTCTGCATCGCCGAGCGCACCCGGCAATAGGCGCGTCACCGCATCGATGACCGCCATCGCGGCGAGCTCGCCACCCGACAGCACGAAGTCGCCGAGCGACAGCTCCTCATCGACCCGGTCCGCGATCAGGCGCTCGTCAAATCCCTCGTAGCGTCCGGACAGCAAAACCAGCCCCGGCAACCCCGCATAGCGCTGCGCTGCTGCCTGGTCGAACATCTTTCCCTGCGGCGAGAGACACACTACCGGAACCTCCGGTGGCATTCCCGCGCGTACCGCATCGAGCGCTTTCGCGACGGGTTCATATTTCATGACCATGCCCGGTCCGCCGCCGTAGGGCCGGTCATCTACCGTCCGGTGTGCGTCTTCCGCATAGTCGCGCGGATTTTCGCAGTCAACCTGTATCAAACCCCTGCCGGCGGCCCGCCCGACTATGCCGTACCGCAGCACGCTCGTCACGAACTCCGGAAACAGCGTCACCACCGCAAAGCGCATGGCTCAGTCCCATTCCCAGTCGACGTGTATCGTCGCCTTCGCGAGATCCACGTCGAGAATCACCTCGCCGGGCACGAAGGGCACCAGCCGCTGCCGATCACCCTCGATCACCAGGACATCGTGCGCCCCCGTTTCCATCACGTACGCCACCTTTCCGAGCGAGGCGCCATCCCGGTGTACGACCTCGAGCCCCTCGAGGTCCCGCCAGTAGTACCGGCCTTCCCCGGGGGTCGGGAGTGCATCGGCAGGGACAGCGACATCACTGCCGAGCAATGACACCGCCTGGTCCCGGTCCGTGCAGCCCTCGAGCCGCGCGATCAAGCTTTTCCCATGACGGCGGCCTTCCGCGACCGGCATAAGGCGCCAGGCACCGTCCTGTCGTATCCACCACGGGCCGTATTCGAGTACGGCTTCGCGCGGATCCGTGAACGAGAACACTTTGACCCAGCCCCGTACGCCGAACAGTCCGTCAATTCGGCCAAGCAGAACCGGCTCGAACGCAGGCTTGTCCACCGTTTCCGTCACAGCAACGACCGCCCGGGGACGGCCCGCCCGCTCAGTTTGCGGCGGCCGCCTTGCGGTGCGTCTTCAACAGCGCCGCAACGCGCTCGGACGGCTTCGCACCCTGGCCCAGCCAGTAGTCGACCCGTTCGAGATCCACCCGCAGGTTTTCTTCATGGTCCTTGCCGACCGGGTTGAAAAAACCCACGCGCTCGAGGTATCGGCCGTCCCGACGATTGCGACTGTCGGTGACCACCAGGTGATAAAAGGGACGTTTCTTCGCGCCAGCGCGCGAAAGCCGAATGCTAACCATCTGAATTCCGTATAAAAAGCTGTTGCCAGGCGGACATGCCTGCGCTCGGGCCGACCCGAATAGACCGCGCATTGTACCTAAGCGCGCGCAAAAGTGAAGGAAGATAAGGGGTCAGAGTACATTTTCCCTTTCCAAGGCAAGTCTCGGGACCCGCTGCCCGCTGGCGAAAAATGTACTCTGACCCCTGCGACCGCTCCATCACACTAGTGTCGGAAGCCCGGAGGCAGCCCGCCGCCAGGTATCCCCCGCAGCATTTTCTTCATCCCACCTTTCGACAGCTTTTTCATCATGCGCTCCATCTGGGCATGCTGTTTCAGCAGGCGATTGACGTCCTGGATGGCGAGTCCGCTGCCCGCGGCGATACGCTTCTTCCTCGACCCGTTGATGAGCTTGGGAAAGCGGCGCTCCTTGGGGGTCATCGAATTGATTACGGCAATCTGCCGGCGCATCTGCTTCTCGTTAGCGCCGTCTTTCAATGCGGCCGCGTTGACCTTGGCGCCCATCGGGAGCTTTTCGAGCATGGCGCCGAGACCGCCCATATTCATCATCTGTTGCAACTGATCACGCAGGTCAGCCAGGTCGAAGCCCCGCCCCCCCTGGAGCTTCCGCGCGAGCTTTTCGACCTTGTCCTTCTCGACCTTGCCCTCGATCTCTTCGACCAGCGAGAGCACATCGCCCATACCGAGGATTCGCGACGCCATGCGCTCGGGATGGAACGGCTCCAGTGCCCCGGTCTTTTCGCCCACACCGACGAAGCGTATCGGCTTGCCGGTGACCTCTACGACTGACAGGGCTACGCCGCCCTTCGCATCACCATCAACTTTCGTCAGAATGATTCCGGTCAGGGGCAGCCTGTCACCGAACGCGGTCGCGGCATTCACCGCGTCCTGGCCCGCCATACTGTCGACGACAAACAGCGTTTCGACAGGCGCCGCGTGCTCATGAACTGCTGCAAGTTCCTGCATCATTGCCTCGTCCACGTGCAGGCGGCCGGCGGTGTCGACGATCAAAACATCGACATGGGCACGGCGCGCCGCGTCGCGGGCGCGATCGACTATTGCCATTGGCGTTTCTTCGGGACTGCTGTCGACGAACTGGGCGCCCACTTCCGCGGCAAGTGTCTTCAGCTGCAAAATTGCCGCCGGCCGGTACACATCGACGCTTACCAGCATGACCTTTTTCTTCTCTGCGTCGAGAAGGCGGCGCGCCAGCTTCGCGGCGGTCGTAGTTTTTCCCGCGCCCTGCAGACCGGCAAGCAGGATCACGACGGGCGGCTGTGCTTTGAGGTCCAGCGGCACGTTGGCGCGGCCGAGCACGGCGACCAGTTCGCCATGAATGATCTTCACCAGCGCCTGGCCGGGGGTCAGGCTGCGGCTGACCTCCTCGCCCAGCGCGCGGTTGCGCACACGTTCGATGAAGGATTTTACGACGGGTAACGCGACGTCGGCTTCAAGAAGCGCGAGGCGCACCTGGCGCATCGTGTCCTTGATGTTGGTTTCGCTGAGCCTGCCCTTGCCGGTCAGGCTGCGTGAGACGTCCTGCAGACGTCCACTCAGATTGTCGAACATGTGTATACCGGGCGCCGTTAGAGACGGCGAGTGTATCAGACGCTGAGCACGGTACCACGCGAGAGCATGCGGATGCGGCGATCCGGAACCTGGGCAAGCACCTGTTGGAAAATGCGTTGTTCCTCGCCCGGCTTCATGCCGGTGAGCCAGATGTCCGGACGCTGGTCGAGGCGTTGCAGATCGCGCGTCAGTGTACGCGGACAATAGTGGCCCGCATCATTCGCGAGTCGTTCTAGTTCATCCGGAAATGACACTTCGATGACCAGCAGTTTCAGGTCGGTGCATGCATTCAGCACCGGCCACAGCGTTTCGTTCGTGCGGGTGTCCCCGCTGACGGCGAATGCACCTCCGGAATTCCGCACGGTAAAGCCGAGTGACGGCACGCTGTGCATCACGTCGACGGCGTAAAAATCCCGATGCTCGATCGTGACTGTGTCACCCGGGCTGCAGACACGGTAGCGAAGCACCGGGTTTTCCGCGGCCGGCAGGCGCGCGAAATTCGGCCAGATGACATCGTTGAACAGGTGATCCTGGATAGCGCGCAGGGTTTCGACACGAGCATACACGGTCAGTGGGCGTGTGAAATGTTCCTCGAAAACGGCATCCACGAGCATTGGAAGGCCCGCCACATGATCAAGGTGGGCGTGGGTCAGGAACACGTGGCGGATGCGCCTGAGATCTTCGATCGTAAGGTCGCCGATACCGGTGCCGGCATCGATCAACACGTCGTCGTCGACGAGCATCGCGGACGTCCTCGATCCGGCACCGATGCCGCCGCTGCAACCCAGTATTCGTATACGCATGTGATCCGGCCTGGCGGCACCCCATCGCCCCTGCGCGATAAGGGTACTATTGGTATTCGCCTTGTGGGATGATTCCGTGACGAAACGGTAGGCGATCGACCCCCGGGTTTCTGTGTTTCAAATCACAATTTTTTTTCTGTACGCGCTTGCCGCAATTTCCTTTGCGCTCAGTCGCTTGCCAGGCGGGTCAGACCGCGCCCGCTGGTTGGTTCCAGCCGCGTTCATCTTTTCGGTCACGGCCGTCTGTATCGATATCTGGCTCCTGTATTCGGCGCTCGATGGAGGGCGGAACGTTACCCTGCCCAATGTCGTGGCATTGATCGGCTGGCAGCTGGGTGTAATCGGCGTACTCGGTGCCATCAATCCCAGCCTGCGGGGGGTTACTGCCGGACTGCTTGCACTGGCCGCGCTGCTCGCTCTTGCAACGGCAAAGTCCGCGGTCGACGGCGATACATCGGAACTGGACTGGCAGATTCGGACGCATGTCCTTACGTCCCTGTTCGCGTACGGCTTGCTTACCGTCGGCGCCATACTCGCGGTGTTTGCGCTCGTGCAGGAGCACCGCCTGAAGTCCCGCAAGTTCTCAGGCGCAAACCGGCTTTTCGCGCCATTGGAAACGACCGAGGCGCTGCTTTTCTGGGTGACGACTGCGGGCTTTACCGTACTGGCGCTGTCGGTCATCAGTGGCTTCACGTTCATCGAGGACCTGTTCGCGCAGCACCTGGTGCACAAGACCGTGCTCTCGCTGCTCGCGCTCACGGTGTTCGGAATATTGATTCTCGGCCGGCGCTTCGGCGGCTGGCGTGGCCGGCGCGCGATCTACCTCTATCTCGCGGGGTTCACATTGCTGTGCCTCGCATATTTCGGCAGCCGCTACGTACTCGAGGAAGTCCTCGGTCGCAGCTGGAGTTAAGGGGCCGTTTCTTGACAGGGTCGGGGCGCCCTGCTGAACTGCCAGGCATCGCTTTATCGAGGGAGTAACCCATTCGTTGGGTAACGACGTTCCACTAGGGGCCTTGCTGGGACTGCTCCTGTTGCTGTTATTGCTGTCGGCATTCTTCTCCGGATCGGAAACGGCGTTGATGAGCCTCAACCGCTACCGGCTACGGCACCGGGCCCGCCAGGGTCATCGCGGCGCGCGAATGGCCGAAACCCTGTTGCGGCGCCCCGACCGCCTGATCGGCTTGATCCTGCTCGGCAACAACCTCGTCAATTTTTCCGCTGCGTCGCTGGTCGCAATCATCGCATTCGAACTCGGCGGTGAGCCGGCTGTCGCGATTGGTACTCTGATACTGACCCTCGTCGTCCTCATCTTCTCCGAAGCAGCACCAAAGACCCTGGCTGCCATGCACCCGGAGCGGCTGGCTTACCCCGCCGCGATGATCTACTACCCACTGCTGAAAATCCTGTACCCGATCGTCTGGCTGACCAATGCCTGCTCGAACGGCGTACTGTACCTGCTCGGTGCTCGCAGTGACGAAGAAGGATTGCAGGCGCTGACCCGCGAGGAACTGCGGACGCTCGTGCATGAAGCCGGCAGTCGCATCTCCACCCGCTACCAGAAAATGCTGATCAGTATTCTCGACCTCGAGCAGGTGACAGTCGACGACGTAATGGTGCCGCACAATGAGATCGTCGGTATCGACCTCGCCGACGCGGCCGAGGAAATTGAGCGTATCGTGCGGGACAGCGAGCATACGCGACTTCCGGTCTATCGCGACAACATCGACGACGTCGTCGGCATACTGCACTTGCGAAAACTTGCCAATCTGGCGACGCAGAGTTTTGACGAAGCCTCGCTGATTGCGCTGCTCGACGAGCCGTATTTCGTTCCCGAGGGCACGCCGCTCAGCACGCAACTCGTACAGTTCCAGCGCCGCCGCCTGCGCATCGCCCTCGTCGTGGACGAATACGGCGATATCCAGGGTATCGTGACGCTCGAAGATATCCTCGAGGAAATCGTGGGCGAGTTTACGACGGATCCGGCCGATGAGATTGCGGATGTCGTGCAGGAAAGCGCCAATGCATGGCTGGTTGACGGCGCCGCCAATATCCGCGAGCTGAATCGCGCACAGGGCTGGTCGTTGCCGACCGAAGGTCCGAAAACGATCAATGGCCTGATCGTCGAACTCCTGGAAACGATCCCGGCGCCGACGACCTGCGTCAAGATCAAGGGCTACCCTATCGAAATCGTGGCAAGCGATGAGAATCGCGTACGGACGGTGCGTATCGGCCCACGCAGCATCGCGGCCGAGGACCACGTCTGAGGAATCAGTCGAACGCCTTCTCGATCGCATCGGCGAGGCGCCTGACTGCCAGTACCCGGATCCCATCCAGTGCACGCCTCGGCGCATTCGCTGCAGGTACGATCGCCGTCGTGAAACCCTGCTTCGCTGCGGCGGCAATGCGCTCTTCGCCGAAGCGGACCGGTCGTACTTCACCGGCCAGCCCCGTTTCGCCGAAACTCACCAGGCCTTCGAGCAGCGTCCGGCTTCTGAAGCTCGACACGATGGCGAGCAGCGAGGGCAGGTCGACGGCCGTCTCTGCAATACGCAGCCCGCCGACGACGTTGACGAAGACATCTTCGCCGCCTAACTCGACGTTGCCATGGCGTTGCAGGACAGCGAGCAGCAGGGCAAGGCGGTTCTGGTCCACACCCTGGGCGAGCCGGCGCGGGTAGCTACCTGCACCGTCCGCCACCAGAGCCTGGATTTCGACCAGGAGCGGCCGGCTTCCTTCCCACGCCACCGAAACCGTGCTGCCGGGTTCGTTGACGGAGTCGCGCGAGAGAAAAATCGCCGAGGGATTGCTCACCTCCCGGAAGCCGCCCCCGGTCATGGCGAAGACGCCCATCTCACTGCTCGCCCCGAAGCGATTCTTGACGGACCGGATCATCGTATAGCGGCTACCCGGGTCGGACTCGAAATAGAGCACCGTATCGACCATGTGTTCCACTACGCGCGGCCCTGCGATAGCGCCTTCCTTCGTGACATGGCCGATGAGGAAGACGGCGACATCGTTCTGTTTCGCAAACTGAACGACCCGGCCAACGCATTCACGCAGCTGGACGACGGATCCCGGCGCCGACGGCATCGAGTCGCTGGACAGGGTCTGGATCGAATCGATGACGACCACTCGGGCCGCAGTCTGGGCGGCTTGCAGCAATACGTTCTCGAGCGACGTCTCCGCCAGGATGTGCAAGGATGCGGCCGTGAGTCCGAGGCGCTGGGCACGTTGCCCGATCTGGCGCAATGACTCCTCACCGCTCGCGTAGCACACCGGCATCGAGGCGGCGAGCGAAGCGGCGACCTGCTGCAGCAGTGTGGATTTGCCGACCCCGGGATCGCCTCCGAGCAACACCACAGCGCCCGGCACGAGTCCGCCGCCCAGCACCCGGTCGAATTCGCCAAAACCGCTGCCGTACCGGCCGGCTGCATCGCTCATGAGGTCCCCGATCGGCGTTGCGGCGCGGCCGGGAGTGGCGGGCGCGGCCTGTACCCTGGTCTGCGTCAGCGTGTTCCATCTCGCACATTCCGGACACTGGCCAGCCCATTTAACGCTGTGGACGCCGCATTCGCTGCAGACATACGCGAGCTTGTTGCGAGGCATTAAGAACCTTCCATAAGTCTCTGAAATACTTGCGCTAGACATTTGACGGGGCAGCGTACATCCCGCTGCCGCCCGGCCGCCGGACGGCGCGTTCGCATGGTAGCAGCCCACGGCGCCGGTTTATGACATAAAAAGTGCCAACCCATTCTCATAACCAAACGCAGCCTTTTCCTATACTTTCCGCCGTAAAACAGGGACCTGAACGTCTTGGACCACGCGCGGAAACAAATCCGGAACCGGCTTGTCGCGCTCGTATTTGCGAGCGTTTTGCTGCTGGTCATCTACGGTCCCCTGGCGCAGCTATTCTCCGGAATTGACCGTTTCATCTACGACCAGTTTGCCGCGCGCCTGCCCGGTAATGCGCTCGAAAACGCGGTGATCATCAGTATCGACCCGCGACGGGCGCAAGACGAGGCCGTCATCGACCTGTACGGGGAGGTCATCGCGAAATTGCGTGACGCGGACGTCCGGCGCATCGTGCTGCCCTATCCGCCGCCGATCGGAGAAAATGACCCGCTACCGGACTGGGCAAGCCTCCTCAACGGCGACATCCCCGTCTACGTCCCGGCGCGCCACCGCCTGGCGGCCAGCGCCCGCCGCACCGGCTTCATCGACTACGTCCCCGACAGCGACGGCGTTTTGCGTCGCGCACCCTTATGGCAACTGGCGGACGGCCAGATGCTACCGGCACTGGCAGTCGCCATTGCTTTCGACAATCCGACCATGACCGAGCAACAACTGCGGCTGGGCGCGGAGGACCGGATCTTTTTTTCCCGTTTCGCCGAGTTGCGGCGCGTAGACGTCGACGACCTGATCTTCGGTTACATCAACAGCCGCTCGCTGACGGGGATGACCGTTTTTGTCGACGCCGAGCCGGAATTGCAGGCGGCAACGGCGTTGTTGCCCTCCGGGCAATTCGTCACACGCTCTGAGATCACGGCAACGATGCTCGCCGACATCGAACAGGACCGGACCATCGTCTCACCCTCCTGGATCCAGGCACTGGAGTGGCTTGCGCCATTGCTCCTTGCCGGCGTGGCCGTGCTCCTGATGCCGGACCGTAACCGGCGCGATATCGTCGTGATGACCCTGGCCTTCATCGTCGCATTACTCCTCATCGAGGCGCTTACGCTCCTGACGCTGCATATCCGTATCGACCTCGGTCGGGCCATCCTCGTTTTCAGCGGCGTCTCGCTCCTGAGCCTGTGGCTCGTCGGGGACAATCGGCGTGAGTTGCGGCTTGCGTTCAAACGCGGGGCCGACTTCCTCGCGGCGGGCCGCCTGGAGCCTGCGTTCGCGGAACTGCGCCGCTGTCCGCCGTCGGACACACTGGCGTCGGTCATGTACAAGCTGTCGCTAGCCTTCGAACAACAGGCGAAGCCCGAACGCGCCGAAGCAGTGCTCGAATGGATGAAGCGGACCCATACTGCAACGCCCTATACGCCGGCCGCGCCGACCGGCAAATCCAACGGTGTGCCGCAGCGACTTGGGCGCTACGTGATCGAGAAGCGTATCGGCAAGGGGGCCATGGGCACCGTATACCTCGCCAAGGATCCGCGCATCAACCGACCGGTGGCCCTGAAGGCGATACCGATAGAAAAGGAGTTCGAAGACGAGGAACTCAGAGAGGCGCGACTCCGTTTCTACCGGGAAGCGGAGTCCGCCGGCCGCCTCACGCACCCCAACATCATTACCGTGTACGATGCCGGCGAGGACAAGGGTCTTGCCTACATCGCCATGGAATACGTACCCGGCATTGCACTCCGCGACTTCACTGATCCGAAGCGCTTGCTGGCGCCGAAACGAGCCCTGGAACTCGCTGCGCAGACGGCCGACGCGCTGGACTATGCGCACAGCCAGGGGGTCATACACCGGGATATCAAACCGGCGAACCTGCTGTATAACCCGCGCGAAGGAACCCTGAAGATTTCGGATTTCGGCGTTGCCCGAATCACCGACAATAATCGAACGAAGACCGGTATCGTACTCGGGACGCCGATGTATATGTCCCCTGAACAACTCGGCGCGGAACCTTTGACGGGGCTATCGGACTTGTTTTCGCTTGGTGTTACCCTATACGAACTTCTGTGTGGCGATGTCCCGTTCAAGGCCACGAACATTGCGGTATTGATGACCAAGATTACCACTGAGGATCCGCCGCCGATCGCAGGTCGGCGGGCCGGGATTCCGGTGAACGTTGACGCAGTTCTGGCCAAGGCCATGGCGAAGCAGCCAGCGAACCGCTTCTCCTGCGGGGCCGAGATGGCTACCGCTCTGCGTCTGTGCGCCCGGACCTGACAGGCATGACCCCTAGAGCGACAACACGACCATCATGACCCTGCGTGGAAAAATCCAGTTCGCCGAGCGCTCTGATACCGGCCGGGTTCGCGACCATAATGAAGACGCCATCGGTACGAATGCCGATGTCGGGCTGATGGTGCTTGCGGATGGGATGGGCGGATACAACGCCGGCGAAGTGGCGAGCGGCATCGCCGTGCAGATCGTGACGGAACTCGCCACCGAAGCCGCGACCCGCGAAGATCGGTCGGATATAGATCCGCACAGCGGGCTGATGCGGCAGTCGATCATCCTGCGCGATGCCGTCTACCGCGCCAACAAGATCATCTACCAGACCGCCCAGAGCCAGACGCACTGCGAGGGCATGGGCACGACCATCGTCGCCTGCATGTTCTTCGACAATAAGGTGTCGGTGGCTCACGTGGGCGACTCGCGCGCCTACCGGCTGCGGGGCGGCAGCTTCGAGCAGATAACGCTCGATCATTCACTTCTGCAGGAACTGGTGGACCGCGGTTTCTATTCGGCGGAAGAGGCACAACGGTCCACGAACAAGAACTACGTGACCCGGGCGCTGGGTGTCGAACCCACCGTCGAGGTGGAGGTGCACGAGCACGAAGTGCTCCCGGACGACGTCTATCTGCTGTGTTCGGACGGCCTGCCCGACATGGTCGAAGATGAAGATATTCACTTAACGATCAAGACTTTTAATGCTAGTCTTGACGTCGTTAGTCAGCAGCTAGTGGAGCTGGCCAACAATCACGGCGGACGCGACAACGTGTCGGTAATGCTTGCCCAGGTGATGGAGCCGTTCGCGGCGCGTAGAAACCTGCTGGTCAGGATTGCTGGCTGGTTTCGTTGATGCCGGCGGCGTTGAGAGCGGATGCGGGGTCTGGGAGACGGCGAAACATCATGGCACGACTAATTCTGAGTTTGGACAACCAGGTCCTGGCCGAGTACAACATGAGCAAGGAGCGCTATACCATCGGGCGCTTGCCGGACAATGATGTACGCATCGACAACCCGGCGGTGAGCGGCCATCACTCGCTCATCATCAACATACTCAACGATTCGTTCCTCGAGGACCTGAACAGCACCAATGGCACTTACGTCAATGGCAAGCTGATCAAGAAGCACGCCCTGCAACATGGCGATGTGATCACCATTGGCCACCACCAGTTGCGCTTTGCCGACGAGCAAACCGGTGACGTCGAGCAGGACGAATTCGAAAAGACGATGGTCATTCCGTCGGGCCAGCAAAGCGCCGACCAGCTTCGCCGTGCCGAGAAAGCCGCCGACGCTGCAGCGCGCGCCAGCAGCAGAAGCGAGCGCGACCCCGGCGTACGGCTCGATGACGAGGATGCACTGGCGCTGAAACCGAAGCCGAAAATGCAGCCTAAGCCGGAGCCTGTGCAGCACACCCGCACGGCCGCCGGCATGGACCCGGCGTCAGTACCGAAATCGCTGCCACTCGCAAAGCTGCAGGTACTGAGTGGTGCATTTGCGGGGCGTGAGCTGGAGCTGACGAAGGCGTTAACGACACTCGGCCGCCCTGGCGTCCAGGTCGCGGCGATTACGCGCCGGGCCGAAGGCTATTACATCGTGCATGTCGAGTCCGGCAAGGAAGGCGACTACCCGCTCGTCAATGGCAAGCCGATCGGCGCCCAGGCACGCAAGCTGACGGACAATGACGTGGTGCAGCTCGCCGGCGTGAAGATGGGATTTTTCGAGTCCTGATACCGGAAGCACGCGCCCACAACCGGGTCGCCGGCCGGCGCTCCAGGGTTGCTGGCCAAGATCGCTGGCCAGGGTCGCTAGTCAGCGTCGCTCACGGCGTCGACGAAGCGGTCGACCTCGCCCTCCGTGTTGTAGTAGTGCAGCGATGCCCGCACCGAAGCGTCGATCTGTCGTGCCGTGAAATCGAGCTGTGCGGAACGCCGGTCGCTGACCGATACATTGATTCCCGCGAGTGCCAGCCGGGATTGCGTAGCGCCCGGTTGTTCGCCTCGTAGGCGAAAGCTGACGAGTCCGGACCGCCGCTCGCCCAGGTCGAGTATCTCGACGCCGGCGACTCCAGCCAGTGCAGAGCGCAGGCTCTCCGCGAGGCGGCCGACGCGCTGTTCAATCGCCGGAAGACCGATGCGCCGCGCGTACCGGATTGCGTGCATGAGTCCCAGGCGGCCAGCCACATAGCTTTCCCAGGTTTCGAAACGGCGCGCGCCCCCGGCGAGTTCGTACTGGTCGGGCGCCAACCAGGTTGCCGCTCGCATATCGACAAAGGGCGGCTCCAGGCGTGCTGCCGTGTCACGGGCAACATAAAGAAAGCCCGTGCCGCGGGGTCCGCGAAGAAACTTCCGGCCGGTCGCCGACAGCATGTCGCAACCGAGTCGCGTCACGTCGAGGTCGATCTGCCCCGCAGACTGGCAGGCGTCGAGTAGGTACAGGATGTCGTGCCGGCGTGCGACGGCGCCGACAGCCTCGGCCGGATTCACGAGTCCGCCCTGCGTCGGCACGTGGGTCAGGGCAATGAGCCGTGTCTCCGGCCGGATCATGGCCTCGAGCGCCTTCACGTCGACCTGCCCGCTCGGATCCGATGGCACAAGGTCGATCACGAAGCTGCGCCGGCGTGACTGTTGCAGCAGTGCGAGATAATTCGATGCGTATTCTGCGGCGTGGGTAAGAACCCGGTCGCCGGCCGCCAGCGGTACACTGTAAAAGGCCATGTCCCAGGCCCGGGTCGCGTTCTCGACGAACGCGACCTCGTCCGGGCCGCAGTTCAGTAACGCCGCACATTCCGTATAGAGGGCATCGAGGTCGGGGGCCGCCCGGGCCTCGGCCTCGTAGCCCCCGATCCGGTATTCGAGCTCGAGATGCTCGCACACGGCGCGGTAGACCGGTTCCGGCATCAGTGATGCACCGGCATTGTTGAAGTGGATCCGCTCTTCGCAGCCCGGAGTATCCGCGCGTGCAGCCGCGACGTCGATCATGAACGGCTCTACCGATACGGTTCGGGGAACGCCTGTTCCCCGTAGGAATCCGGCACGAAGTTCTCGAACTTGGTGTAGCGACCGACGAAGGTCAGCAGGAAGTCACCAATAGGACCGTTACGCTGTTTCGCAATCGCGATATCGGCCAGTCCTTTTTTGGGCGTATCCGGATTGTAGACCTCCTCCCGATAGATGAAGACGATGAGGTCCGCATCCTGCTCGATCGCACCTGACTCGCGAAGGTCCGACATGACCGGTCGCTTGTCCGTACGTTGCTCGACGCTGCGATTCAGCTGCGAGAGCACGATGATCGGCAATTCCAGCTCCCTCGCCAGGGCTTTCAGCGAGCGTGAAATTTCGGAGATCTCCGTTGCGCGGTTTTCCTTGTTGCCGGGCACGGTCATGAGCTGCAGGTAGTCGATGACAATCAGGCCGAGACCGTGCTCGCGTTGCAGCCGTCTCGCCCGGGCGCGGATTTCCGTTGGTGACAGACCGGCCGTGTCGTCAATGAAGATCGGCGCATCCGACATAAGTTGCACGGCCGTGTTGATACGCGACCAGTCCTCGTCCGGAAAGCGGCCCGTGCGCAGGTGCTTCATATCGACGCGACCGAGCGAGGAAATCATTCGAAATGCGAGCTGCTGCGCAGGCATTTCCATGGAGTAGATGGCCGTCGATACCTTGCCGCCGATCGCGGCGTTCTCGGCGATGTTGACTGCGAGCGTCGTCTTACCCATCGAGGGCCGCCCGGCAACGATGACGAGATCACCGGCCTGCAGGCCCGCCGTCAGTTTGTCGAACTCTGTAAAACCGGTAGAGACGCCGGTAATGTCGCCTTCCGACTGGTGCAGGAGGTCGATCCGGTCGACGGTTTCCGGGAGTATCTGTTTAAGGGAGCGAAAGCCGGAGCGCCCGCGAGCGCCTTTTTCGGCGATAGCAAATACCCGGCGTTCGGCCTCGTCGACGAGCTCGGTGGCTGCCCGCCCGTCCGTCGAGAATGCGCTGCCCGCAATTTCGTTGCCGGCATTGATGAGCGACCTTAGCATGCTGCGTTCGCGGACAATGTTCGCGTACGCCCGGGCATTCGCCGCGCCGGGCGTTTCGTTGGCAAGTGACGCCAGGTACTCGAGACCGCCCGCCTTGCCCAGCTCGCCGCGCTTGTCGAGATGTTCCGATGCGGTGACGACATCGCAGGGATGCCCGTCGTTTACCAGAGCCCCAATGGCGGCGAAAATGAGGCGATGGTCGTTGCGATAAAAGTCGTCGGCCGTGACGACATCGGCTACATTGTCCCATGCGGTCTTGTTCAGCATCAGGCCGCCGAGCAGGGATTGCTCGGCCTCGACGGAATGCGGCGGGACTTTCAGGCGTTGTTCAACGCCCTCGATCATCCCGCCTTCCCCGAGTGCTCGCACCATGGTTCTATCCCGTTCGCGTCACGAACGAGCCGCAAAGGCTGGGTCGGCGCACAGCCCGCCCGCCTGCATTATTCTTCCGGTACGACGCGGACTGTGATTTCGGCGTCGAGCGTCGGATGCAGGTGTACGCCGATCGGGAATTCGCCGAGCGCATGGATCGGGCCGTCCGGCATGCGAATTTCGCTGCGCTGCACGTCGACCTGGACTTTTTCGAAGGCCCGTTCGATGTCGACCGGACCGACGGAGCCGAACAGCCTGTCCTCGCTGCCGGCATTGGCGGGAATGACGAGTTCCATGCCGTTGATGACTTCGTAGCGCTTCCGCGCACTGGCGAGTTCACTGGCAGCCGCTTTTTCGAGGTCTACGCGGCGCGATTCCATAGCCTTGATGTTGGCCGGTGTCGCCAGCGCGGCCTTGCCCTGCGGCAGCAAAAAGTTGCGGCCGTATCCGGGCTTGACCTTGACGAGGTCACCAATGCTGCCGAGATTTTCGACGTTATCCAATAAAATGACGTTCATGATTTAATCCTGCCCTAATTTCAAGTCCAAAGCCTGTTCACTTTGCCGTTCGTAAGCGACGAAATCCAAACCAGGCGTCGATGTAGCCCGTCACCGCGAGACCCATAAGCAGGATCACGTTCAAGAACGGCACGAGCAAATACAAGGCCACCAGGCCGAAAGTGGGCAAAAAGCCCTGGCCGTGCGACCAGTGTGCGATCGCAAGACCCTGTAACCAGAACATCGCGAACATCACGAACGCGATATTTTGCAACGGCACCCAGCCCGCCAGCCACGCGGCGACCGAGGCCAGTGCCGTTGCCAGCGCAATCACGCGACCGAAGTTCAGGTCACGGAAGCGCCCGTAACGTGTGCCCGTGGCGGGCAACTGCCGGTGCAACCTGTAGCCCAGCACCAGGCCCACGACACTCAGCGTCCAGGCGAACAGCGCCGTCAACATCGTCATCTGCTCCGCGATGCCGCTGACATCGGTGTCGAGCAACGCCGCCTGTTCATGCAGCCCCTGCGCGCTCAAGGCAGCACGGAAGCCTTCGATCTGCGCCTGCCAGAATGCCACGGGATCGCTGACAATGGCGAAAAAAACCAGCATCGACGCGATTGCAAGCAGCCACGCGAACTGCAGGCAGAGTGTCAGCGACCGCGTCCGGCGCAGCAGCAGGGCCAGGAGCGCGGCTGGAACCCACACCGACAGCGCGCTCGCAAGCATGATGTCGAGGCGGGCCTGGAGCAGCAGGGTGAAT
>JBGTLY010000277.1:0-2714 GCA_041743865.1 Woeseiaceae bacterium
ATTTGCCGTCGCAATGTACGAGTGGCTGACCGTGATGACCTCATCGCCAGGCCGTACTCCGGCCGCCAGCAGCGCCAGGTGCAGAGCCATTGTGCAGTTGGAGACGGCGCACGCATGCGGCGCGCCGACGTAGTCCGCGAATTCGCGCTCGAAAGCGGCGACTTCCGGTCCCTGCGTAATCCAGCCGCTGAGGATTACGCGACGCGCGGCATCGGCTTCCGCTTCGCCCATCACTGGCTTGGCAATCGGTATCACGCTTCCACCGCCGTGGTACGGGTCTGCTGCCACCATTTGACCAGGCGATCCAGTCCTTCCTCGAGCGACACGTCGGCACGAAAGTCGAGCAGGCGCTCGGCCTTCGACGTATCCGCAAGACGCCGAGAGACGGGGTTGACGCTGCGCTCCTCGGCGAATTCGATGTCGAGATCCGAATTCATGATTTTGAGCAATGTCTCCGCAAGCTCCCGGAGACTCGTTTCCTCGCCTCGGGCAACATTGAAGACGTCACCAGAAACGTCAGATGCCAGGGCGAGCACGTTGGCCTTTGCGACGTCATCGATATAGACAAAGTCCATCGTCTGCAGCCCATCGCCAAAAATGATCGGCGGCTGTCCGGCGACAATGCGCTCCATCCAGCGGATCAGGACTTCGGTGTATTTGCCGTGAATATCCATACGAGGCCCGTAGACATTGAAGTACCGCAGGGCAACATAGGGCAGGTCGTACATGGCTTTGTAGGAGCGCAACAGCCCCTCTAACATTACCTTGCTCGTGCCGTACCATGTCTCGTCGTTGTAAGGATGGTGGTTTTCGCGGGTGGGAAAATCCTCGGCAAGGCCGTATATGGACGCCGAGGACGCGGCGACGATCTTCTCGACGCCCGCACGGCGAGCTTCATCCACAACGTTGAATGTCCCGGCGCACATGGTGTCGAACGCTTCCCGGGGCTCTGCAGCGCAAGCCGTGATGCGCAGCGCCGCCATGTGAATCACGGCATCCATGCCCTGCAATGCGCTCCTGACGACGTTCAGGTCGCGAATGTCCCCGCGCACGAGCTTTACCCCCTTGTCCGCCAGCGCGGAACTGACGTTGCTGAGCGAACCTCGCGTGAGATTATCGAGGATAACTATTCGGGAAGGCGAGTGATCGGCAAGAAGCTGATCGATCGTGCTCGATCCGATCAGACCGCAACCGCCCGTTACGAGAATTTTTGCGCCGTCAATCTTCATTCGATGCTCTGTCAGTCAGCGCCATCACATCGAATGACAACCACGACCGTCTTGAAAAGTATCTTGATGTCGAGCCACAACGACCAAGTCCGTATATACCGTAGATCGAGTCGAACCATGTCATCGAAACTGGTTTTGCTTCTGCCTTCGACCTGCCACAGGCCCGTGATACCAGGTCGGACCTCCTGAAGCCTGCGCATATGCCAGGATTGATAACTCTCGATCTCATAAGCTATTGGCGGGCGCGGCCCAACGAGGCTCATCTCACCCTTGAGGACGTTAAAGAGCTGCGGTAGCTCGTCGATACTCGTTCTACGAATAATTCGGCCCACGGATGTAATTCGTGTATCGGACCTTAGTTTGTAAACAGGTTTATCGGCATCACCTTCGTTGATCTGGTCGTGACGGCCTTGAATGAGATTTTTGACATACTCACGATGAATCGTGTCGTCATTTTCGCAGCGCATCGAGCGGAACTTATAGAAAGGAAAGGGCTTACCCCCTCGTCCGATTCGCATCTGCCGGAAGATGACGGGACCCGGCGATATCAACTTGACGGCGATTGCGGTAGTGAGCATCACTGGCCAGGCAAGGATCAGCAAGGCGATCGAGCCAATGATGTCAATTGCGCGCTTCACACCGAGCGATGAAATGCTTTTTCGCGGCGACGAGGGTGCCCAGTCCTGGGCTGTTTCGTTTTGCGCGAGCGAGTCGACGAGCAGCGTGTCGAAATGCGAATCGGAGTAGGTCGCGAACTGTACCGTGGCGGCTGGTGTGTTAGTTCTGGTAACGATCTGTTTTGAAAACGCCTCTGCAGCCTTAGCCTCGGAATCCGGCAACAGGAAGGCCACTACGCCATCGCCGAGGCAGCCGACTACATCGGTTTCGCGCGTGCTGAGACTCAGGTCGGTCAGGATGTCGCGGTGATCGTCCTTATCAAATTCGCCGTGAGCGACGAAACGCATGACGACCAGTGACAATGGTGCGCGCGATCGATCCGCGCGGCGCTTTTCACGGTGAAGCTGCGTCAGGAAATAGTCGCGGGACAGCATATCGCCACCGCGGCTGTGGTGGGGCATGATGTCGACCCGCTTCGGTTCGGCTCCCACGGACGTATTATCCAGCCCGCTCGCCAGGTCCGAGCCCACAGCCCGGGTTGCGCTCTTGCTCATTCCCCTGCCTTCCTCTTGCCTTCTTCTTTTTAAAGTTGATTTGCAAGTCCAGCTTGTTTGATCAAATGTCCAGCCGCATCAGCCGACCGCTGAGGTTCGCGCCGTGACCGAGAACAATGAATCCACCACCTGTAATGTCTGCGCCTCCGTGAGCTCCGGGAACATGGGTAACGACAAGACCTCGTTCGCAGCCGCTTCGGCGTGCGGGAACTGGCCCTGCCTATACCCCAGGTCCTCGTGGGCAGGAAGCAGGTGCACTGGCGTTGGGTAATGAATGCCGGTCTGCACGCCCTGTGATTGCAAGGCGTCCTGC
>JBGTLY010000278.1:0-2739 GCA_041743865.1 Woeseiaceae bacterium
CCTCGTAGTCGAGGTCGCCCAGCAGGCAGCCACCGGCCACGCGTGCCGTTCGATTTGCGACATCGACACGCACGTTGCGCAGCCGGGAGAGGTCGATCTGCAGGCCCTTGTCGCAGCTCGACGTGCCGGAGGCGGCGTGCCCGCCGCACTTGACTGCCAGCAGCAGCGAGTTGTCGCGCGCAAAATCCACCGCGTGCTGTACGTCGGCGGCACTCGTCGGCTGCACCACCAGCGCCGGGTACTTGTCATAGGACGGCACGAACAGGACGCGAGCTTCGTCATAGCCCTCGCTGCCCCGAATCAGCAGTTTGCCCCTGAGCGCGTCACTCAGCTCCTGGACCGCCGCCCGCGCCAGCGTTACCTCGCGGCCGTCGCCGGTGACCGCTTCGATATGGCCCGGTACCTCGGTCGGCTTGTGGACCAGCGAGACGGCGAGGGCGGGAAAATTCGGGATAGCCGCGAGGCCCGCGGCGGACAGAGTCGAACGAATGAACCGGCGACGATCCATGGCATTTCCCCTGGTTGTTCTACTTTTGTTGCGGCACTTTAGTCCTGCGGACCGGCGGGAGCAAATCCGGGAGCGAACATCCCGAGGCCGTGGTCATCGCCGAAGTGGCCGAGGATAGCCTGGAGATATTTGCCAGCCGTTCGCGCTGCTGCAGATGGTGATCTGCGCGAAACGCCACCACATAGTCCCCGCGCGTCGTCCCCGCCCCCCCCCATGCCCACCCGCAGCAATCACCACGTACTGCCGTCCGTCGATGGCGTAGGTCATCGGCGTTGCCTGGTCGCCGGCCGGCAGCCGGCCTTTCCACAGTTCCTCGCCGCTCGTGACGTCGAAGGCGCGCAGGTAATCATCGAAAGTCGCGGCCACGAACGTCAGTGCGGAGCCGGTGACGATGGCGCCCCCGATCAGCGGCACGCCCAAGAAATAGCTCCGGGCCTCTTTCGAAGCGGCTCGCCGACGTCGCCGACACCGTCTCCCTCCCGGCCGGAAATACGGTTACTGTCTACGTGGCCTATGCGCTCGACGTCTCGAAAACTCTGCCTCGCCCCCACCGACCTCAACAACTACCTGGGCTGTCGCCATCTCTCTGCGCTCGACCTCGTCGCGGCAACTCACCGGGCCAAACGATCCGTTCGCTGCGGGTTGCTGATTAGCACAATCATGTTGACCATGCGGGCGAAAGACGACATATGGTCTACTGTCCTGGGCCGGGACGAACAAAGAGGGTCTTTGCGGATTGGGTGCGAATTTCGGCTGCCCTAATCCACCAGGCAACTTTTATCCGGGCCCTTAGGAGCACGCAACGTCAAACTTTGCCTTCCGGATTGTTTGGGTTCTTCTTTTGGTCAGCGTTAGTACGTTCAACGTCGTGCGAGGCCAGACCAGTTCCTCGCCATCGACGCTTGCATCTGCACTTTTAACGAGCTTTGACACGGTCGTCTTGGGAGAATTTGAGTCAATTCCGCCAGAATTGGAGAAACAACCTCTAGAATTTAGGATGGTTTCAATACCTTTCAGCGTATCTCGCAATTTCAAAGGAACGAGATCAGTCTCATTAGAGGTCGCTCTGATGAGTGACATGTTGGTATATCCGGGCGACAACGTGTCGCGTTACGTTAAAAGAATTCAGCTAGGTGAGGCGTTAGGCGAGGACCTGCGCAATGTTCGAGCAAAGTTGGAGGCGTTGGAGCAAGCACTCGCGTCTGGAGTGATTTCCAGACAACAATACGAAACGGAGAGATCGGAGAAAGCTAAACTAGAAGACGAACTGCTTAAACAGCAGAACAAGATCGGGTTGAGAAGAGCAGTGTCGATTCACATGGAGACGTTTTACGGTCGCGGTGGCGCCTTGCGTCAGGGAACGACATACCTTATCGGATTAAATGACAGTGGAGAGTTGGAAGAACTTCCCAGCAATACCGACGTTTATTGGGGATCGATCATGGAGGATATTGTCCGCGTATTGAATGAGTGAGCTGTCTTTGTAGGTGCCATTTACCTTGGAACGCGCGCGTGGCGCGCTCCTGCGGCGGGTTCGTGGCGTGGGCCCGCGATGTATAACGCCGTGGCCACCGCCAGACAGACAGCCAACCCCATGTCTATCATGGCTACCCGATTCAAAGCCGCATTGATGCCGTCCGTAAAGACCGCCAGGTACAGAAACGAAACGACACTCACCCACCCGACGGCGAGCGCCAGCGCCCGATACGCCGACACGAACGCGCCCAGTGCGAGAACCGCGGCAACAATTCCGAACAACAGCGCCCGGTGCCGGAGCAGTACTTCGAGGTTCGCATCGACGGCGGCGAGGCCATATAGCACCTGCAGCAAGTCCGCGTTAAAGAAGGCGAGTGCGGGCGCGGCGTGGGCGAGCGCAACCATGAGCATTAATCCGGCAGTCGTTCGGGCTGCGGCGTGTGCGATTCCGGATCCGGATTTATTCGCGCGCATGGCGCGCTCCTAGGGACGGTCCGGTCCACACCGGGACTACGAACACCAGCAGGAAGCTGATGTTGAGAAATGCGTTGAGCGGCGCACCGGCGGCAATCGACAACAGGCTGTCGAGCACGAACCAGCTCACGACGCTCGTGACGATCAGCGTCCGGCCGAGCGCCGGATCCGCGGGATACACCCGCGCGGCGACGAGCCACAGCATCGCGCCCCAGCCGACCATCACGCTGCCGCCGATGGCGGCCATCAGCCGGGCGGCCGGTGCGTCCGCCGTCTGCGTA
>JBGTLY010000279.1:0-1809 GCA_041743865.1 Woeseiaceae bacterium
CCGCCGGAGCCGGAGATGGCGCCTGTCGTCGGCTACATGAAGGCGCATGTTCGATAGGCTTCAACTGTCGGCGTTGGCGCGAGAGGGCGAGCGAACGCTCCCGGCCGGAGGCCCGCAGCCCACAAGGATCAAATCATGACGAATCGATGGATCGCCGCCAGTGCGGCAGCGTGCGCGCTCGGGCTGCTGACGTTTCCGATGCTGATGTCCAATGGCACCGGAGCGGCCAGGGTGAGCGAGGCGATCATCCCGGAGGGTGCCGCCTGCGACGGCGGCATGGCCAACTTCGATTTCACCTTGAAGGATCCGTCCGGCGGCACCGTGCGCATGGCCGACTTCAAGGGCAAGGTGGTGATGCTGAACTTCTGGGGCACGTGGTGCCCGCCGTGCCGCAAGGAAATTCCGGCGCTGATGGAAGTGCAGACCGCGTACCGAGATCAGGGCTTCGTGGTCCTCGGCGTCGCGTTCGAGGACACGGCCGAGGCCGTGCGCGCCTACGCCGCGGAGATGGCGATCAACTACCCGCTCGCCATGGCGCAGGATGACTTCGAAGACGCTTACGGGCCGGTGTACGGCCTGCCGCTGTCGCTCTTCGTCGCCCGCGACGGCTCCATCTGCAAGAAGCACATCGGCGAGGTGAGCAAGGAGCAGGTCGAACGGGAGATCAAGCCGCTCCTGTAGTATGATTCCCGAAGGATGTTGAAGGGATTCACACACGCGCGACTCGCCTGCGGCTGCCGTGTCGGATTTCGCGAAGGCGTCGAAGGCAGCCCGGTCACGGTTGTCGTCGAGGTCAAGGCGCCCGGCTGTCCGCTGACGCTGCACGTCGCGCACCTGCCGCTGTTCGACCACCGCGAGGCGCTGCGCCCTTCCACTCGTCTTCTCCCGCCAAACGAAGAGGAATACGAAGAGTCCTGAGCGCATGTGGTGAGTTGGCGACCATTCACCAACTCACTCATTCTCAGCTCGCTTCACCGGTTCTCTCCCCGCCTCCCGCAGCGCTCTCCTCAGCAGAAACTCGATCTGGCCGTTCAGGCTGCGCAGATCGTCGTCTGCCCAGCGCTGAACGGCCTCGAGCAGCTCGCGGTCCACACGAAGCAGAAACGGTTTGCGGTCGGCCACGTGGTGCTCTACTGATAGATCGTTCCGGTGTTGATGATCGGCTGGGTGGACTTGTCACCGCACAGCACGACCAGCAGGTTGCTCACCATCGCCGCCTTTCGCTCGTCGTCGAGGGTGACGATACCTCTCGTCGAGAGCATGTCGAGCGCCATCTGGACCATCCCGACCGCTCCTTCGACGATCCGCTGCCGCGCGGCGATAATCGCGCCGGCCTGCTGGCGCTGGAGCATGGCCTGCGCGATCTCCGGCGCATACGCCAGGTGGCTGATGCGCGCTTCCATGACCTCGACGCCGGCGCGGGCGAGGCGATCCTGGATTTCTCGCTGCAGGTGTTCGGCCACTGCCTGCGTGTTCCCGCGCAGCGACATCTGGTCGTCGTCGTGCGCATCGTAGTTGTAGACCGACGCCAGGTTGCGCAGGGCCGATTCGCTCTGCACCATCACGTAGTTGTTGTAGTCGTCCACCTCGAACACCGCTTCGGCCGTGTCCACGACGCGCCAGACGACCACCGCGGCAATTTCGATCGGGTTGCCCTCGTTGTCGTTGACCTTGAGGCGCGAGCTCTCGAAGTTGCGGACGCGCTGTGAGACCCGCTTCTTTGAGTAGAACGGGTTCGCCCACCGGAGCCCCGGCGTGTTGACCGTGCCGACATATTTGCCGAAGAACTGCAGCACCTTGCCTTCGTTG
>JBGTLY010000280.1:0-5628 GCA_041743865.1 Woeseiaceae bacterium
ACCACGATCAGCAGGTCTGCCGGCGGACGGTCGAGGCCAGCGGCCAGGATATCCGCAGGCGCCGGCACGTAGTGCCCTGCCACGGCGACACCGGTCGCCGCCGTAAAAGCCGCGAATACCTGCGCAAGGTCCGTTTCGAGAGCCGCCGGCGCATACACGACGAGTGACGGGCGATCGACCGGTTCCGGGGACTGCACCTTTTCAGGGGGCGCCTCGCAGGCTGCGAGCAGCGCTGGGACGAGCCAGGCCAGGCGCGTTCGCATGTTCAGGTCTCCTTTTCGACGACGACCCGATCGCGTCCCTCGGTTTTCGCGTTGTAGAGGGCCACATCCGCGCGGGCGAGCAGAGACTCACCCAGTGTTTTCAGTTCCCGGGCGTGCGAGGCGGGCAAGGCCGCGGAAATGCCGATCGAGACAGTAACCGGGACTCGCTCGCCACCCGGCAATTCGAACGGTGTGGCCCCTACGGCGTTGCGGATGCGTTCCGCCAGTCGTACTCCGTCGGCCGTACCCGTACCTGGCAGCAGGACCACGAACTCCTCGCCACCGTACCGCGCAGCGACATCGCTCGCACGAACCTGGGTTTCGATCCGCTGCGCGAACTCGCGAAGTACGGCGTCACCCGCGGCGTGGCCCCAGCTGTCGTTGACCGTTTTGAAATAGTCGATATCGAGCATGAGACACAGCAACCGGCTCTGCTCGCGACTGGCTCGGGCGAGCTCTTCCTTGAGCCGGACATGAAGATAGCGCCGGTTGTGCCAGCCCGTCAGGACGTCCGTGAAGCCCGAACGCAGCAGCCGGGCGCGATTCACGACGTTCTCGATGCAATAAGACGCGATCACCGCGAGGTGCGCGAGAAAATCGCTCGCGTGGCGGTGCGTGTAGCGGTCCGGATCATTGCTGCCGAAATTCAGACTCCCGATGAGCTTGCCGCGATGCGCGAGCGGCAGCACGGCGAGACTCGCGAGCCCCGGCGCCGGCAGGATCAGCTGGTGATCGCAGGCCCGGTAGGGCCCGAGCCAGGGCTTGTGCAGATTGACGTACTGCGGTGCCAGGCCGGCGATCGACTCGACGATCGCGACGTCACGGAGGCCCTCGGCCGGCGTGCCGGTGGCGATGAGCAGGTGGCGGATGTCATGGTCAGGGTCGCAAAGGATGAGCGTGACCTGCTGCAGTGCGTAGCTCAGCCGCATCCCCGCCGTCAGTTCCCGGAACAGGGACGGCATATCCTCGGCCTGGAGGAGGCGCAGCTCCCGCTGCTGGGATCGGCGCAACTTGCTGTCGTTGCGCGCAGCTTCGTCCCTGAGTTCCTTGAGCTGGCGCTCTTTCGAATCGAGCAGCCCGCGAAAATTGTCACGTGCCTGCATGCGTCAGATTCCCTTCCCCCACACCGGTTCTTTTACCAGATTCGCATCGCGGCGTCGCGCGACTGACCTGCGGTTTGTGTGACTGCGGGTTCAGTTGCGCAGCGCGAGGTACTCGCGGCCGCGTTGCATCAGTTCGACAAAGCCCTGCTCATCGCCCTTCGCCACGAGATCCCGCAACCGGGCGGCCGCATCGAGCAGTGCATCGAGCGGCCCGAGTCCGAAACGGTTCAGGTGCTGGATCTCGAAATACAGGTGCGGGTTGTCGCGCGCCACGGCACTCGAGACCAGCAATTGCGAATCGAAGGTCGTCGACGACATCCGGGCCAGTTTTGGTGCGGCTTCGCCGCTCTCCGCCAACGCAGTAAAAAAGGCGATATTGAGCGCGTGCGACAGGCCAAGCACGTAGGCGATCAGGCGATCGTGATCGTCGAGTCCCATGTCGATCTGCTCCACCATGGTCGCGCCAAAGAGCGCCTTGGCGGCGTCCGTAGCACCGGGATTGCCGACGTCACAAAAAATCAGGTGCCGGCCTGAAAGGAGCCGTGTGTCGGGTCCGAACATGGGATGCAGCGATGTCACCTTGCAACCGGCCGCCCGCAATTCCCTCAATCCGTCCATGAGCGGCGTTTTCAGTGAACCAATATCGAAGACGAGGCCCGGGGGCTTCAGCACGGCGAGTTGGGCAAGAATCCTGCCGGAGACGGCGAGCGGCGCCGCGACGACGATGATGTCGAAGTCCACGCCCGCATCGGTCCATTTCTGATAGCGCCCGGGTGCATCCGTGACGCCGGGGTCCGCCACCGCCGTGTCGAAGCCCTGGGACAGAAAAAAATCGACGAACCATCCGCCCATCTTGCCTGCACCGCCGATGACGAGCGCCTTGCGACCGTCGCCATGCGCTTCGGCGACGACCCGGTCGCGCTCCTGGCTGGCGAGCGATGAACGAATCAACTGGCTCAGGACGCGCTCGACGAGATCAGGGTCCACGTCCAGTGTCCGCGCCTGTTCCCGTGCCAGGTTAAGTACCTCCTTCTCCCGCGCATAGTCGCGGGTCGCTGTCCCGTCGGCCCGTTTGGATTCCCCGATTTCAGCAACAATGCGCTGCCGCGCCGCGATCAGCTCGACGATTTGCCGGTCGATGGACGACAGGTCGTCTCGGAGGTCTTTCAGGTTCATTCCGGGCTCACAGGGACAGGACGAATCGAGCCCAGACTTTTACCGTCTCACCTTGCGAGGGGCAAGCCGCAGGTTGTTGGGTCTTTGGCTTCATGCCAGTATTCGGGGCCGAAACGCTGACGCTTTTGCGAGAACACGACAATGAAGACACGTGCAGCCATTGCCTGGGAAGCGGGCGAACCGCTGGAAATCGAAATGCTCGATCTCGACGGCCCGAAGGCGGGCGAGGTCCTGATTCGCAATGTTGCGACAGGCGTGTGCCATACGGATGCTTTCACCCTGTCCGGGGATGACCCGGAAGGCCTGTTTCCGGCGATTCTGGGGCATGAGGGCGGCGCCGTAGTCGAGGAAGTCGGCGCAGGTGTCAGGTCGGTGAAGCCGGGGGATCACATCATCCCCCTGTATACCCCGGAATGCGGCGAGTGCAGCTTTTGTACGTCGGGCAAGACAAACCTCTGCCAGGCAATCCGCGCGACGCAGGGCAAGGGCCTGATGCCAGACGGCACGTCCCGGTTCAGTTACAAAGGCGCCACCGTATATCACTACATGGGCACGTCGACCTTCAGCGAATACACGGTGTTGCCGGAGATTGCCATCGCGAAGGTAAGCAAGGAGGCTCCGCTCGAAAAAGTCTGCTTGCTGGGCTGCGGCATCACAACCGGCATCGGTGCGGTGCTCAATACGGCTAAGGTCGAGCCCGGAGCGAGCGTTGCCGTGTTCGGGCTGGGTGGCGTCGGCCTGAGCGCGATTCAGGGCGCGACGATGGCCCGGGCAGGCAGGATCGTCGCCATTGATGTGAACCCGGACAAGTTCGAGCTCGCGCGGCAACTCGGCGCTACGGACACCTTGAACCCCAAGGACTTCGACCGACCGATCCAGGACGTCATCGTCGAACTCACCGGCGGCGGCGTCGACTACTCTTTCGAATGCGTGGGCAATGTGAAGCTGATGCGATCGGCGCTCGAATGTTGCCACAAGGGATGGGGCGAGTCAGTCATCGTCGGGGTTGCGGGTGCCGGACAGGAAATCTCGACACGGCCGTTTCAGCTGGTGACCGGGCGCGTCTGGCGAGGCACTGCGTTTGGCGGATGCAAGGGACGTTCGCAGCTGCCCGGGATGGTTAAACAATACATGGATGGTGAAATACGGATTGATGAGTTCATCACGTACACGATGCCACTTGAAGACATCAACCGCGCTTTCGACCTCATGCACGAAGGTAAGAGCATTCGTTCGGTCATTCACTACTGACCGGGGCGCTGATCCGTCGCTTATGCATCGTGGAGTCCTGACATGAGCGAAGCCTTCATGGCGCCGCTGCTGCCGGCGATCCTGCCGCAAAACCCGCTGCACTGGGCGGAAGCCTGGCTGGTGAACGCGACCGTCGACGAAGTGCAGAGAAATCCGAATGCGATGACGCTCGCAACCGTCGGCAAGAACGGTGAGCCTTCGTCTCGCATCGTGCTTTGCAAGGCCTTTGTCGCGGACCCCGGGTATGTCGTTTTCTACACCAACTACCGGTCGAGGAAAATGACGGAACTCACGGCGAATCCGCGGGTTGCGCTCACGTTTCATTGGGATGCGCTCGGACGGCAGGTGCGTTTGCAGGGGATCGCGGTACGATCGCCGGACACCGAAAGCGATGCATATTTTGCCACGCGTGACCGCGGCAGCCAGCTCGGTGCCTGGGGCAGCGATCAGAGCGCGCCACTGGCGTCGCGCGATGCACTGCTGGAACAGATCCGTGCGCGCGCCGAGGGACTCGGACTTTCGCTCGATACACGTCTGCGCGTTCTCGATGCCAATAACGCGGCCACCGTGGCCCGTCCCTCGCACTGGGGCGGCGTCCGCGTCTGGCCCCGTACGGCGGAGTTGTGGATCGAGGGCGCCGATCGAATCCATGACCGCGCCGCGTGGACGAGATCGCTCGAGCCATCCGGCGCGCACTGTTTCGATGCCGGTCCCTGGTCCGGTACGCGACTGCAGCCCTGAAACCGCCGATGCATCGCACCCTCGCGGAACACGACGTATCCTGCCCGTTCTGTGGCGAAACGATCACGCTGCTTGTCGATGCATCAGCCGGTGATCAGCAGTACATCGAGGATTGCCAGGTCTGCTGTCGCCCTATGCAGGTTACCTTGGCGGCTGATGACAACACGGTGACGAGCGTCAAGGTCGACAGTGCGGGCTGAGCGCTGGGTAGCCGCGTTACTGGTTCTGCCGGCCTGCCCGCTCGCCGTTGCGGACGTGTATCTCACCGAAGGGACGAATATCAGCGTCGATGTCGCCCCTGACGGCCGCCTTGTCTTGGATCTCCTGGGTGGCCTCTGGATCGTGCCCGCGGGCGGCGGCATTGCCGAACCGATCGCCAGCGGCGAAAGGGCGGCGCGCGGCCCGCGCTGGTCGCCTGATGGCAAGCGGCTCGTGTTCGAAGCCAACCTCGACGAGCGCCCGGAACTGCGATTGCATTCGATCACTAGCGGCGAGACCCGGGCGGTCGGGAGCAGCGAGTTCGCCGATCGACAGCCGGACTGGCATCCGGATGGGTCCCGGATCATCTATTCGTCGGCGCGCAATAACACCGGTTTCGACGTGTGGGAAACCGACGTTGAGACGGGGCTCACGTGGCGCCTTACGGAGCGCCCGGGCCACGAGCGGGAGCCGGCCTGGTCCGCGGATGGCCAGCACCTGGTCTACGTTCACGAGCATGATGGCCTGTGGACACTGGTGCTGAAACGGCGCGGTTACGACGAGGAAGCGCTGGCGACGTCCGATCGGCCCATTCGCGCCCCCTCCTGGCGACCGGATGGCAGCCTTGTCAGCTGGCTCGCAGAGGAAATCGACGGCTGGCGCGTGTACATGACGATCCTGTCCCGGCCACGCGTCACCCGGATGCTGATGGAAGATGAGGATTTCTTCCTGTCGCCAATAGTCTGGGCGAATCGCCAGCACATGGTCTACGCCGCCGACGGCTTGATCCGCGCGCGCCGTTTTGATGCGTGGCGTCCGACGACACTACCGTTCCGCGCCAACGTAGGCTCGGCGAGCGGCATCGCGGACCGGGGCGCTCATCCGCGCGACCTGCC
>JBGTLY010000281.1:0-6990 GCA_041743865.1 Woeseiaceae bacterium
GCGGCATCGGCGACTTCGATATCTCGGTGGCGGCATACCCGGAGGTTCACCCCGAGGCCAGCAGTGCCAGCGCGGATCTCGACAACCTGAAGCGGAAAATCGATGCCGGTGCCAACCGCGCGATAACGCAGTTTTTCTTCGAGGCCGACGTGTTCCTGCGCTTTCGCGACCGGTGTGCCGCGGCAGGCATCGATTCGTCGATCGTGCCCGGCATTCTTCCGGTAACCCGCTTTCCCCAGCTGCAACGCTTTGCGACCCGTTGCGGGGCGAGCGTGCCCGACTGGCTTGTCGAGAGTTTCAGCGGCCTCGACGATGACGACGAGACACGGCAACTGATCGCCGCCAGTATCGCAATCGAACAGGTGCGCCGACTGCAAAGTGAAGGCATCAGTGAATTTCACTTTTACACACTCAATCGCTCGGAACTGACCTACGCCATTTGCCATGCGCTCGGCGTTCGTCCGAAGCAAGCGGCAGCCTGAGGCCAATTCATGGAACGTCCGGCACGCATCGAAGCACTGCTCGCCTCCCTGGAGGACCGCATCCTGATACTGGACGGCGCGATGGGCACGATGATTCAAAGCTATCGCCTCGGCGAGGAAGCGTACCGGGGCGAACGCTTCTCCGACTGGGAGCGGGATCTCAAGGGCAATAACGACCTGTTGTCGCTTACGCGGCCGTCACTCATCCTGGATATCCATCGCAAGTTCCTGGAGGCGGGCGCCGACATCATCGAAACCAATACCTTCAACTCGAATGCGCCGTCGATGGCCGACTACGGCATGGAATCGCTGGTCGCGGAGCTGAATTCCGCGGCCGCGCGGATTGCCCGCGAGTGCGCGGACCAGGTCGCACACCGGACCGGGCGTGTTCGTTACGTCGCGGGCGTCATCGGCCCGACGAATCGCACGGCGTCGATTTCGCCGGACGTCAACGACCCGGGATTTCGCAATGTATCATTCGACGCGCTCGCGGCGACGTATGAGGAGTCAGCGGTCGCGCTGATCGAAGGCGGCGTCGACTTCCTGATGATCGAGACGATCTTCGACACCCTGAACGCAAAAGCGGCACTTTTCGCCGTGCAGAAGGCCTTCGATGCCACCGGCATCCGGCTGCCAATCATGATTTCGGGAACCATCACGGATGCGTCCGGGCGTACCTTGTCGGGACAGACGCCCGAAGCGTTCTGGAACTCCGTCCGGCATGCCGAGCCTTTCATGATCGGTCTGAACTGTGCGCTCGGCGCGACGGAGCTGCGCCCCCACATCGCCGAGCTGTCCCGGATTGCGGATACACGGGTTAGCGCCCACCCGAACGCCGGCCTGCCAAACGAGTTCGGCGAGTACGACGAAACGCCGGAAACAATGGCCGCCATCATCGGCGAATTCGCCGCGAGCGGGCTCGTCAATCTCGTTGGCGGTTGTTGCGGTACCCGGCCGGAGCACATCGCGGCTATCCGGCACGCCGTTACCGGTCGTAGCCCGCGCCGGGTACCGGCAATGGCGGCCGAGTGCCGCCTCGCCGGCCTGGAGCCGCTGAACATCGGTCCGGACGACCTTTTCGTGAACGTCGGCGAACGCTGCAACGTGACGGGCTCCGCGCGTTTTCGCAAGCTGATCGAGGCCGACGACTACAGCGAAGCCGTCGCCGTCGCGCGCCAGCAGGTCGAAGATGGTGCACAGATTATCGACGTCAATATGGACGAGGGCATGCTCGACTCGGAAGCAGCGATGGTCCGCTTCCTCAGCCTGATTGCCTCCGAGCCGGACGTATCGAAGCTGCCGATCATGATTGATTCGTCGAAATGGTCAGTGATCGAAGCAGGCCTAAAGTGCGTGCAGGGCAAACCCGTCGTCAATTCGATCAGCATGAAAGAAGGTGAGGCAGCCTTCATCGAACAGGCAAGGCTCGCGCGCGCCTACGGTGCCGCCGTCGTCGTCATGGCCTTCGACGAGCAGGGCCAGGCCGATTCCGTCGATCGCAAGGTCGCGATTTGCCAGCGTTCGTACGACATTCTCACCGAGAAGGTCGGAATGGACCCGGCCGACATCATTTTCGACCCGAACATCTTTGCGGTCGCAACCGGCATCGAGGAACACGCTACCTACGGTATGGATTTCATCGAAGCAACGCGACGCATCAAGGACAGCCTTCCGCATGCGCTGGTCAGCGGCGGTGTCAGCAACGTGTCTTTCTCGTTTCGCGGCAACAATGTCGTGCGCGAGGCGATTCACTCGGTGTTCCTGTACCACGCGATACGCGCGGGCATGGATATGGGCATCGTCAATGCGGGGCAGCTCGCCATCTACGAGGAACTGCCGCGGGACCTGCGAAACGCCGTGGAAGACGTGATCCTGAACCGCCGGAGCGACGGCACGGAACGCCTCCTCGAGGTGGCCGAGAAGTACCGGGACCAGGCCGGCACCGGCCCGGTGCGCAAACAGGACCTCACATGGCGCAGCTGGCCGGTGGACAAGCGCCTGGAACACGCCCTGGTGAAGGGTATTGACGAGTGGGTCCTCGAAGACACCGAGGCGGCACGACTGCAGGCCGTGCGTCCGCTCGACGTGATCGAGGGCCCGCTGATGGCAGGCATGAACGTCGTCGGTGACCTGTTCGGTGACGGAAAGATGTTCCTGCCGCAGGTCGTCAAATCCGCCCGTGTGATGAAAAAGGCAGTTGCGCATCTCGTGCCGTTTATTGAGGAAGAGAAGGCCGGCGCCCGGAGCAGCAACGGCAAGATCATCATGGCGACCGTGAAAGGCGATGTGCACGACATCGGCAAAAACATCGTCGGCGTGGTACTCCAGTGCAACAACTTCGAGGTTATCGACCTCGGGGTCATGGTCAGCTGCGAACGGATCCTCGAGGCCGCGCGACGAGAGAACGCGCAGATGATCGGTCTGTCGGGCCTCATTACGCCGTCACTCGACGAGATGGTGTACGTCGCGAGCGAGATGCAGCGACTCGATTTCGATCTGCCGCTCCTGATCGGGGGAGCGACGACTTCGCCGGCCCATACGGCTGTAAAGATCGAGCCGAACTATAAGGGACCGGTGATCTACGTCAAGGATGCGTCGCGGTCGGTCGGTGTCGCGCAGGCGCTGGTCGAGAACGGAACGCGGACCGCGCTGGTCGAAAAGAATCGTGCCGACAACGCCCGTCGACGCGAGCGCCATGCCAGCAGCAAGCGGCTTACACCACAGGTATCACTGCCGGCGGCCCGCCGTGCAAGGCCGGACTTCGACTGGAGCCGCTATTCTCCACCCGTGCCGACCTTTCTCGGCCGGAAGGTGATCGACAATATCGACCTCGAGACGCTGCGCGATTACATCGACTGGATGCCGTTTTTTAATGCCTGGGAGTTCCACGGGAAATTCCCGGCCCTCCTGACCGATGCTGTCGTCGGCGAAGCGGCGAGCGCACTGTATCGGGATGCGGGCGTGATGCTCGATACGCTGATTTCAGAGAAGTGGCTGACCGCCCGTGCCGTGCTTGGCTTCTGGCCGGCCAATTCGGACGACGCCGACGATGTCCTCGTGTTCGACGACGAGGCGCGCTCGACCGCCGCGCTTAGCCTGTGTCACCTGCGCCAGCAACGGGCCAAGGAGGAGGGTATGGCACAGCACTGTCTCGCGGATTACGTGGCGCCGCAAGGCAGCGGACGGGCGGACTATATCGGCGCATTTGCAGTGACGACCGGCATCGGCATCGATGAGCGTGTCGCCCGCTTCGAGGCAGCGCTCGACGACTACAGTGCGATCCTGCTTAAAGCGCTTGCCGACCGCCTCGCCGAAGCTCTGACCGAATACCTGCACGAGCGCGTGCGCCGAGACTACTGGGCCTATGCGCCCAATGAAAACCTCGACAACGCGGAACTCATCGCCGAAAAATACCGGGGCATCCGTCCTGCGCCCGGCTATCCGGCCTGCCCCGATCACACTGAAAAGGCGAAGCTGTGGCAGTTGCTCGACGCCGAGCGCGCGATCGGACTCAGCCTCACCGACTCGTTCGCGATGTATCCGACGGCCGCCGTCAGCGGCTGGTACTTTTCCCATCCGGAATCCCGGTACTTCTCGGTCGGGAAGATCGACCGCGACCAGCTGGAATCCTATGCCCGGCGCAAGGGCATGACGATCGCGGACGCCGAGAAATGGCTGTCGCCGAATCTCGGCTACGATCCTGGCGCCCGCAGCGCGGCCTGACGGCGGCCTTTACGCAGGGTCGTCGGCCGCAAACAGGGGCCGTCGCGCCGCATGCCGGCGAAACCTGCCCGGACTATAATCACCCCCGTCGCCCGGGTGGGCGTGACCGATAAGAAGGTGGTTGCGGGTATGAGTGAGTCAGGCTGGTTCCAGACCGTGCCCATGTACGCCCTGTTCATCTTCACTATTCTGTTCGTCATAGTGGCCCTGAACGCGGGTATTCGGATCGGCGCGCGCATGCGCTCCCGCGCCGGCGGCTCGGAGTCGATCGGTTCCGCCGTCGCTGCGACGCTCGGCTTGCTGGCGTTCCTTCTCGGTTTTGCGTTCAACATGGCCGCCAACCGCCTCGACGTACGCAAGCAGTTGTTCGTCGACGAAGTCAATGCCATCGAGACGGCGAGCCTGCGTGCAGGCCTGCTCGCCGAACCCTATCGTTCAGAGATTCGCAGCCTGCTTCGGCAGTATGTCGATGTCCGCGCAAAACTGGCCGTGGATGACAGCATGCTGAGGGAGGCGCTGGCGACCTCGGCCAGGATTCATTCGCAGCTCTGGGGGCTGATGGAACGGAAATCGGCAGCCGGCGCGCCGTCGATAGCGGACAGCCTGTTCATCCAGACCCTCAACGACGTGATCGACCTGCACGGCAAAAGGGTTATCGTGGGCCTGCAATTCCGCATTCCGTCCACGATCTGGTGGGGTTTGTATGCGCTGGCTGCTCTTGCCATGCTGATGGTCGGTTACCAGTTCGGTCATACGGAGCAACGCCAGCCGGTGGTCATCGTCGCTCTCGCGCTGGCCTTTTCTGCGGTGATGTTGCTGATCATGGACCTGGACCGTGCGACCGGGGGTACCGTGCGAATAGACCAGCGGCCGATGCTCGAACTTCAGCAACGGCTGAACGCGGCTCCGCCTTAACAAGTCCGAGCGCGCCGCGCGGGTCGCGCCCTGGCATCTGCCTAACGTGACAGGCGCAAGGTGACGGCAACAGGAAGGTGATCGGACCCGATGTCGGGCCCTGTCGCGTAGCTCGTAATCTCGACATCGCGGGACACGAGAAAGTGATCGATGGGGATCATTGCAGGCCGGAAGAATACCGGCCAGGTCGGTTCGACACCGAAGCCTTCGCGAGCATTGCGCAGGTTGCTGTCGCGAATGAGCCGGCGATAGTGATGTGACCAGATCGATATGTTCAGGTCACCGGCGACGACGAGCGGTGCGGGCGTGCGGTTGGCAAGCGCTGCAATCCCGTCGAGCTGCAGGTTGCGGGCATGGTATCCCCCGCTTCCGATCGGGTTGGCCGTGTGCGCGCCGATCAGTTGCAGCCGATCCTGTCCCGAGATGACCGTCGCCTGGATCTGCGGATAAGCGCGCGGCTCGGCGTGGATGACCGCGGTGGCCTCGAGCGGAAGCTTCGAATACAAGGCGATGCCGAATGGATCCTGCCGCGGCTCCACGACCGTATACGGGTACCGGGTTTTGAGGCTCTTCAGCGACTCGATCCAGGCAGGGGTGACCTCCTGCACGACGATGATATCGGGGTCGGTGTCCTGCACGAGCCGTTTGAGTTTTTCGAAGTTGCCGTTGCTCGCCAGTACATTTGCGTTGAGCAGCCGGATGTCGGTGTCAGCCGCGGCGCCGCGCCCGACCGGCAGGTACCAGGGCACGACGTACCAGGCGTTGAGAGCGATCGTTGCCACGCCGAGAACGACATACCCCCCCCAACGCAGCCACAGGAAGGCGGCCGTCAGCAGGATCGCTGCGACGAGATACTGCAGGCGAAAATGGGAAAACAGCTCGAGCAGGCTGTGCCACCGGTCGAATGCCGTCGCGAGCGAAACAGCCGCGGTAAGGACCAGGCCGATCTCGAGAATCCCGTGCATTACGCGCCACCCTTCGCGTTTGCCTGCCTGCATTGCCGATGTTCCGCTCGCGCGCGGCCGGGCCTGAGCCTTTGCGTCAGGCAGGATCGTCCGTCGTTATTTCCAGGATTTCGACCGTTTCGAGCGGCACGTCCTGGTGGCCACCCCGATTACCGGTTTTCACGCCGGCAATTGCTTCCACGACATCCATTCCCTCGGATACTTCGCCGAATACCGCGTAGCCGTAGTCGCGGCTGCCGTGATCGAGAAAGCGATTGTCGCGCAGGTTGATGAAGAACTGCGCCGTCGCACTGTTCACGTCGGCGGTGCGCGCCATCGCCAGGGTTCCGCGCCGGTTGCTCTCGCCGTTCTTCGCCTCGTTCTCGATCGGCGACCGTGTCTTTTTCTGCTGCATCGCCGTATCGAACCCGCCGCCCTGGATCATGAAGTTCGGGATGACGCGATGAAAGACGGTACCGTTGAAAAACCCATCGGCGATGTACTGGCGGAAATTCTCGCAGGTCACCGGTGCTTTTTCGTCGAAAAGCTCTACCTGGAAATCCCCGTGATTCGTGCGGATGGTAATCATGACGTCCCCATTGTCGGTAATGAATGCTCGTCGGGCGGCACGTGCCTCGCGCCCGTGACCCGAGGTAAACCCGCGTGATCCGGGCTGCAGTGTAGCGCCGTCCACCCGTTGTCGCGAAGTATCCTGCCTACGGCCTTCTCCTGTGTCGCGCCGTGTTCGAGGAGCATGAGGCCGCCGCTGACCAGCAGGCTGCGGCAATCCCGTGCCAGGACGCGAATGGCGTCCAGCCCATCGGCGCCGGCGGCCAGCGCCTCGCGCGGCTCGTAGGCGAGTGCGGCGAGGGCGGCATCGCCATCGCGTACATAGGGCGGGTTCGAGACGACGAGATGGAAGTGGC
>JBGTLY010000282.1:0-18740 GCA_041743865.1 Woeseiaceae bacterium
CGAATGGTTGGTCGCGCAGGATCCGATGCTCGTTGGAGCGGACACCTTCAGCACTGGAGTCGTGCCCGACGTAGATCCGGACGTTTCAAATCCGATCCATCAGATCATGCTGGTCGTGAACGGGATCTATTTGCTGGAGAACCTGCGGCTGGAGGAGCTGGCGGCGGCTGGAGCGAACGAGTTCGCCCTCATCGTGCAGCCGCTGAAGATCCAGGGTGGAACAGGGTCGGCCGTGGCGCCCACGGCGATTCGGTGAGTGCGCCCCATCTTGGCGCTGCACCGATGACGTGCCGCAGCTTCTGCGTTCACCCGAATTAAGCTAATTTAGCTCGCTTTTCGTATTCCATCGGGCTGATTCCACCCAGTCTGGAGTGACGACGTCGAGGATTGTAGAACCGCTCGATGTAATCAAAGATATCAGCTCGGCCGTCATCGCGTGTGCGGTAATGATCACCGCTACTTAACCGGCCACCTTTTTAGCAGGCCACTTTCCGCGCCAGGTTTCTTGCCACAGGGCGGGCGAGGTCACGATAGAATGTGACCAACACGCCAGAAGCACAACGGCGGTTCAGGGAAGCGTTCGAATCGATTGGCAAAGGCAATGATGCGAAAGGCGTCGTGCTGGAGTTGCAGCGCAAAGACAATGGCGAGCTCTTGTGGATTGAGTGGTGGTCTCGGCCCGACCCCGGTCGCGGAGATCGAGGCAGGCAAGCCGCAGGCGACCGCCTGGGCGTGGGAGCGCCCAGACGGTGGCCGTGCCTTCGGCTTCACGGGCGGGCATTTCCACTTGGGTTGGGGCCACGATGACCAGCGCAAGCTCCTGCTGAACGCCATCTTGTGGACGGCCGGAATGGACGTCCCGGGGAAGGGCGTCGAAACCACCCTCACAGCGGCTGACCTGCAGATGAATCTCGACCCGCCGGAGTTTGAGGACGACTTATCGAGGAATGAGTGGTTCGAGCACCCCTCATTAACGACGAGCGATTTAGAATGAAAGTCGGCATCAACTTCCTACTCTGGACAGGTCACGTCACGGCCGAGCATTTCCCCTTGTTCGCAGAGCTCAGGCGGGCGGGCTTCGACGGCGTAGAGGTCCCGATCTTCGACGTTTCCGATCCGGCCCACTACGCCCGGGTCGGCGCGGCCGCGCGCGACGAGGGCCTTGAGTGCACGGCCTCCACCGTGCTGCCCGACGAACGCTGCAATGCCATCTCCGACGATTCCGCGATTCGACGGGCGGCGATCGCTCGCCTGTACGTCGCGCTCGACTGCGCGCATCGGCTCGGCGCAAAAGTTCTGATGGGGCCGTATTACCAGGTGATCGGGCAGTTCACAGGCGCTGGCCCTACGGAGCGCGAGCTCGAGCACGCGGCGGAAGTGCACCGCGCGATCGCGCCGGCGGCTGAGGCAGCGGGCATACGCTGCGCGCTCGAGCCGCTCAACCGTTTCGAGACGCATCTCCTGAACACGATGGAGCAGGCGGCGCGCTTTGTTGAGCGGGTCGATCACCCAAATATCGGGATCACACACGACACCTTCCACGCCCACATCGAGGAACGGGACCCCGTGGCGTCGCTCACTACGATTGCGAAGACGGGCAAGCTCTTCCACGTGCACGTCTCCGAGAACGACCGCGGCGTGCCGGGCAGCGGCCACGCGAAACTCAGGGAGACAATCGCGGAACTAAAGCGCCTCGGTTACGACGAGTGGCTCACGATAGAGGCCTTCGGCAGTGCGGTGCCGGGAATGTCGGCAGCGACCCGCGTGTGGCGGCCGTTCTTTGCTGCTCCCTCGGAAGTGTATCGCAAAGGCATCCGGCTCATCCGCGACGTGTGGCTTTGACCCTTCACGAACAGCCAATCCTCAGGACAACTGCGACATATAGAGGAGGTCGGTGTGCGAAAGAAAAGCATTTTGGGCGAACTAAAAGTGGAGAAAGACCGCTCGGGCGGTCCTTGCGGTATTTGCGTGTGGTCGAATCGCTAACGGATCGTCTTCCGATGCCAGTATTAAGATCGCTTCATAGTGTATGTGGTGCTCATGAGAGCCTTCTGGTCTAATGATACCAGCGGTCGATGCGCTCCTCCATCGCTTCCCGGCTCTCGACGCTCATCTGGATGAACACGATGTCGTTAGCGTTCGAGCCGCACAGCCTGGACTCCATAACCGCCAGACGTCTTGCCATTCCCGTCATGCACATCTCGCCAGCTCCTCCAGTTGTCGTAACCGTTCGACCAACGCTGCCCATACAATTTAAAATTGGAATGGCATCGCCGGCTAAAAGCGGCTGGCATAAAAGACCTGCGCTTTCATGACAAAGCAGAGCGTCCCTGGGACTCCCAGGCTCCGCCGAGATGCAGTTTTTACATCAGCTTGAAAAATTTACTGCCCCACGCCGGCCCCTTTTTTTTTCGTCGGCCGAGTGGGAGGGGTTCAAAAGACCCGGCATGGCAATTGCATTGTGTGAAACAGCGAATCTGGGCATTGTGCCTGTCGGCGCTCAGAAAGCCTGCTGTCGGAAGCTATAGTCGGGTGCGAATCCAGCTGAGAAGCCGCCGGTCCCGCCGTAATTCCAGTCTTCGGCCAGGGGTATTGACGTGACGGGCACTTTGCCACTTCCAGAGAGAATCCAACATGAGACCACTCGAACACCGCCTGGCTGCGCTGCTGACGTTTGCGTTGTTGCCGCTTGCGGTTAATGCGTCAAGCCACCGCGAAGCACCCTTCATAACCGAGATGCCGAAAGTCGACGGCACCGATTTTTATATGTTCAACAGCTACGAAGCCGGGCGGGAAGGTTACGTGACCTTGCTGGCCAATTACATACCGTTGCAAGAACCCGGCGGCGGCCCGAACTACTACAGTATGGACGACGATGCGATCTATGAGATTCACATCGACAACAATGCAGACGCGAATGAGGACATCACATTTCAGTTCAATTTCGAGAAGATAATCCGCGGTATTGCTCTGTCTGTCGGCGGATTAGACGTCCCGATCCCGCTGAAGCAGGCCGGTCCGGTCGGACCGATGGCGACGGACGACGCCAACCTGAACGTCGTAGAATCGTACACCGTCGCCGTAATTCATGGCGACCGGCGCAAGGGCACCCGCGAGTATATCGCTCACACCACGGACGGCTCCAAGTCCTTTATGAAGCCCGTGGACAACATCGGTAACATGACACTCCCCGCCTACGCGGCTTACGCGAGCGATCACATGTACGATGTGAATATTCCGGGCTGTGGCGACGGCCGGCTGTTTGTCGGGCAGCGTAAAGAAAGCTTTGTGATCAATGTCGGCGAAATATTTGACCTGATCAACACCGACCCGCTGGGTAGTCCCGACGGAGAAGCAAACAGTCTCGCCGGCAAGAACGTGACAACCCTGGCGCTCGAGGTGCCGGCGAGCTGTCTCGTCGGGGCGGACAGCGACATCATCGGCGGCTGGACCACCGCGAGCGTGCGCAAGTTGCGCAGCCTCCACAATCAGCACACGGACGGTACTGCACGGGAATTTGGTCCTTACCAGCAGGTGTCACGCCTGGGCGCTCCGCTCGTCAATGAGGTAGTGATCGGATTGCCGGACAAGGACACTTTCAACAAAAGCGAGCCGAAGAAGGACGCAGCCTTCGCATTCTACGTCACCAACCCGACCCTGCCCGCGCTGATCGAGCTGCTGTTTCCAGCCGCACCCGCACCGACCGTATTTCCCCGCGAGGACCTGGTCAGCGCGTTCCTGACCGGCATTGCCGGACTCAATCAGCCGCCCATGGTTGTCGCCTCTGAAATGCTGCGTCTCAATACGGCAATACTGGCCGTGCCGGCGGCAAGCCAGAACCCTCTCGGCGCGCTCGCCGGTGACACTGCCGGCTTCCCGAATGGCCGCCGGCCCGGCGATGACGTGGTCGACATCGAACTGCGGGTCGCGATGGGCGCATTGCTGGATACCGACGTCGCACCGGCCGGGCAGCTGCCGTTCACGGACGGTGCCTACGTCGATTCCAGCTTTTTCGACCAGACGTTTCCGTATCTGCTGACGCCGCTGCCGGGCTCGCCAAACTAGAACCCGGTAACCGCGCCGTAATTTTGGCGTCCGATGAAGCCCGGGGCGGTCGACCACCGTCCCGGGACCGGGGGCCCGAGCCGGGCCTTACCGGGCTGTCAGGAATACGGCATCTGCGATCGGTATTGTCGTCGCACTGAGCGCGGCGGCAATACTGACCGCAATGCTGTACGACGGGCCGGCATCGACAGCGACTATCTCGACGCGCAGCGCAGCGCGTGTTTGGGTTCCCGATTCGCCACTGGCGGTGGTCCTCGAATTCGACCGCGCCGACAACACCATCGACAGACTGACGGATCTGCGGAAATCACCGCGTAGGCAACCGGACGACAGCAAGTTAGCAGCCCGGTACGCGGAACTGGCGTTGCAGCACTGCAGAAATTCTGCTCTCCCTGGGGGAGCCAGAAAAGGCCTTCCGGTTTTGTACACCGCCGCCTTGTTGGCGCCGTAGGGACTAACGATCAAACTTGACGCGGTCGGATGCCGCAGCCGCCGAGCTCGACGCCTTCGAGCAAGGCGTAAGCTTGCCTGAATAGCGGACCACTCGTGAGTGGAGATTCCTGGCAGAATGTAGCCAGGAGGACCCATAAAAAAAGTCGAAATACAGGGTTTGCGCTCACCTCGAGTCATCCAGCCCGTCCGGGTTCCTGAAACCGAAGCGCTCACCCGCTTTCCAGGCATTGCGGTCGTTCCCCTGCCTCGGCAGACCGCCGTTCGACTTCAGGAGCCGCGCGAGGTGAATGCAGTTCCAGGTCATGATCGTCGTATTGCGCTGGGTAAAGTCATTGTCGAAACCCACGTGTGAGCCGTTCTCAAGGGGGTCGCCGTAAGAAGGTCCCGGTCCGGCCTCGCCGATCCAGCCGCAGTCAGCCTGTGGCGGCAAGGTGAAGCCCAGGTGATTGAGCGCATAGCCAATCGTCGCCGCCACGTGCTTGATCCCGTCCTCATTGCCCGTGATCACACACCCGCCGACCTTGCCGTAGAAGATCGACTGACCCTTGTCGTTCAGTTCCCCCGACATGCCATACAGGCGTTCGATAAGCAGCCGACAATACGAGCTCTCCTCACCCAACCATATCGGCGAGCCGATGACCAGGATGTCCGCTGCCCGTACCGACGTCCACAGCTCGGGCCACTCGTCGTTTTTCCAGCCGTGTTCTGTCATATCGGGATAGATACCGGGCGGTATGTTGCGAGCCGCCAGGTGCACGTGCTCAACATCGATGCCCTGGCCCGTCATGATCGCAGCCGATGCCTCGAGCAGCAGCCTCGTGTGGCTTTGCTCGGCGCTCTTTTTGAGCGAGGTATTGATGTAGATAGCCTTGAGGGGTGCGGGGTTCATGTACGAATCAGTGTACAGCTATCCGCGAGCGATGCCGAAGCGGTTGTGCAGGTGCGGCTGCCAGCCGCGGACGGACTGGAAAACTTTGCGGCGGAGCATGGCGAGCAGATCCCGCTGGTCAATCAACGCCGATCCGCAGTGGCTTGATATGTCGGAAAATGTTGAGTAGGCGGCGGCTCATGGTTCTAGGTCGGTCGCATTTCTGCAAAAAATCCGCCACTTGAATGTCACCTTCGCCGGTAGCGGGCATTCCAACCGCACCGCGCCGACGACGGCAAAGCTGATCGCATAGGTCACTGCGGATCGAGCTCGACTTGGCAGCTCAGGGCATCCCGGAGCTCGGCATCGGATCTGGTCTGACGTCGGCGGAACTCCGCTTGCGTCTTCGCTACGAGGTCGTTCGCGAGTTTGCACCCTGTGTCGGTATCGAATATGCACGTACATTCGGCGGTACGGCGGATTTAATGCGAGCTGTCGGTGAGGACACCAGTGGTTGCGTAGGAGTGAGGGCTTGGTTCTGAACCGCAACAGCTTCCTCTGAAAGTTGCTGGACCGTGGCTTCAACAGTGAAGTCGTTGCAACCTCGGTGCAATAAATTCCCTGCAGGAGACGCTGAAAAAGAGACCGATTCGTTCTCCATCCGTGTATCGGATACGATGAAATACGATCTGACGGGACGCCCGGAACCCCGGGGCGGATTCAGTGCTCGGAAGCTAACGGCTTTCGAGTAGCTTCCGAGTCGATTGCTGGAGCAAAGAAAGTCAGCAAAGATGCAGACTGGTCAATGATTCTCGCATTGATGGACTTCAACAGTGGCATGGGCCACATTGAGATTGCGTGGCAACAATGCCTTGTAGTGATACGGCGGTTTCGGCTGGTCACTGATGACGGTTATCTGCGCAGAAAAAAGACCATGACCGATACTCCAGAGGTGCAAATCCGTAACACGATCCGTCGTGCCTTGTTCAATTGCGGCTCTTAGGGCCGCGATCGTTTCTTTGTCGGCCTGCCAATCGAGCAGGACGCGCGATGATTGACGAAGCAAGCCAATTGACCAGTGCGTTACCAGCACCGCGCCCGCGATACCCATCGCCGGATCGAGCCAGTTTACGCCCCGGAACTTGCCGGCGAGCAGCGCGACGATGGCGAGTATCGATGTCAACGCATCGGCAAGAACGTGCAAATAGGCACCGCGAAGGTTGTGGTCATCGTGATGGTCATGACCGTGGTCATGCTCCTCCCCGTGATCGTGAGGAGTCGATGCGAGCAGCCACGCACTGAAGCCATTCACTCCCAGGCCGACAAAGGCGACGATTAACGCCTGGTCGAACGAAATATCGACCGGGCTGACAAGTCGGCCAATACTCTCGGTGGCCATGACCACCGCAAAGCCCAATAGAAGGAACGCACTCGCGAATCCCGCCAGACTATTGATCTTGCCAACGCCAAAGCTAAATCGTGGATCGTTTGCCAAACGTCGCGCAACTACATAGGCAAGTACGGCGATACCCAGAGCGGTGGCGTGCGATGCCATGTGCAGTCCATCCGCAAGCAACGCCATGGAACCATAGATCACACCAGCGGTAATCTCGACCACCATCATTACGGCGGTCAACAGCACAACCATCAGTGTTCGTCGCTCGCCAGGCTTACCTTGGTCATGCCTGAAAACGTGGTCGTGTTGCCAGGCGTTCTGATTATGTGTGTGCATTTGCAGTCTCCTCCAACGCTACGCGAGGCTCTCTTTCGTGCACCAATCGATACAGGGCCGGCAGCACAACGAGGGTCAACAGGGTCGAAGAAACAATGCCTCCGATCACGACTGTCGCCAACGGTCTTTGTACTTCGGAACCAATGCCGGTATTCAAGGCCATTGGCACAAAACCCAGTGAGGCGACTAATGCCGTCATCAGCACCGGCCGAAGTCGGGTAATTGCACCCTCAACAATGCTGTCGTCAAGTGAACCGCCGTCTGACCGAAGATCGCGAATGAATGCCACCATCACCAAGCCGTTCAACACCGCAATGCCGGACAACGCGATGAATCCGACCGCTGCTGATATAGAGAACGGGATGCCACGCAGCAACAATGCAATGATCCCGCCGGTAAGGGCCAACGGCACGCCTGTGAAGATCACAATGGCATCTCGAAACGAACCAAGCGCCATCACCAGCAAGCCGATAATCAACACGAGTGTCACCGGCACCACGACCGACAGCCGCTGGCTGGCCGATTGCAGGTTTTGGTAGGTACCACCGTATTCCAGCCAGTACCCGGCGGGTACCTCGACCTGTGCTGCCACGGTCTGCTGTACGTCTTGGACGAACGAACCCAAATCACGGCCACGGACGTTCGCAGTCACCACGACACGGCGTTTACCGTTTTCACGATTAACCTGATTAAGTCCACTGGTGAGTTCAGTAGCAGCGATTTCACGCAGGGGAACGAAATCGCCATTGGACAGCGGTATTGGCAGATCGAGCAGCAGGTCCGGATTTCCACGCAAACGCTCTGGCAAACGCACCACTATATCTACGCGTCGATCGCCGCTATAGAGTTGCCCGGCCTTAGTACCGCCAAGCGCGGTCGCGACGAAATCTTGCACTTCAGCGATGCTGAGTGAAAAACGGGCAATTGCCTCTCGGTTTGGCACGATCGTGAGGACTGGCAGGCCGGTCGTTTGCTCGACCACGATATCCACGGCACCAGGAACCTGGCCGATGGCACCTTCGATTGCGTCGCCGAGAGCGATCAGGGTCTCAAAGTCGTCACCGAAAACTTTGACGGCGAGTTCGGCTCGAACGCCGGCGATGAGTTCATTGAAGCGCATTTGAATAGGTTGTAAAAACTCGTAGCGGTTGCCCGGTATCGGCGTCACCAGCTGTTCGAGGTCACGAACTATCTGCGCCTTCGACTTGGTCGGGTCGGGCCATGCATCCCGCGGCTTCAGGATAATGAAATTGTCTGCAACGCTCGGTGGTACCGCGTCGGTTGCAACCTCCGCGGTACCAATCTTGGCGAACACCAACTCGACTTCGGGCATTTTCCTGATTTCGGCTTCCAGTTGCTCCTGCAGTGCGACGGCTTGTTGCAGCGACGTGCCGGGAATGCGCAACGCATGCATGGCGATGTCGCCCTCATCAAGATTTGGCACGAACTCAGAGCCCAGGCGCATGGCCATCCAGCCACTGACAATCACCATAGCCACAGCGGACCCCATAGTTACCCAACGAAAACGCAAGGCCGCGAGCAGTACCGGGCGGTATATTGAACGTGCACCGCGAACGATGAGGTTTTCTTTTTCTTCAATGGGTTTACGAAAGAGCAGAGCCACGCCCGCTGGCACAAAAGTTATCGACAGGATCATGGCGCTGACCAGGGCAATGACCACGGTGATGGCCATCGGGTGAAACATCTTTCCTTCGATGCCGGTGAGTGCAAAGATCGGGATATACACGACCGTGATGATGAACACGCCGAAGAGTGCCGGTCGAATGACTTCCTGGGTGGCTTCAAAGACCACGGCGAGTCGTTCCTTGAGCGACAGGGTGGTCGCACCGGCCTGACTGAGGCGGCGCAAACAGTTCTCCACGATGATTACGGCACCATCGACAATCAGTCCGAAGTCGAGGGCGCCCAGGCTCATGAGGTTTGCGCTGACTTTGCTTTGCACCATGCCGGTGATCGTCATAAGCATGGCGATCGGTATTACCGCGGCGGTCAATAATGCGGCTCGGACGTTGCCAAGAAATACGAATAGAACCACCATCACCAGCAATGCACCTTCAACCAGGTTGGTTCTCACGGTCGCAAGAGTCTTGTCGACTAAACCGGTGCGGTCGTAGACGGCGGTCGCCGTGATCCCAGGCGGGAGACTTGTTTTGACATCGTCGAGTCGTAGGGCGACGGCATTGGCGACCTCGCGGCTATTCTCGCCAACCAACATAAAGACCGTGCTCATAACCACTTCGTGACCGTCTTGCGTTGCCGCGCCGGAGCGCAGTTCGCGACCCAGCCCGACGTTTGCGACATCGCGGACACGAATGGGCACACCGTCAGTGTCGCTGACGACAATGGCTCCCAGCTCGTCGATGCTATTCACTTGGCCCGGAATGCGCATCAGCCATTGCGCACCGTTGTGTTCGATAAATCCGACACCGCGATTGGCGTTGTTGCGCTCCAATGCGAGTGTGATATCAGTGGTGGTCAGACCGTAGGCGAGCAATTTCTCAGGTTCCGGTGCAACCAGGATTTCCTTCTTAAAGCCGCCAATCGGATTTACTTCAACGACGCCCGGTACCCGTAACAGTTGCGGCCGAATAATCCAGTCATGCACCGAGCGAAGATCGGTCGGCGTGACCCCTGAGCCGTCAGCGTTGAGGGCGCCGGGCTCGGCATTGACCGTGAACATGAAAATTTCACCGAGACCGGTCGCAATCGGGCCCAAAGCGGGCTCAAGCCCTGCTGGCAACGACGATTTGGCGGCATTCATCCGTTCGCCCACTTGTTGTCGAGCGAAGTAGATGTCGGTCCCTTCCTCGAACACAGCTGTGATCTGCGACAAACCGTAGCGCGACGCTGAACGTGTGTAGACAAGTTGAGGAATGCCCGCCATGGCGTTCTCTAAGATGAAGGTTATGCGTTGCTCCACTTCGAGCGGCGTGTACCCCGGTGCTTCGGTATTGATGACAACCTGAACATTGGTGATATCGGGAACAGCGTCGATCGGCAAGCGCGTGAAGTTCCAGACGCCGAGAGTGATCAGTAATAACACCGCAAAAAGGACCAGGCCGCGGCGTGCCAGAGAAAACCTGATAATAAATTCCAGCATCATTCGCCCTCAGTGGTCGTGGGAAGCGCCGGATTTCTCAATATCGGCTTTAACGAGATAACTATTGGTGGTCACGTAACGTGTGCCGACATGAAGTCCACCCAGTACCTCAATCCACTCCGCATCCTGACGGCCAAGCTCGAGCATCCGCACCTCGTACTCATCACCGATCCGCGCATAGACGACGGTGAAATCGCGAAAGCTTTGCAGGCCGGTGCGCTTTACGGCAAGCGGCACTGGATATTCCGCCACCTCGATCGTGGCTGAGACAAATGAGCCCGGTATCAGCGCCCTGTCAGCGTTGTCGAGTTCTACGCGTGCCAGCACCGACTGATTGGATTCGGCGACTGCGTCCATGCGTGTAATGACACCATGGTGTTCATGGTCATTGGCAATATCGCGTACAGTCGCGCGTGCGCCTTCACGGACGCGAGGTCTATCGGAGGGGAACACCGAAAGCTCTGCCCATACGGTACTCGGGTCCATAATCGTAAATAGCGATCGACCGGCGGTTTGTTCGCCCGGATTTGCGTACCGCTCCGTCACAATCCCATCTATTGGTGCACTTAGCACGTAATTGTTGAGGCTCTCGTTACTCTCAATTGTCGCGAGGGCCTGACCTTTCTTGACCGTATCGCCAGCGGATACGCGTACCGCCTCGATGGCGCCCTCAAAGCGTGCGCTGACAGACCGATATTGTTCACGATTCGGTTCGATGCGGCCGTAGACCGCGACGGTGTCCTTGATCACGGCCTCACCAGCCAACTCGGTTTCAAGGCCAAACGCCTCGGCAACCTCGGCCCCAATCTGGGTACGGCCCTCGAAGTTGTCGTATGACCAGTTGTGATCGACGCCGTTGTAGCGGGCTGTTACGGAGACGACAAACGAATGCGGTTCGTAGATAACAGTATCGCCCCGCAGAAAATCGTTCTGCGGGTCAAAGCGGATTTCGTCGGTCACATCGCCCAATCGAGTCAAGGTCACATTCACGGCGACGTCGGTCGGTGCAACCGGTCTGCCGGCATGGCTTACCCAGACTCGAAACTCCGGAGGTACACCCGTCTCGAAGATTGCAAGTTCGAGTTCGAAATCACCATCAACTAACAGTCGCCCATTGTGCGGTCCCTTGGCTGGTTCGGCCTCGGCCGTCGAGCTGTGACCGTCTTGCGCAGTGTTTTCTGCCTCGGAATTAGCGCCGCCACAGGCGTTCACGCCAAGCAACAAAGCAACGAGTCCGATTTTGGCGTGTAGTGTGTTCATCGTAGTCCTCACGGATAAGAGACCGCGGGCACCAGGGTGGTCCCGGTCAATCGTTCGATTTCAATGACCTGGCGATGAGCATCGACGCTCGATTCGACCAATGCAGTACGCGCACTCAGAATTTCGGCTTGTACCACCCGCAATTCAAAGTAGCCGTAGCGTCCGGCGGCATAGGCGTGCTCGGTATCTCTCAGGGCCTGTTCGAAGCGCGGAATAATTTCTTCGCGCAGCGTTGTCGTACGATGCAAGCTGTGCTGCAACTCCTGATATAGCGAGAACAATTGCGTTTCGACCTGCGTGCGGGTGGCGGCCCGATCTGCATCTGTCATCGCGAGTCGCGCACGGGCCTCTGAAACTCGGCCCTGGTTACGGTTGCGTGTTGTGAGCGGAATTGTTATTCCGGCGAGAAACGCCTCGTCATCTGTTCGTTCCAGACGACGGACACCGGCAAACAGCTGCCAGTCGGGCTTCGCCTGCGCCTCGGCCAGCCGCAGCTCAGCCTCGCGTAAACGTTTCTCGCTAAGGAAACGTGACAGGTCAGGGTTTTGCTCCAGCCGTGCCAGCAAAGTGGCATAAGAATCCGGCCTGGGTAGCGTGTCCAGGTCGCCGATCACACGCGCAAAATCTGGTTCGACCTCACCCCATTGAGCCGCTAATCGACGGTGCGATGTCCGTAGTTCATGCTCAATGTCCTCTCGGTCGAGGCGAATGCTTGCAAGCTCAGCTTCTGCCCTCGCCAGATCGGCCGCAGGAGTGCGCCCTGCGTTGACATGTTTCTGAACGGCCGCGGCGATTTGCTCGGCAAGGGTGACGGCTGCATCCGTTTGAACGAGTCGTTCCTGAAGCGCGACGGTATCCAGATAGGCACGCGCGGTCTCAGCCGCCGCGTCCAGACGATGAATCTCTGCCTCAGCGTCGAGCAAAAGCACGCCGGCTTTTGCTGCATCCATACGGCGCTCACGCTTGCCTCGCTCCAGTATCCAGGCAAGACTGAGTGTCGTCTCCGCGCTGTCAATTCCCTGATAGTCGCCGGTGCCCAGTGCGTTTTCGACGTCAATTCCCAATAGCAGGTTGGGCTTGAGTTCCGCCTGTTGACGCCGTCCTCGTTGGGCATCTATCTGATAACCATACGCAATTAACCGAAGATTACCCTCAAGTGTTCTCGCGATGGCCGTGTCCAGGTTCAGCGCAACCGGGTCGCTTGCCGTAGTCGACTGGGCAAAAATTGCATTGCCGTGCAGTACAAATAAGCACAACAGAATGACTCTGCATGTGAGACGTACCCACATAAGAATGCCTCCCTTCGCGTTCGGGCGAACGCGCTATTCACAGATACAGGACAAACCAACAGGCAAGGCTGCTCGCCGGTGTCAGATGAAGAAGATTTAGGGAGAGAGGGGAGGGGCGCGCAGCGGCGGTCGCCAGCGAGATCGGCGGCGTATCGGGATGGTTCTAACCGTAGTCGGCCAGAGTGAGTGAAATAGCCAAACAATGGCCAGTGCAGTGGGTAATAGAGCCACGAGGAATGGCATCAACTTGGACCATACGGTCCCCAAATCCAGCAGGGATACATCAATATCCGCGCTGTGATCGTGCCCATCAGGGTCCGCACTATGAATATGCGCGCCGTATAAGGCAGCGTCGCTATTTTGAGTGCCGGCATGCATGTGCAGGCCGCTCATTTGCAACGAGAGCAGCGCAATTCCGGCGAACGCGACGATGCATAGGGACCAGAGCCTCATCGCCGGACTATAGCGCATGGATTTGCCGCTGCCCAATAGTGTTGCGAGTTCGACTGTCTAGCCCTGTTAGTCGCAAGCCCGAGGCTCAAAGGGAATGAGTGTCGTCAAAGAATATGCGTCGCCATCGCGGCTCTGAGTCACGTGCCGCCTTGGCCGCTTGGACGCAGCTGCAACCCCTCCAGGCAATAAAGCCGGTACACCCGCTTCTTATTGTGGCAGCCCTCGCGCTTCAGGAGCACATGGATACGTTTGTTGCCGTTTCGGTTAATTGCGGCGCCGCCAGCCGCGGGAGGCATCCGCCCAGTCCGATCATGGCCCTGCACCCTGTGCACCGCCGGCTCCGCCCGGACGACTTCAGCGAACCTGGACACCTGCGTATACTCTTGGCAAGCTCCTTATGAATCACCCCGTGTCCAACCCCCGAGACCTTAAGCCTGGCGCTGTTGCCGACCTGGAAGCCCGCGTCGAGGGCCGGTTCGGCCTGGTGCCGAATTTCTTCCAACTGGCGCCCGAAGCACCGGAAATCACCCGCAATTTGTGGGGCTTCGCGGAGTTCGCCTACCTCGACAGCCCGCTGCCGTCATTGATCAAGGAGCGACTCTTCGTCTACCTGTCGCAGTTTTGCGAGGTTCGTTACTGCATCTCCCGCCACGTGGGATTCCTGGTCGGATTGGGACGTCCGTCGGGGGACAAGGACGTCGTGCCAGAGACGGCAGAGCAGGTCGTGCGCCTCCTGCAGCGTCCGCTGCCGGCGGGCAAGGCCCTGGACCCCCATATCGAGTTCTGCCGGCAGAAGGCTACACCGCTTCTCGGGCTTCCGGAGCCGGAAAGCTCCGCGGAAGAGTCCCTCTTTGCGTGCGCAACTCACGTCTTCCTTCAGGATGCGGATGCGCCCCGCTGCCTCGGAGCGCTGCGCCAGGCTCTCGGCTGCACAGACTTCCAGCATCTGCTGGTCTTTCTCGCCTTTGTCCGCACGGCGCACTTCTGGACCAAGGTCCATCCGGAGTTGAGCGAGGAAAACGACATTGCCGAACTGCTGAATGTCCATGACGTCCTCGGCGCCTGTGTCCGCAATAATCCGGATGGGGGCAACAGCGACGCCGTACGGGCGCTCCGCGACGAACTCGACGACCTGCGCCGGGAAGAAGCCGATCTTCACAGCCGCGCGGCGCAGGCTCGTTTCCTGGCATCGATCATCGAATCATCGGACGACGCCATCATCAGCGAGACGCTCGATGGCATTATCCAAAGCTGGAATGTCTCGGCCGAGCGCATGTTTGGCTACACCGAAGATGAAGCCGTAGGCCGGCACGTATCCATGTTGATCCCCCCCGACCGCCGCATCGAAGAGGAACGCACGATCGCGCAGGTCGCGAGCGGTGAGCGAGTCAATCACTTCGACACCGTACGACTCAACGCCAGGGGTAAGCGAATTCCGGTCGCTCTCACCGTGTCTCCCATCAAGGACGCTGCAGGCAAAATCGTCGCCGCCTCGATGATCGCCCGCGATATCACGATACAGAAAAGGGCTGCGCAGGCACTGCTCGACAGCGAAGAGCGTGTTCGCTCAGCGCTTGAAGGCGCAGAACTGGGCGTCTGGAACATCATCGACCCCGAGTCCATGGAGCTGCAAACCGACCAGCGATTCAGGGAAATTTTTGGCGGTGTACAGGGCGATCTCCTCGAGTACGACACAGCGATCGGCATTATCCATCCCGACGACCAGGCGCGCGTGCAGGACGCGGTGGCGGCTGCTATTCGTCCCGTCGACCCGGTGCCCTACGAGATCGAATACCGGGTCGTCTGGCCGGATGCCTCTGTTCACTGGGTGTTTGCAAAGGGGAAGGCGCGCTTCGATACAGCGAGCGACACGCGGCAGCTGGCGAGCTTCGACGGTACCGTCATGGACATCACCGAACAGCGCACGCTCCGGGAACAACTGCGTGACGCTGCGGCGCGCCTCTCGGAGGCCGACCGCCGCAAAGACGAATTCCTGGCGACCCTGGCCCACGAGCTTCGCAATCCGCTGGCTCCCATCCGTACGGGTCTCGACGCCCTGAGCCTGGCGGACGGCGACCCCCTGGTGCGCGAGCGGATTCGCCGGATGATGGTCAACCAGACGGAGCACGTCGTGCACCTGGTTGACGACCTCCTCGACGTCTCTCGCATTACGCGTGGAAAGATGGAGCTGCGGCGCAGCAGGGTCGATCTTGCCGTCATTGTGCAAAGTGCCATCGAATCGACGAATTCCCTGATGGTCGACGCCGGCCACGAGCTCACCGTGAAATTGCCCGAAAGCCCCGTCTACCTCGACGCCGACGGGACTCGTCTCGCGCAGATCCTCTCGAACCTGCTCAACAACGCAGGGAAGTACACCCGTCCCTGCGGGCAGATCTGGCTTACGGTCGACGCCTCTGATGATGAGGTGACGATCACGGTCAGGGACAATGGCCTCGGAATCCCCGAAGACATGCAGACCACCATCTTCGAAATGTTCGGCCAGGCCCATCGCTCACGGGATGCGGACCTGCAGTCCGGACTTGGGATTGGATTGACCCTCGTAAGGCGCCTGGTCGAGATGCACGGCGGCACTATCGGCGTCAGAAGCGAAGGCATCGACGAAGGCAGCGAATTCACTGTGCGCCTGCCCAGGCAAAGCGCTGCAGCCCCGGCTTCGCGAAGCGGTGAGCCCGCGCAGCAAAAGACCTCCCTTCGGGTCCTGGTGGTAGACGACAACAGGGAAGCGGCGGAAACGCTCGGCATGCTGATCGAGCTATTGGGAAACGAGGTTCGCACTGCGCATGATGGAGAGCAGGCGGTCAGGCTCGCCTCTGAGTTCTCGCCCGACGTGGTGTTCATGGATATAGGAATGCCACGGATGAACGGCAACGAGGCCGCTCGATGCATTCGGCGGGAGTCCTGGGGGCGGACAATGAAGCTTGTCGCCCTGACCGGATGGAGCCAGGAAGTCGACCGGCAGCAGACCCGGGACGCCGGTTTCGACACCCACCTGGTTAAACCGGTAAACAGCGCGACCATCGGCGCATTGCTGGCCGAATGTGAGCCCACCGACCGACGATAGCTCGCCGCGGCATGATACTTGCACTCTTCCTGGGAAACTCAATCAATGGACAAGGAGAACCCGGACATGCGTGCAAACGACATCCAACTGAACGTTACCGATCAGGGCAAAGGCCGTCCCGTCGTGTTGATACACGGCTGGCCCTTATCCGGCGAGGCTTTCAAACCGCAGATTCCTGCTCTCACATCGGCGGGCTACCGCGTAGTGACCTACGACAGACGCGGTTTCGGAGCATCGGACAAGCCGGCGACAGGATATGACTACGACACGTTGGCCGCAGATCTCGAGAGCGTCCTGTCGGACCTCGAGCTGACCGACGTGACGCTGCTGGGCTTCTCCATGGGCGGAGGCGAAGTAGCCCGCTACGTCGCAAATCACGGTGAAGATCGCCTGCACAGCGTGGTCTTCGCATCCGCCGTACCGCCCTACCTGATGAAGACGAATGACAATCCCAACGGACCGCTGACCGAGGAGAAGGCGGGAGAAATGGAGAAAAACCTGAAGAATGACCGTGATGCCTTCTTCGAACAGTTCACCCGGGATTTTTTCAGCGCCAACGGCGACCTCAAGGTGTCGGAGGCGCAGCGCCAGGACGCCATCCAGCTCTGCGAGAAGTCCGACAAGAAGGCCGCTCTCGCCTGCATGGAGGCGTTCGGCACCACCGATTTCAGGGACGATCTTGCCGAGATCACGGTGCCGGCACTGGTACTGCATGGCGATGCCGATGGCATCGTGCCTTATGAAGGTTCAGGCAATCGAACCCGGCAACGGGTAGCTAACAGCGAATCCGTGGTCCTGAAGGGAGCTCCGCACGGCTGCAATGTCAGTCACGCGAAAGAGTTCAACCAGGCCCTGCTCCGCTTCCTCGAGAAATAGCCAAGGCCAGGCACGAGGCCCGTCAACGCGCAAAAACGAAATGCGGAAATGGGGTCAGAGTACATTATTGGATTGATCCGCCCCTGCGCAATGGCAAGTATCACAATTAAAAGGCGACAGAAAATGGACTCTGACCCCATTCATTTTTCATTCTATTTTAAATGGGGTCAGAGTCCATTTCTACAATGGCTGGCCGGAAACGTTTATCTCATCTCTCTCCGCATTCGGCAAACCTGTTCGGAGCGTATCGGGGGTCAGAGTCTATTTCTCAGGTAGCTCGTCCGAAACGTCCAGTTCGTCGGCCGCTGCCTCCGGTTAGCGTGGTAGGACCACAGATACTTCGGAGACATGGATGGCGCGCCAGCCACGGATCGATCTGGCGGGGGTTCCGCAACACCTCATTCAGCGCGGCAACAATCGCCAGGCCTGCTTCTTTGCGGAAAATGACCGTCGTCTTTACCTTGAGTGGCTGCACCAAGCCGCAAAAAAGTATGGCGGCGCTGTACACGCGTATGTGCTGATGAACAATCATGTTCACCTGCTGGTGACGGGCGCCGAAACGGGATCGCTGGGACGCATGATGCAATGCCTGGGCAGGCGCTACGTGCGCTACGTTAACTCACGCTACGAACGCACCGGCACGCTGTGGGAGGGACGTTTCAGGTCAAGCCTGGTAGACAGCGATCGATATCTGTTGACGTGCTATCGATACATCGAACTCAATGCGGTGCGTGCGCGAATCGTCAACCTGCCTGGTGACTACCCTTGGTCCAGTTACAACTGCAATGCCCGCGGGAGGAAAAGCGAACTCATAACACCGCACGCGACCTATCTGGCGCTGGGCAAAACGAGTGCAGCACGGTTCTCGGCATACCAGCGCCTGTTTCGTGATGCCATAAGTGAAGGCGACCTGAAGGCCATCCGCGATAACGTCAATCAGGGCAAAGTATTGGGTTCCGAACCTTTCATCTCCCTAGTCGAAGCGAGACTTAATCGCCGGGTGGGATTGGCGACCTCAGGACGACCGGTCAAAAATGTAACCTGACCCCTTTTCGTTCTCAGGGTGCGAACAGGGTTGCCGTGTACATTACCGGCCCGGTCGGTACCGGCTCAGGCGAACCGCCGAGGGGCTCGAGACTGACGGCAAGCGTATTGCCGCGCTCCAGTCCGTCGAGCGCGAGGTCGCCGAGCGCGAGCGTCCGCTCGCCGGCCTTCGGCAGGAGTCCCAGTGAAACCGGTATGCCATCGTCTCGCAGCACCCACAGCTGGTAGTCCTTGTCGGGTTCTTCGGCCGGCCGTTGCTGCACCGCCACGTCGATGCGTTTCAGGTCCGGGTACAGACGTGCGGTCCACAGCGCCTGTCCTTCCGAATCGGCGACGATGCCCACGGCGGGCTCGAGCGGGACGGTCTCCACGACCGTGCGCGTTACGATTTCCGGGGGACGCTGTTGCGCCTCCCACCAGCCGAAGGTCGTCACCATCAACGCGAGTGCGAGACCCGCGGCGACAGCGGGCCAGCCGCCGGCCCGCGGCCCGCTCTC
>JBGTLY010000283.1:0-6873 GCA_041743865.1 Woeseiaceae bacterium
GTTTCCGCTGCGCCCCTATCTTGCGGCGGGCGGGCGCATCGCCATCGGCTCGGACAGCCAGGTGTCGATCAATCCCTTCGAAGAATTGCGCTGGCTGGAGTACGGGCAGCGCCTCGCGACGCGAACGCGCAACGTGGCGGCCGTGCGCGAGTCGCATGTCGGGCGGGAACTGTTCGACCGCTCGGTCGAGGGCGGCGCCGCGGCCTGCGGGCACAAGTCCGCGGGACTGGTCGAAGGCGGCTTTGCCGACTTTGTCTGCCTGTACGAGGGCGACCCCATGCTCACGGGTCACGACGATGCCTCGCGCATCGACGCACTGGTTTTCTCGGGCTACGCATTGCCGATAGACCGAGTCATGGTGCACGGCGAGTGGCAGGTCGTCGATGGCCGCCACGTGTCGGCTGAAGAATCCCGTGCCGCGTACGCAGCCGCGGTTGCCGGGCTCGGGGAGTCCGCGGCGTGACGACGAACGGTAAACCGCGCTACCAGCAACTGAAGGACGCGATCATCGAGCGTATTTCGGACGGTGAGTTGCGGCCCGGTGACCGTGTGCCGTCCGAAAACGAGCTGGTCCTGTCCTCCGGCGTATCGCGCATGACGGCGAACCGGGCACTCAAGGAACTCACGGACGAGGGCTTCGTCGAGCGCGTTGCCGGCCGCGGCACCTTTGTTGCCGACTTTCGCGCGCAGTCGCATGTGCGGGAGATCCAGAACATCGCGGACGAGATTGCGGCACGCGGGCACCGGCACAGTTCCCGGCTCGTCAGCAAGGAACGCACGCGTGCACGCGGCGAAGTCGCCCGGGCCCTCCACGTCACCGCGGGCACGGCGGTTTTCCACCTGTTGCTCGTGCACCGGGAGAACGGCACGCCGATTCAGGTCGAGGATCGCTATGTGCTCGCCGAATTTGCACCCCAGATTCTCATGCAGGATTTTTCGATGACGACGCCGAGCGCCTACCTCACCGCGGTGATGCCGCTCGCGGAGGCGGAACAGGTTGTGCGCGCACAGATGCCTGACAAGCTCGTGCGCCAGCTGCTCGGTATAGAGGAAAGTGAGCCTGTGCTCGTCGTGATTCGGCGCACCTGGGCAAACGGTCGCGCGGTAAGCTTTGCGCGCCTGCACCACCCCGGAAGCCGATACGAATTGACGGGGCACTACAAGCCCTATGCGAACCACGAAAGCGCGACCGCGGCTGTCGTACAACTGCAGTCCTTAAGTCCATAAGCGAGATGTTCCGAAGTGAGAGGTTCGGAAGTGAGATGACCATGAACGAAAAGTCCCGCGTGATCACCGCCCCGACGGGCACCACGCTGTCGGCGAAGTCCTGGCTGACCGAGGCACCGCTCCGGATGTTGATGAACAATCTCGACCCGGACGTCGCGGAACGGCCCGAAGACCTCGTCGTCTATGGCGGGATTGGCAAAGCGGCGCGAAACTGGGACGCCTATGACGCGATAGTGCGCTCGCTCCGCAACCTCGAGGACGACGAGACACTGCTCGTGCAGTCCGGAAAGCCGGTCGGCGTCTTTCGTACGCACATTGATGCGCCTCGCGTCCTCATCGCGAATTCAAACCTGGTCCCCGCCTGGGCCAACTGGCAGCATTTCCGTGAACTCGACCGCAAGGGGCTCATGATGTTCGGCCAGATGACGGCGGGCAGCTGGATCTACATCGGCAGCCAGGGGATCGTGCAGGGCACTTACGAAACCTTCGTCGAGCTCGGCCGCCAGCACTACGGCGGCGACCTCACCGGGCGCTGGATCCTGACGGCGGGCCTCGGCGGCATGGGCGGGGCGCAGCCGCTCGCGGCCACCATGGCCGGCGCGTCGATGCTCGCGATCGAGTGCCAGGACGACCGTATCGAAAAGCGCCTCGCCACCGGCTACCTCGACAAGCGCGCCACGACACTCGATGAGGCGCTCTCGATCATTCGCGAGGCGGCGGACACCGGCACGCCCGTATCGGTGGGACTTCTCGGCAACGTTGCCGAGATCCTCCCGAAGATGGTCGAACGCAAGATCTACCCGGATGCGCTGACCGACCAGACCTCGGCCCACGATCCCGCCAATGGCTATCTGCCGGCCGGCTGGTCCGTCGAGGACTGGAAAGCGAAACGCGTGAGCAACCCGGACGCAGTCGCTGCCGCGGCGGCGGAGTCGATGGCGCTGCATGTGCGCGCGATGCTGGACATGCAGAAAACGGGGGTTCCGACGTTCGACTATGGCAACAACATACGGCAGGTCGCGTTCGACAACGGCGTGTCGAACGCCTTCGACTTCCCCGGCTTCGTGCCGGCCTACGTCAGGCCCCTGTTCTGCCGCGGTATCGGCCCTTTCCGCTGGGCGGCCTTGTCGGGCGACCCGGAGGATATCTACCGCACCGATGCCAAAGTGAAAGAGCTCATCCCCGACGATGCGCATCTGCACCACTGGCTCGACGCGGCGCGCGAACGGATCCGGTTCCAGGGTCTCCCGGCACGGATTTGCTGGGTCGGCCTGGGCCAGCGGCACCGGCTCGGTCTCGCCTTCAACGCGATGGTACGAAGCGGCGAACTCAAGGCGCCGGTCGTCATCGGCCGCGACCATCTTGACAGCGGGTCGGTCGCGAGCCCGAATCGCGAGACCGAGGCGATGCGCGATGGCTCGGACGCGGTGTCCGACTGGCCGCTCCTGAACGCGCTCCTCAACACTGCGAGCGGCGCCACCTGGGTATCGATTCACCACGGCGGCGGTGTCGGTATGGGCTACGCGCAGCACGCCGGCGTCGTGATCGTCTGCGACGGCAGCGAGGCGGCCGACAAGCGTATCGAACGGGTGCTGTGGAACGATCCCGCCACAGGCGTCATGCGGCATGCGGACGCGGGATACCCGGAGGCGGTCGAATGCGCACGCGAGAACGGCCTGAACCTGCCGATGATCGAGGCGACTGAGTCGGGCCGATGAATCTACGGATCGATGCGCGAAAGCTGTCACTCGCCACGCTGCGTGCGGCCTGGCTCGAACCGGTCACCGTCGAACTCGATGATGAGGCGCGGCGACGTATCGCCGAGTCGAACCAACTCATCGACGACGTGGTGAAAAGCGGCAAGCGCGTCTATGGCATCAATACCGGTTTCGGCCAGCTCGCCTCCGTCCGCATCGGCAGCGAAAAACTCGCGCGGCTGCAGGAGAACCTGGTTCGCTCCCACGCCGTCGGTGTCGGGCCCGAACTCGATGAGCGGGTCGTGCGGCTCGTCCTGCTCATGAAAATAGTCGCGCTCGCCGAAGGCTGTTCCGGCGTGCGCCCCGTGCTGGTGGATGCCTTGTGTGCACTGCTGAACGCCGGCGTTCTGCCGCGCATCCCGTCACAGGGCTCGGTCGGGGCTTCCGGCGATCTTGCGCCGCTGGCGCATCTCTCGGGCGTCCTGCTCGGTTTCGGCGAGGCACGGGTGAACGGAAAACTCGTACCGGCCGTCGATGCCCTCGACGCGGCAGGTCTCAAAGCGCTGGTACTGGCGCCGAAGGAGGGTCTCGCGCTACTTAACGGCACGCAGGTTTCGACGGCGCTCGCGCTCGCGGCCGCGTTCCGTGCCGAGAATGTGCTTGCCGCTGCGCTAGTCGCCGGCGCTCTCGCATCGGACGCGATCAAGGGCAGCGATACGCCTTTCGATGCGCGCATCCAGGCCGTGCGTGGCCACGAAGGCCAGGTCGCCGTGGCCGCGGTGTTGCGCGAACTCATGGACGGCAGCGAGATACGCGCCTCGCATCTCGAATGCGAGCGGGTCCAGGATCCGTACTCCATCCGCTGCCAGCCGCAGGTGATGGGCGCCTGCCTCGGCGTGCTGCGGCACGTGTGCGATGTACTCCGGATCGAGGCGAATGCCGTGACCGACAACCCGCTCGCGTTCACCGATACACAGGCGGTGCTGTCGGGCGGTAACTTCCACGCGGAGCCGGTTGCGCTGGCCGCGGATTACCTCGCGCTCGCCATCGCGGAGATCGGCGCGTTGTCGGAGCGGCGCATTGCGCTACTGATCGACGCGCATCTCTCGGGACTGCCCGCGTTCCTCGTCGCCGAGGGCGGTCTCAACAGCGGCTTCATGATGGCGCAGGTGACGGCGGCGGCGCTTGCATCCGAAAACAAGTCCCTCGCCCATCCGGCGAGCGTCGACAGCCTGCCGACGTCGGCGAACCAGGAAGACCACGTCAGCATGGCGACCTTCGCGGCACGCCGCCTGCACGGCATGCTCGACAACGTAGCCCATATCGTCGCGATCGAGCTGCTCGCTGGCGCGCAAGGGATAGAATTCCACCGCCCCCAGAAAAGTTCCGAGCCGCTCGAAGCCGTCATTGCCGCGATCCGCACCGTCTCTCCACGCTACGAGGAAGATCGCTCGCTCTCCGGCGACATTGCGGACGTGGCGGCGCTGGTCGACGCGGGGGCATTCCGCGCGTACGCATCGCCGATCCTGCCGGCGAAGGCGTCCTGAGCGTGTACGGCACGTACGCCTTCCACGCCGGCGACACTCCCTTGCTGATCAGCGTGCCGCACGACGGTCAGGCAATCCCTGAGGACCTGCGCGGGCGCATGACCCCGGCGGGGCTCGACATCCCCGACACGGACTGGCACGTCGCAACGCTTTACGACTTTGCGCATGGAGAGGGCGCTTCGGTCCTCGTCGCGCACTGGTCACGCTACGTCATCGACCTTAACCGCTCCGCGGATGATGGCGTCCTGTACCCGGGACAGGTCGCCACCGGTCTATGCCCGGTGCAGACATTCGCTGGCGATCCCATTTACCGTGAAGGGCACGGGATCGCAGCGGACGAGCAGGCCGCGCGTGTCGACACCTACTGGAAACCTTATCATCACCGGATCCGCACGGTGCTCGACGAACTGCGTCACCGCTTCGGCTACGCCATATTGTGGGATGTACACTCCATTCCGAGCGTGGTGCCCAGGCTCTTCGACGGCGAGCTGCCCGTGCTGAACATCGGGACGAACGATGGCCGAAGCTGCCCTCAAGTCGTCGAGGACAGGGTGGTCGAGGTTACCCGCAAGAGCGGGTACGAGTGCGTCGTGAACGCGCGCTTCAAGGGCGGTTACATCACCCGACACTACGGCGACCCGGACGGCCGTATCGCGGCCATCCAGCTTGAGGTCGCGCAGCGCGCTTACATGGACGAATCGACCCGAATTTTCGATGAGCAAAAGGCCGGGCAACTACGCGCGACACTCCGGGCGATGCTGAACGCGTGCCGCGATAGCGGGAGGCATGCGTGGTAGGGCAGAACCCGATCAGCACAGATTCGCAACCGCCAGGTCCCAGTCCATGTGATCCCCGGCATAGACTTTCGAGACACAGGTGTTGCGGTCGATGAGCGTCGTATCGATATGCCGTTGCAGCCAGGTCACGGGGTCCTCACCGGTCTCTATGCCGGGGAGTTCTGCATACGGCGCCAGCGGTCGTTTGTCCGGCGCCCGGAAGATGACTTCGCCGCTCGGGGTTTTCTCGCAGATATAGCCCCCTTCGTGCACCAGGCCATGATGGTGGCGGCAGAGGAGCACGAGGTTCTCGAGGCTCGTTTCGCCGCCATCGGCCCAGTGTCGTATGTGGTGGCCGTCAACGAAGCGGGTGTGGGTACAGCCCGGGAAGCGGCAGCCGCCGTCGCGCGCCTGCAGTGCCCGCCGGAGCCAGGGCGGGATGCTCCGGGTCTGGCGGCCTTCCGAGAGGGGAATGCCGCGTGCGTCTTCCATGAGCCCCACGAGGGCGGCGTCACAACAAAGGCGCCGGGACGTTTCCGCGGAAACGCAGGGGCCGTTTTCGGGGTGCGACGTTTCCGCGGTAACGTGCAGCACCACCCGGTAACGATCGGCACTGCTGCTGCCGTCCTCGCCAGCGGCGAGTGAGCTCTCCGCGAGCCGGACCAGCGCATCCGCCCGTTGTACGTGCTTCGGCACCCGCGTTCCCGCGGTAAGGTCCGGGACCGGGTCCACGACCGCCTCCACCACCGTGCTGTCCACCGGCCCGGTCCCCAGTCCCTCGTCCTCGGCGGCGCCTATCGCCTCCTCGAGCGCCTGGATGAGCACCGCGCCCTGATCGGCCGGAATCCTGGCCTTGATCACCAGGCACTCGTCCTCGTCGTAGTACCAGCTGAGCGAGCGCAGCGCACGCGGCTCTTTGTGACGGGATGTCTCCTGAACCCTCACGACCCGCCGGTACTTCCGCACCAGGGTTTCGACGTGATAGGCCGTGCCGTGCGTGGCGATCATCATCAGGTAGTCTTCGTTACCGCGGTCCGCGATCCGCGTCATCGCCCGCACCTTCGAATAGCTCAACCGGCCGGCTGCGAAGGCTTCGGCGATTTTCGGCAGCGCCGCAAGGGCGTGCGCCACCCGAAGCTTCTCCCGGGCAGCATTCAAGCCGATGCTGCATTTCAGGTTCAGCCAATGCGCACAGGAGTGAAAGCCCGCGCATTCCCAATAGCGCCCGGAGTCGAACTCCCGGATGAGGCGCAGGAAACGCGCCTCGAGCGCGTAGCGATACGCACACAGTTCAGTAATCTCGGCTTCGAGTGCCTCACCGCGTGCCTGGTGGCGGTTCCCTGTGACACAGACATTCGTGCTGCATTCCATGGCATTTCTCCCCGGCTGACGGTACTGTTGATGCGTACAGTATACGAGGGTAAGCAAATGAAATAAATAGCAAAAATACGGAAAAAGAAAGAATCCTGGGGCATCGATCCCGCCATCGAAAAGGTCAGCAATATTGAGCTGCCTATTCCTTCAACAACAGGGATGCGAACCAGGGGCAAGGCGGTGACCGCTCCTGACAGAAGCGGTCATTGGAACGTCAAGATATTCGCACTAGTAGGAGCCGGCAACCGGCCA
>JBGTLY010000284.1:0-46066 GCA_041743865.1 Woeseiaceae bacterium
GTGCACCGCCGCGGCGTCGCCGATGACGAAAATATCGTCGTGGCCTGGCACCCGTAGTTCTGGGCCGACGGCCACGCGCCCCGCCCGATCGGTCGCCGCCTCCAGCCATTGGCCGGCACGTGATGCCCTGACGCCTGCCGCCCAGAGCACGGTGGCCGAACGGAGCCGCGCCCCGTTGACGATGACGCCGTCCGCATCGCACACGCTGACACTGTGTTCGAGCCGGACGTCTACACCGAGCTTCTCGAGCGAGCGCAGCGCATACGCGGAAGAGCCTGCGCTGAACGCAGAGAGAATTCGCGGACCTGCCTCGACCAGGATGACATGGGCGCTCCGCGAATCAATTCGACGGAAATCGCGGGACAGTGTGCGCCGTGCCAGTTCGGCGATCGTCCCAGCCAGTTCGACGCCGGTCGGGCCAGCACCCACGACGACAAAGGTCATTAGCCGTTGCCGCTCGGCGAGGTCACCGCACATCTCTGCCTGTTCAAACGCCAAAAGGATTCGACGGCGCATGAACGTCGCGTCGTCGATGGTCTTCAAGCCCGGCGCGAAACGCGCCCAGTCGTCATGACCGAAATAGTCGTGCCTTGCCCCCGCTGCCAGCACCAGATAGTCGTACGGTATGCGACGTTGCCTTGTTACAACCTCGCGTGCTTCGACATCCACGTCGATAACGTGGTCGAGCATGACAGTGACATTCTCCTGCCGATTGAGTACATGTCGAATCGGCCAAGCGACATCTGACGGAGCAAGACCTGCGGTCGCCACCTGGTAGAGGAGCGGTTGGAAGAGATGATAGTTGTGCCGGTCGATGAGCGTGACATCCACGTTTGCCTGCCGCAAGCCACGGGCAGCGAAGAGACCGGCAAATCCCGCCCCGACAATCACGACACGCGGTCGCTGTTGGCCCGTCATCACTTGTTCCATTGTCTCTACCACGCGAGAACGAGCAGAAGCTTAGCGTGATGCCATCCTCGCGGCGAGTGAAAGTATCATTTCTAGGACAAGTCGCCGCGTCCTGTCCAACCTTCCAGACAAATGACTGCTATGTATGCTGAAGCATGCGATAGATGTCCTCGTCACAAAGTTGCGGATTTCCCCCGGCATGTTGGGCAACGATTGCACCGGCGGCGCATGCCCGCTCAAGCGCAAATTTCGCGTCCCTGCGACGCAACAGGTCGGATAACAGGATTCCCAGAAAGGCATCGCCGCAGCCAACCGTATCGACGACGTCGACACGAAATGCTGCCTGCCGGTGCAGCGTGTCGTGCCACAGCAGCAACGCACCGTCCTGTCCGAAGGTGACGCAAACGAGAGCGAGCGCATAGCGATCCTGTAACCACTTCGCGGCGGCGGCGACATCGGATGGAGCACCGCGTCCTTGCGCGATCCACTTGAGCTCGGATTCATTCAGCTTGAGCCAGTGCGCTCGCGCGACCAGGTCGTCGACTATCGTGCGATCGTAGTAAGGGGGGCGCAGGTTGAGGTCGAGGACACAAAGACGGGCGGCGGCCATCAGGCGGAGCTGGCTGTCTCGCGCTACAGCATTCCGAGCGCCTAGACTGCCACAGACGAGAACATCGACAAAGCCGTCATCGATCCTTAAATACTCGTCAGCGTCGATGTGATCCCAGGCGGCCGGCGCGGCAATATCGTAGCGCGCGGCGTTTGCATTCGTCGTGTCCACATCGACGGCGCCCGTCGGCAACACCGGATCGATCTGCACATACGCCGTGTCGAGCCCGGAATCTCCCATGTAGGCAAGGAGTTCGCGACCTTCCAGGTCGTCGCCCAGGCGTGTCAGCAAACGCACCCGGCTGCCCAGGGCCGTGAGACGCAAAGCCACGTTCATCGGCGCGCCTCCGGGAACTTTACCCGTGGGCAACCGGTCCCACAGGGCTTCGCCCATGCACGTTACGACTCGCGTTTCTGCCATCCGTACAAGTTTACCTCGCCGGGCTGCTGTAACCCAAAAGGCCAGCGAAACGTGCGGTTTTCAACCATAATTGCGAGGTAGGCTCCAAGGGAGCAGCACGGCGGCTCGAGAAAGCCTAACTCGAGAAAATCTAAAAAGAGCCGCTCAGCGTCGAGACCGTTATGAACCTTCCCAGAATATTCGACTGCAAGGGCGGCCGTGTGCGCTCATCGCACCTGTTCATGTTCTTCGCCGGTATGACTTATCCCGCGGCGGCCGTGCTCGGACAAGTACAGTTCGATGACGTTACCATCGGCTCCGGGGTCGAGTACACCGGTGAATCCTACGGTGCGTCCTGGGGCGACGCGAACGGCGATCGCCTTCCTGACCTGTTCGTCACTCACCATCGCAACCCGCCAGGCCTGTACATCAACCTGGGCGACGGCACGTTCGAGAACCGCGCCTTCGAGGTGGACGCATGGCAACTGACACCGCGCTCGGATATCCACGGCGGCACCTGGGCAGACTACAACAATGACGGTCACTCCGACCTGATGATCACGGCCGGATCGAAGAACTTCACGCAGTTCCTCGTCAACAACGGATCGTTCCTGTCTGACCGCATTTCGGACTTTACGTTTGACCGCATGGCATGGGGCGGCCGCTTTCCGTTTTGGTTCGACTATGACAACGATGGCTTGCTCGACCTCGGTGTGGTCGTGCAAGGCGACAAGGTCCAGCTGCATGTCCAGGAAAATGGTGACTTCCTCAGAAGCAATTCGGCCTCCGGACACGAGTGCGAGGACGGCGACTATTCGATGCTGTCAGATCTCACGCTGGATGGCAGGGCCGACTGGGTATGCGTGAATTCGGGCGCTGCGCCGGAGCGTATCTATGACTTCACGGTAGGCACGCCATTCCTCGATCGTAGTGATCTCGCCGTCTCTGTGGGCTCAATCGCCGACGTTGCGATCGCCGATTTCGACCGCGACCTGATCATGGATATTTTCGCGCTGCGAGGCAAAGTGCGTATCAGCGGTGGCGCGATCACTGGTCCACAATCAATCGAGGCTCACCTGCAGAACACCGGCGGCAGCGCAAGCGGGATCACGTTCCGTAGCAGCGGTAATTTGTCTGTCGAACTGCACTGGAGCGGGCCGAATGTCAATAATGTCTTCATCGGGTCGGGAGGGCTGCATCCACCGGTCGCACAGCAGGGCGAACCGATTCGCATGACACTCTCAGCCTCCGACCCGAATGTGCACGGCCTGATGCCCTATAACCCGGCTACGGATCGTGGCGTTTTTGTGGGCTATGACCCCACAACACAGACCTGGACATACGTGAACTCGGCGAACAGCGGTGGTGCGTTCAGCTACACATACAGTTACATCGACAGCTCGGCGCCCGTCAGCAATCTCGGCGAGTTCGGCATTGCCGGGAATGAACGTCCCACGCAACCCGCGATGCTCAAGTATTCCGGGAGCGCGTACACGAACCAGATCGGGACGACCGGGCTGAACCATGGCGTGCTCTGCAATGCCGTCGCCGCGGCGGATTTCGATAACGATATGGATGTCGACCTCTACTATGTGTGCCGGGAGGCGGTAAACAACATCGCCAATCGGCTTTACCTGAATGATGGCACCGGCCAGTTCGTTCCGGCGCCTGCAACCTTTGGTGCGCAAGGTCCCACCGGATCAGGCGTCGGCCTGGGCGAAAATGTCGTGGCCAGCGATTATGACGTAGACGGGTCCGTCGACCTTTTCGTCACCAACGGACTCAAACTGTATCCGCTACTCGCGGGTTACGATGCAGGCGGACCGGACAAACTGTTCCGGAATCGTGGCAATGACAACCACTGGATTGAGCTTGACCTGACGGGGATCACGTCCAATCGGGACGGCATCGGCGCCATCGTTACCGCGACGGCCGGCGGCACGGCGCAAAAACGGGAACGCAACGGCGGCTATCATCGTTGGGCGCAACATGACAATCGCCTGCATTTCGGTCTGGGTCCGAACACGCTCGTCAATATCACGGTCCAGTGGCCGAGCGGACAGTTGGATACCTTTTTCGATGTCGCGGCCGACAAGCTATACGAAGTGGTAGAGGGCGACCCCGTACTCAATCCGATCACGGTACCCGGATCGACGGACCCTTCTGCCTGCGTACGCACTGCCGGAATACCCAGCTTCAACATCGCGGTAGACCGTGAAATGTTTATCTGGCGCGACAACTGCGCCTCGCAGGACTGGAGTGTGCGGGTGACGGGCGGCACGGGTCCGAGTTTCACGTACAGCGGTCGCCTCGTCTCCGATGTCCCTATCAATAACGTAAGCGGCTTCAACCTCGAAGCATCCGATACGCTTGCCCTGTCGGGCGGTGGCACAGCGCTCGAGTACGCGTTGATCGTCGGCTCCAGCCGGCAGGATGGCTTCACGTTTACGCTGGACCCGGAAGCCGGTGGCTGCTTCGGCCAGGACGGGAATTCAGACGTCGCTTACGGCGGATCGATGCGCACGCCCCTGTCGTTGCCGATCGACCTTCGTACGTTGGAACCCTGCAGTGCTGGCGCGCAGACGAGCATTTCGATCGCGGATGTGAGCGTATCGGAAGACGTGCCTGGCGGAATTGCAAGCTTCGTCGTGAGTCTCAATGGCTCATCCACGGAAGTCGTCACCGTCGACTTCCAGACGGCTGACGGTTCGGCGAGCGCGCCCGCTGACTACACGGCTGCAGCCGGCAATGTTGATTTCGCCCCCGGCGAAACAAGCAAGGTCATCGAAGTCCAGATCATCGACGATGCCACTACGGAGCCGGTCGAAACATTCACCCTGACGCTGGGTAATCCGTCGGGTGCCCTGCTGAACGATTTCACGGCGACCGGCACGATTGTCGACAATGAGCCTTCGACCTGCGGCGCACCGAACTACAACAGGGCGACTGAGCATGCACTGTTCGTGTGGCAGGACTGTGCCACCGGTGTGTGGTCGGTCCGGGTAACCGCCGGAGGGCAGAACGCCACTTTCAGCGGGGACATCTCGGCATCCCAGCCCTTCGATTCGGTTACGCCATTCAGTATCGAAGGCCAGGACCTGTTCGACCTGTCCGATCCGACGGCGATCAGCTACGGTCTGGCCGTCGGCAATGCCGGTCAGGATGGCTTCGAATTCTCCATCCCCGGCGGCGCAAAACTTTGTCTCGACCTTACGTCGCCGGCCGCCCCGGTACTGCTGGGTGAAAACCGCACCTCGCTATCGGTTCCGGTCGACCTGTCTACACTCGGCGCCTGTTCCACGCCAGCGGTAGCGGACCTCGTCACCACGAAGGCCGTCAGCAGCGACCCGACGCCCGCCGAAGGCGAGGTGGTCACGTACCTGGTGACGGTAACGAACAACGGCCCCCTGGATGCGACGAATGTTTCACTGGCCGACAACCTCCCGGCAGGACTGACCCCGACCGGCAACAACGGTTCGGTGACACAAGGCAACTACCTCGGCGGCACATGGGAGATCGGGAGCTTGCCGGTATCCGCCTCTGCCACCCTCACCATTGAAGGGATCGTCGACGCGGGCCAGGCGGGGCAGGTAATTTCGAATTCGACCTCCGCAGCGGCGGGCGACGAGCTGGACGCGGGCAGCGCCGGCGACGAACTCGCGGCCAGTGTACGGGTTGAGGGGAGCGGCGGAACACCCCTGGTGAACTGGTCCGGGGCAAGCGGTGGCGTTTCCACCGCCGGCAACCAGATCGTCTACAGCGGATCGCCGACGGGCTGGAACAACAACACGGTCGTGTCGCCCGCCTTCTCTACCCTCGGGTACACAAGCAACTACGAAGTCAGCTTCACGATCGACAGCAACCCGGCAGCGACCACCTGGGTCGTCGGTCTCGGCGTCGCCGAGACCGGCGCAACCTGGCGCGATGTCGATTACGGCCTGAGAAGTTCCACCGGCGAGCTCAAAGTATACGAAAGCGGCACGTGGCGAACGACGACCGCCGTGCTTGCAGCGGGTGATGTCATTTCGATTGCCGTCTCGCCAGGCCTGCTCGACTACCGCCTGAACGGGGTGACGTTCTGGAGCACTGCATACGCCGGGGCACCGGACTTCTACGTGGATACATCGTTCAATTCCGGTGCGATCACGCTCGGCGCTTTTGTTGCGGCAGACCCCTGAACGCCGCGGGCGGCGCTAGTCGAACACTACGGTCTTATGGCCGTTGACGATGACACGATGCTCCGCCTGGTACTTCACGGCCCGGGCCAGTACCCGCATTTCGATCTCGCGGCCCACCGCAGCGAGCACGTCGGGCGACCGTGAATGGTCGACCCGAGCGACGTCCTGCTCGATGATGGGCCCCTCATCCAGATCAGCCGTGGCGTAGTGCGCTGTTGCGCCGATCAGCTTGACGCCGCGGCTGTGCGCCTGGTGGTACGGGCGTGCGCCTTTGAATCCCGGCAGGAAGGAATGGTGAATGTTGATCACCTTGCCGGCGAGTTTCTCGCACAGCGCCGTAGAGAGTACCTGCATGTAACGAGCCAGGACGACAAAGTCGATCTCATGTTCGTCGATCAACTCCAGCAGCTTGCCCTCCTGCGTGGCTTTATTGTCAGCCGTCACGGGCAGGTGGCAGTACGGAATGTCATAGGATGCCGTCAACTTGTACGCGTCCCGATGGTTCGAGACCACACAAGGAACGTCGATCCGGAGTTCGCCGATGTGACGCCGGTACAACAGGTCGCGCAGGCAGTGATCGAAACCGGAGACCATAATCATCACACGTGACAGGACCGAGCGGTCGAACAGCTCCCAGGTCAAACTATACTTGCCGGCAACCTCGGCGAATCGCTCCTTCAGTACTGCGAGATCAAAGGCGGCGTTGCCGACCGAAAAATGGATTCGCATGCAGAACCGACCCGTTTCCGGATCGTCGAACTGCGCACTTTCACGAATGTTTCCTTCGGAATGGAGTATGACTCCGCTGACCTCGTGCACGATCCCGGGGCGGTCAGGGCAGATCAGTGTGAGTATGTATTCCTTGTCGTTCTTGCTCATCAGAGGCACCTGACAGAGGTCATCCGCGGCGACGCTGACCACCGGATTTCCATCGTCCCGGGGTCTTCACCCGTGTTGACGGGGTGGCAGCGCCTGCCTTGCGTTTAGGTTTGCTATTCCCGGGCTGGCGTTGTGCGCGTCCCTGCGTCAGCGGTACGGCCTTGATCTTCGGATCCGGCGCATAGCCCGGAATGACCTCGCGATCGAGGCGCATTTGCAGCAAGTCCTCAATCCCGGCCAGGAGTTTATGCTCGTCGACACAGACGAGGGACACGGCATGGCCGTCGTTTCCGGCTCGCGCCGTGCGGCCGATGCGATGAACGTAATCTTCGGCAACATGTGGCAGTTCATAGTTGACGACCCGGGGCAGGCGATCGATGTCGATGCCGCGGGCGGCTACGTCTGTTGCAACGAGTACACGTACCTTGCCTTCCTTGAAATCGCTTAGTGCACGGTTGCGTGCGGACTGCGACTTGTTGCCGTGGATTGCAGCGGCGGACAGACCGTCCGTTTCCAGTTGCTTTGCAAGACGGTTCGCGCCGTGCTTTGTGCGCGTGAAGACGAGGACCTGGCGCCAGTTTTCCGCGCCTATGCGGTGCGACAGCAGTTCACGCTTGCGCTCGCGGTCCACGGGATACACAACCTGGCGAACGCCATCCACAGGCTTGCCATTGGCAGCGACCTGGATCTCTACCGGGTTGCGCAGCAGATCCCTGGCCAGGCTCCGGATGTCCCTGGAAAACGTGGCGGAGAACATCAGGGTCTGCCGGTCCGACGGCAGCCGGCCCAGGATCTTGCGTATGTCGCGGATGAAGCCCATGTCGAGCATTCGATCCGCTTCATCGAGTACCAGCAACTCGATCGCGCTAAGGTCAATCGTTCCCTGCTGAAGGTGGTCGAGCAAACGGCCCGGTGTGGCCACAACCGTATCCACGCCCTTGCGCAACTTGTCGATCTGAGTCCGGATGCTGACGCCACCATAGATTACGGCGCTCCGGAACGGCAATTGGCCGCCGTAGGTACGAATGCTTTCCCCGACCTGTGCGCCCAGTTCACGCGTCGGCACCAAAACCAGGGCGCGGATTCGACGGCGATTGACCGTACCGTGCTGCAGGCGATGCAACAACGGCAACGTGAAAGCTGCCGTCTTGCCCGTGCCCGTCTGGGCACCGGCCAGAAGGTCGCGTCCTTGCAAAGCGACGGGAATGGCTTGCTCCTGGATCGGTGTCGGGACCGCATAGCCCTCTTCATCGACCGCACGGAGGAGTTCGGCCGACAGGCCGAGTTGATTAAATAACACGAGAGGTTTGCTCCGGTGCGCCTGATACCCTGGCGGCACATGAGCCGCGAAAGCTTCGGTCCAGGCGTACGGGTGAGATGGCTCCCGGGCCGCGGAATTGCGGGGCAGGAGTCATGGCACCGACCGAGGGGCGCCAGAACGGGGCGAACTATAACAGCCTTTGAGTTCCTGTAAAGGAAAAAGAACACGCGCCCGGCGCCGAGAGTGGCACCGGCAAGACTCCTTCGACGGTCGCGCTCAGGCCGCCAGATGCTTTTTTACATCGTCCCGGAAGGCGAGCACGAAAAATATGAGGATCGCCAGTGCGAAGGCCGCCGGGACATACCAGAAAACCTGCCAGCTCGGAAGATCGAGCGTCGTACGACCGTCAAGGAAGCGATTGTACAAAGTGCCGGCGATCTGGGCGCCGAGAAACATGCCAACACCATAGGTCAAGAGTACAAGGAAGCCCTGAGCCTGCCCGCGGAATGCCGGCGTCGACTTCTTGTCGACGTAGATCTGGCCGGTAACAAAGAAAAAGTCGTAGCAAATGCCGTGCAGAAGGACGCCCGCGGCGATCATCCAGAAGACGGCGTCCGGTGCGCCTGCAGCGAACAGCGCATAACGTAATACCCAGGCCGCCATGCCGACCGCAAGCATCCACTTCACACCGAGCCGTACGAAAAGCAACGGCATCAGCAGCATGAAGGCAACTTCGGACATCTGGCCAAGGCTCATCAGCGACGACGGGTTCGGTAGCAGACTTGTGACTGCATTCACCGCACCCTGGTCGTACACGGCGTTCGCGGCATAGATGGGTGCAAAATTGTAATAGGCCGCCAGGGGAACGCAGATGAGCAGCGAGCTGACGATGAAGATGTAAAAAGAACGGCTGCCCAGTTGCGCTAGGGCATCCAGCCCCACGATGCTTCGGAGGGATACCTTGTCGCCAGCGGCCGGCGGCGGTGTGTGCGGCAAGGTATAGCAGTACAGGCCCAGCAACAGGCCCGCGATGCCAGTGGTGTACAAGGGCAGCGGCGTGCGATCAGGCAATTGTCCGCCCGTGTACTGACCGAGGACAAAGCCGATGAATAAGCCGGCGACAATCTAGCCGATCGTTCCGAACACCCGGATGAGCGGGAACTGCTTTTCCTGGTCCTCTATATTGTGGAACGCCAGCGAGTTCGCGACGGCGAGCACTTTTTCCGTCGCAAAATATCGGTCGGCCACCAGCCCCAGGAAAAACGGTGCGATGATAGCGGCAATCGGGTTGACCGTATAGGGCCAGTGTGTCAGGTCGCCCATACCGATCTCAGACATATAGTTGCCGATGGTGACGTACCAGGCGCCCCACACGAAAAACTGAAAGAACATCATCACGCTGAGGCGCGCACCGATGGCACCGTTCATTGACTGTCCCCCGAGTACCCGAAAACGCGTGTCTCCCTGCTCTGCACTGCCGTGCCGGAGCTAGCTGCGATAGGCTTCCCGGCCGACGCCCTGCACTGGAATTCCCAACGACGGCAACACCTCGTGCTGCAACGCGTACATCGCGGCCGCAGCCTCGTCGATGGCCTTCGTGAACGCCACCGAGCCCGCGAGAATCGGCGCAAGCTTGGCCTTGTCCTGGATACGTGCGGGCGGATACTCGTGCTCGACGACGAGATAGGTTTTCGAGGGATCGATGTCGAGCAGCTCGCGTGCCGCAAGCTGGTGATCGAGCCAGTCGACCGTCCGGTTCTGCAGGTAGGCGAGCGGATCGTGCCGCGCCGTCCCCGGCAGCTCGTGTTCGCAGAGTGCGGTCTGTTTTTTCCAGGCATTGGCCTGGTCTGCGGGGTTCTGTGACCGTCGGCCGCCCTGCCAGTCGCCGCGCTCCATTGTCTGCCCGCCGTAACCCCACGCCGATACACCCTTCGAATCGATGACCTGGCCCTTCACGTGAAAACCGTCGACCAGGAAGTTGTAGCCCTCGTCTTTAAGGAATTGGAACATCGACCGCGTGTCCTGCCCCATCAGCACCGAATGCGAAGGGTCGTAGTGCACGCGAAACTGGTCCCCGACCCCGTGCTTTTCGCAAATGCGATGCAGGGCAATCCACGGGCCCGGTGCATAGGCGATGTTGTTATGCCATCGGTCGAGCACCGTCCAGCCCGGCATGGGGCACTGTTCGACGCGGTAGGTCAGGCCGCGCGCTTTGGCTTCCTGCAGCAAAGGGACGAATTCCTGCTCGAACATGACCAGGTTCTCGTCCATCTCGAGATCGTAGTTGCGGCCGACGAAGCCGCAGACCGCATCCGTTCCGAGCAGCACCGCAGCATCGAACACGCGCAACATGAAGTCGTGCTTGAACCTGCGGGCCTCGTCATCCGCCACCAGCATGTTGTCGAAGTAGCCGAGATCGGAGAGGCCGACACCGGTGGACTTCATGGCTGACGTTATACGGTCCGCGCGTTGCCGGTTGAACGCCTCGCGGAGATCCAGGGTGTTCGCTACCGGGTCGAGCATTGCTTCCGCGGGAACATCGCTGACGCTCGGGTGCAAGGCCGCAGAAAGCTGGATGAAGGGCGAACCAATGTCGCGCGAGAATTCGAGCCAGTCCTCGATCGCCAGATCCGGGTCAGCATCGCGCTTATCGCGCGGCGTGAGTTCCTGGAGCGCAGCAGTCAGCACGCTGATCTTCATCGGCTTTGGCGCGAACTCGGCCACTGGTTTCGTCATTTTCGGGATCCCCTGTGCAATTCGAGCCGAGTATAACGGAGGCACACGGATGAATTAAGGATCCACGGTCGAAACGGCCACGATTGCCTGCGGTCGGCGACCGTTATCGAGTGCGTGGATGTGCTTTGCGCCAGGCGTCGGCGACCGCCACCGCGCTCATGTTGAAAAGTCCTTTGGCCGTGGTCGCCGGCGTCGCGATATGTGCCGGCAAGGCGGTCCCCATCAGCAGGGGGCCTACGATGACCGAGCGCGTAATCGAGCGCAGCAGGTCCACCGCTATATTGGCGGCGTCGAGTGTCGGCATCACCAGCAGGTTCGCAGAACCGCGCAACCGCGAGTGCCTGATGAGCGTATCGCGAATACTTTCGTCGAGTGCGGCGTTCGCGTGCATCTCGCCCTCGACCTCAAGTTCCGGGGCGAGCGCTTTGAGGCGCCGCGTCGCCTCGCGCATCTTCTGCGCGGCGCGCGTCCTGGATGAGCCAAAATTCGAATGAGACAACAGTGCCACTTTCGGCGCAACGCCGAAATTGCGTACCCGTTCAGCAGCCGCCAGTGCCGTCCCGACGACGTCATCGACGCGCTTGCCGATATCGATGTAGGGATCCGTAACGAACAACGGCCCCTGCGGCAACAACAGCACGGACAGCGATGAGATGCGATCCTCGGGGGACCGTCGTCCGATGATTTCGATCACGTGCCGCAGGTGGCGGTCGTAGCGGCCTTCGGTGCCGCAGACCAGGGCGTCCGCGTCGCCTTTGACGAGCATGCAGGCGGCGATGGCGGTTGCGCTGGTGCGCATGACTGTTCGCGCCACCGCTTTGGACACGCCCCGCCGGCAGGTCAGCTCGTGGTAGGTTTCCCAGTAATCACGATAGCGGGGATCGTTCTGCGGATCGATGAGCTCGAAGTCGCGCCCCGGTTCGAGCGTGCTGCCCAGTGCCTCCAGGCGTCGCCGGACCACCTCGGCGCGTCCGACGAGCTTTACGTCCGCGAGACCTTCGGACAACACCGCCTGCACCGCGCGCAGTACGGTAGGGTTTTCGCCTTCCGCGTACACGAGCCGTTCCCGGCCCCGCCGTGCCAGTTCCACTTCCGGCTGCATGAAGAGCTGTGAGCGGGTATTGAAGGACTGCAGGCGCCGCCGGTAGGCTTCCAGGTCCCGGATTGGCCGCGTAGCGACGCCACTTTCCATCGCCGCCCGGGCTGTAGCCAGCGATACTTCGACGTACAACCGCGAATCGAACGGTTTGGGGATCAGGTAGTCGCGCGAAAAGACGGGCGCCTCGGCGATATCGACGCCCTCGACCTCCTCGGCCGGCGGTCGCTTTGCGAGACCGGCGATGGCATCGACGCACGCCGCCTGCATATGGCGGTTGATCGTCGTCGCGCCGACATCCAGGGCGCCGCGAAAAATGAAGGGAAAACACAGGACATTGTTGACCTGGTTCGGATAGTCCGAACGACCGGTGGCAATGACGGCATCCGGACGTACGTCTGCCACGATCTCCGGCAGCACCTCCGGCACGGGATTGGCCAGCGCGTAGATCAGCGGGTTCGGCGCCATTTTCTTGAGCATGTCGGCAGTGAGGATGCCGGGCGCGGACAATCCGAGAAACACATCCGCGCCGTCGATGACGTCGTCGAGCGTGCGTGCCGCCGTGTCGCGAGCGTATCGGGATTTGAAGGGATTCATGTCTTTTTCGCGCCCGATATGCACGACCCCCTCTATATCGACGAGTGTGACAGCATCGACCGGCAAGCCGAGATCCACAAGGAGATTGAGGCAGGCGAGACTCGCCGCGCCGCCACCCGTCGCAACGACCTTGACGCCGTCGACACGTTTGCCGACCAACTCGAGTCCGTTGCGAATGGCGGCAGCGACCACGATGGCCGTGCCGTGCTGATCATCGTGAAACACTGGGATATCCAGCCGCCGTTCAAGTTCGGACTCCACGTAAAAACAGTCCGGCGCCTTGATGTCCTCGAGATTGATGGCGCCGAAGGTCGGGGCAAGGGCAGCGATGACCTCGACCAGCTTCCCGGGATCGCTCTCGTCGATCTCGATGTCGAAGGCATCAATATTCGCGAAACGCTTGAACAGCACCGATTTGCCTTCCATCACGGGCTTGGCGGCCAGCGGCCCGATATTACCGAGTCCGAGCACGGCTGAGCCGTTCGTGATCACACCGACGAGGTTGCTGCGCGCTGTATACGTGGCGGCGCTCAGAGGATCGGCGACAATCTCCAGGCAGGGAAAGGCAACGCCTGGCGAATAGGCCTGCGACAGGTCGAGCCGGTTCTCCAGCGGTTTCGTCGCGACCACGGCGAGCTTTCCCGCGGGCGCAAGGCTGTGATAGCGCAATGCGCTGTCTTTAAGTGAGTCTGACATGTGTGCCGCCCTGTCCTCGTGAGGTTGCATGGCACCGGACAGCCGGCAACCGGAAAGTCCGCGATTCTAATACCGATGGCCCCACGCGGGTATCACGGCGCCGCTGCCTGCCCTGCCCGCATTTACGCCGGTACGTGTAATTATTGCCAGCCCCCTCGCGGGCTGCTCGAAGCAGGCCACATGAACCAGGAGCAACTCGCCGGTAAATCAGTGGCATACAACTTGTAGCGTGTACTCAGTACAGCCATCGCCGATCAGGATTCTCGATGAATGCCGCCGTAGCCTTACCATCACCATCAACCCGACGAACGCTCAGAATTGCTTAGCTCGCGCCGCTTGCGGAGAGCGTTCCGCCGGTCCGGTACGGTGGAACGGAGCGCGTCGTTTCCGTGATTACGGAAGAACTGGTGCGGCGCGGTCACGAGGTCAGCCTGTTCGCTAGCGGCGACTCGGTCACCTCTGCTCGCCTGGTCCCAATCGTGCCGCGCGCGCTGCGATCCGAGCCGGCATGCACCAGTCACCTGCCCTACCTGATCGTGCAACTGGAAAAGGCCATTCGCTCCGCACGTGATTTCGACATCATTCAACTCGCCGTCTGCGGATGAACGATGAGTCTGTGGACCTGACTTTCGAACGTGATGCCAATGGCGAAACCACCGTCGTCCCGACCGGACTGGGCGGCGACGTCGAGCTCGTCTTGACGCCGTAGATGCCGCTTGCTATGGATTCGCAATCGGCGGGATCGTCTTCAGGTAGGCAGCAATGGCCTCCCGGTCCGCGGCGGACAGGCGTGCCATGTTTTCCTGCACGGCGACCATGGAACTGCCGACCGTGTCGAAGTCCGGCGTGAACCCGCTCTCCAGGTAGTAGACGATGTCTGCAGCAGACCAGCTGGAGAGATTCTTGCCGGTGGACGTAATGTTCGGCACGCGGCCGTCCTTTTCCAGGCTTGCCGCGCCGCCGAGCCAGCGCTCATTCCTGAGGCCTCCAAAGCGGTCTCGCGGCGTGTGGCACTCCCCGCAATGGCCAGCGCCCTCGACGAGGTCCCGGCCCCTGTCCACGGCGGCCGTCGACGCGTCTGTTGCGACAACCGGTGTAGTGTCGAGATAACGCCGTTTCCATAGCCCGATGCCTCGCCTGACGGACCAGGGAAAGGCCAGCGTGTGATCGTCGGAGCGCCCTTCGATCCCGGGGAGCGTCGCGAGGAAGGCCCAGAGATCCATCACGTCCTCGGTGCGCATGCGCGCATAGGACGTGTACGGGAATGCGGGATAATAATGCCGGTCATCCGGCCGCACCCCACGCTGCATCGCATTCACGAACTCGAGCACTGTCCAGTTGCCGATACCGTCCTCGGGGTGCGGTGAGATATTCGGACCTCGGAAAGTGCCGAAGGGCGTTTCGAGCTCGACACCACCGCCCAGGCGCAATTTGTCATCGCCGCGGGCACGTTTGCCATTGACCGGGCTCGCGTGACAGGACGCGCAACCCCCGGCCCAGAAGATGCGCTCGCCGGCGATCGGGTCCGGCTCGTGCTGCGGCAGTTCGTCGGCAGCAATCGACACCGCCCTCGTAAGGTAGGCAAACGCTGCCAACAGGACCGCGACGAACACGAAAAGTCCTCCGATCAAACGTCGCATGCGCCCTCTTACGGATCGTGGAGCCGGATCAGTCCTCTTCGAGACGATAGCCGTCGTGGCAGTTCTTGCAGGCGTTGAAGACCGGCCCGACGACCGGTCGCGCGGCCTCGAGTGTCGCCGGGGCCTCGTTTATTGCAGACTCGATCGCCGCATGCCACTCATGAAGCGCTTCGTCGAAACCGGCGCGGTCTTCCCAGATGGCCGGCGCGGCTTGCGAATCGTCTCCGCCCTGGCTCCCGGGCGGGAACAGCTCGCCAAACCGCTCCGATGCTTCGAGAAACCTTGCCAGTGACTCCAGCAGGATGTCCGCATCGTACGGCGTTTCCCCTTTGAGCATCGAACCCACGGGTTTTGCCGCATCACCCACACTTTCCATGAGCTCATGACGCTCGTGGGCAGGATCGTCCTCCGCATACGACGTAACGACACCGCCGACGCAAGCAGCAAGGGCAAAGCAAAGACGTTTCAATCCGGACATGGACCGCATTCTCCTTCTGATTTCTTTCGACGTGTGCTGCGAATTATCGCATGAAATCCGTCGCTTGATCAGGCCACGCGGCGTTCAGGTAATGCAGGCTGCGGCCGGAAAGGCCGCAGGTAATGCCGTAACACGGCAAAAACAAGTACGGCGAGTGACGCCCGGAGGGAGACCCGCCAGGGGTTTGCTGCGGACCTCAGCGTTTCGAAGGACTCGACGTACAGGGTTTCGCAAGCACCGTCGCCGGTGTCGAGACGGGTCGTACTTGTGCCCCGGCGGCTGCCCGTTCCGCTCGCATAGCTCGCCAGCAGGCCACGCACCCTGATCTGGTCACCCACCCGCAGGGCCCTGACCTGCCTGCGGATCGACGGATCCTCCGACAGGAGATGGTTATTCGATAGGGCAGTTTGGTCAAATGCCGTCCATGCCGCATTGCTCGCGGTCGAGAAATTGCATGTAAATATGCCGTTCCAGTACTGGAATTCGTGCAGGAACTCGCTCGCGGCATTTCCGCCCCAGACGACACACACGTCCAGCATGTTAAGGTGATCTCCGGCGAGCGCGTGCATGCGGCTGTTGCCGTCGTGATGCCGAAAGGACACGACGAGCCCATTGAGTTCGTAGTCAAACTCCGGGGCTACCGAATACTCATTGCCGTCGAACAACACGCGGAACGGCGCTTTGGCTGTCGCCCGCTGAATCGGTTCCGTCGCGACTTCCGGCTGAAGATCCAGGTCGCGAGGCAGTGTATTCCTGTTCCAGCAGGACACGACGAGGACGAGCGTGCTGCCAATGACGAGCAGGTTGTTGATCGTCACGGCAGCCACCGCGGCGTGCCGTCGGCGATTCGCCGCTGCCGCAAGCGAATACGGGACCGGCTTTGCCCTCTAGTGAAACTTGCGGGCGGCCGATTCGATTGGGCTTTCATCCACTCCCGGGCTCGGCCGTGGACGCCGGTAGCGATAGCGAAGCCACATGATCGAGGCACCGTAGGCGATGCAACCGAGGGCGACAAACACATAAAAGGGCGCTGAACGGCTTGCGAATCCGATATACAACGCGCCGGCGAGAATCGATCCGCCGACCGCAAAGAAAATCTTCGGTACGGCTTCATACAAGCGGTGGGGCAGCCACATGGGTCTAATCCCAATGCATAGGGCAGACAACGATAACGATTGTCCCGCACGCGGGGCGTGACCTGGATCACGCCGGCGCCGAAATTCGCTTCGGAGCTGCTGCGTTCTTATCACCGGCACGATGCCGGCTCGGGCGGCGCCAGTCGCCGTTTTAAGGCAAAATAGCAGCATGTCCTTCGAACTCAGGTTTCTCGGCGCGGCAGGCGAAGTCACCGGGTCGCTCTATGAAATCCACGCTGGCCCTCACCGGTTACTCGTCGAATGCGGACTCGTGCAGGGTTCGAGGGATAGCTCAGCTCGAAATCGAGACCCGTTTCCCTTTGATGTCGGCGAGATCGACGCCGTCGTGCTCAGTCATTCGCATATCGATCATTCCGGCCGCCTGCCGAAGCTGACCAAAGATGGCTACGCAGGTCCGGTCTATACACACGCCGCCAGCCGAGCGCTCTGTGAGATCATGCTTCCCGACTCCGGCTATCTCAACGAGAAGGAAGCGGATTGGGAAAACCGGACGCTACACCCGGGGCAGCCGGCCATAAGCCCCCTGTACACCCGCGCAGAGGCAGAAGCCTGTGTGCGCCAGTTCGTCAGCCTGGAGTACGGCCTGGCGACTGAAATACTGCCGGGCCTGACCCTCACCCTGCACGATGCCGGCCACATCCTCGGCTCCTCGATCGTCGAACTCCACTACGTCGGCGACGGCGCCGGACAAACGCTGGTATTCAGCGGCGACCTGGGCTTTCGCGACGGACCGCTGATGAACCCCGCGAAGCGCCTGTCGCGTGCCGATGCCGTACTCATGGAGAGCACGTACGGAAACCGCCTGCATCGCCCTATCGCTTCGACACGCGACGAGCTCACGGGCGTTTTCTCCAGTGCCAGGGCTGCACGCGGCAACGTACTGATACCCGCATTCACCGTGGGCCGAACACAGGATCTGCTGCAGCTGATGTCCGAGAACTTCGAACAATGGGGCCTCGATGGCTGGCGCATCTTCCTCGACAGCCCGATGGGAATCGAGGCGACAGGCGTCTATGCACGATTCCAGCACCTTTACGACGTACCTCTTTTTGGCAGCACGGAGGACAAGCGCGGACTTCCAAACCTGTTTGCCACGAAGACGGTCGAAGACTCCATGGCGATCAATGACATCAGTGCCGGCGCTATCATCATCGCCGGGAGCGGCATGTGTACCGGTGGGCGCATCCTGCATCACCTGAAGAACAACGTGTGGCGCTCACAGTGTCACGTGCTCATTGTCGGCTACCAGGCCGAAGGAACCCTTGGGCGGCGTCTCGTTGATGGGGCAAAGGAAATCACGCTATGGGGCGAGACTGTCGGCATACATGCCACTGTGCACACGATTGGCGGCCTGTCCGCCCACGCAGACCAACAGGACCTTGTCGACTGGTATGCGGGATTCACGAACCGGCCGCCACTCTACCTCGTCCATGGCGAAGAGAAAGCGCAGCTGCCGTTGCAGAAACGGCTCATCGAGGACCTGGGCGCGCCAGTGTCGGTCGCGCGCTACGACGAGCTGATTCGAATCGGCAATTGAGTCGTCGGGGCGGGGCTTTCGGCCCTTCGAAAAAAACGGCGGCGCACAAGGCGCCGCCATTATAACGATGAGATGTTCGTGATCAGCGCTGCGCGTACACCTCGCGCCCTGTGGACTCCGCGAGGTCGAAGCGATCGAGGGTCATCACCTTCGTCCACGCATCCACAAAATCCCTTACGAACCTGTCTTCGCCGCCGTTCTCTGCATAGACTTCAGAAATCGCCCGAAGCTCCGCCTGCGAACCGAACACGAGATCCACGGGCGTGGCGGTCCACTGGAGTTCGCCCGTCGCGCGGTTCCTGCCCTCGTAGACGCCAGGGGCTCCGGTTGACTTTGTCCATTGCGTCGACATGCTGAGCAGGTTCACAAAAAAGTCGTTGCTCAGTACGCCCGGCTGGTCGGTGAAAACACCGTGGTCAAGGCCACCGGCGTTCGCACCGAGGACCCGCAGGCCGCCGACCAGGGCGGTCATTTCCGGCACAGTCAGCGTGAGGAGGTCGGCCTTTTCGACCAGCGACACTGCCGGCGATTGCGCATTTGCCTCGCCGTAGTAGTTGCGAAACCCATCGGCGGTCGGCCTGAGCGCCGCAAAGGACTCGATATCGGTTTGCTCCTGCGTCGCATCGCTCCGCCCGGGCACGAACGGAACGTCGATTTCGAGTCCTGCCTCCTCCGCCGCACGCTCGATGGCGGCCGCGCCGCCGAGGACAATCAGGTCAGCGAGTGACACTGCCTTGTCGCCGGACGACGAGCGGTTGAAATCCGCCTGGATGGCTTCCAGCCGACCCAGCACCCGGTCGAGCTCCTCAGGATCGTTGACGTCCCATTCACGCTGCGGGGCGAGGCGCACGCGCGCACCGTTGGCTCCGCCGCGCATGTCCGTGCCACGGAAGGTTGACGCGGACGCCCATGCGGTGCGGACCAGTTCCGGCACCGTCAGCCCGGAAGCAAGTATTGTCTTCTTCAGCCTGGCGATATCGTTCTCGTCGATCAGCTCGTGATCAACGGTCGGAACGGGATCCTGCCACAGCAATTCTTCGTCGGGAATCTGGTTTCCGATATAACGTGCACGCGGGCCCATGTCACGATGCGTCAGTTTGAACCAGGCCTTGGCGAAAGCGAGTTCGAACTCGTCCGGATTCTCCTGGAAGCGCTTGGCAATCTCGCGATAGCTCGGGTCGAATTTCAGTGACAGGTCCGTCGTGAACATGATCGGCGCGTGGCGTTTGGTCGAATCATGCGCATCGGGTACCAGGTTTGCTGCAGCTTCATCCGCCGGAATCCACTGGATCCCACCGGCGGGACTTCTCGTCTGCACCCAATCGAATCCGAAGAGGTTGTCCAGGTACTGAGAGGTCCAGGCGACCGGGTTGGCGGTCCAGGCGCCTTCCAGGCCACTCGTAATCGTGTCGGCACCGCTGCCGTTGCCGCAGGTGTTCTGCCACCCGAATCCCTGGTTTTCGATGTCTGCGGCTGCCGGCTCGACATCCACGCAGTCGGCGGGCTTCGCAGCCCCGTGCGCTTTGCCAAAGGTGTGTCCACCGGCAATGAGCGCCACGGTCTCCTCATCGTTCATCGCCATGCGCCCGAAGGTCTCGCGTATGTCCTGCGCCGCGAGCAACGGGTCCGGGTTGCCGTTGGGGCCTTCCGGGTTTACGTAGATGAGACCCATCTGCACTGCGGCGAGAGGGTTAGCGAGTTTCCTGTCCTCACTGAAACGCTCGTCCGCGAGCCATTCCTTCTCCGGTCCCCAATACACCAGATCGGCTTCCCAGTCGTCTTCCCGACCGCCGGCAAAACCGAAGGTCTCGAAGCCCATCGATTCCAGCGCCACGTTGCCGGTGAGTACCATGAGATCGGCCCAGGAAATCGCCCGTCCGTACTTCTGCTTGACCGGCCATAGAAGTCGGCGGGCCTTGTCGAGGTTCGCGTTGTCCGGCCAGCTGTTGAGTGGTTCGAAGCGCTGCTGACCGCCACCTGCGCCGCCGCGGCCGTCAGCGACACGGTACGTGCCGGCGCTGTGCCAGGCCATGCGAATGAAAAACGGACCGTAGTGACCGTAGTCCGCCGGCCACCAGTCCTGTGACGAGGTCATCAGCGCTTCGATGTCCGCCTTGACGGCGTCGAGGTCGAGGCTCGCAAATGCCTCGGCGTAGTTGAAATCATCGCCCATCGGGTTGGATTCCGCCCCGTGGTCACGAAGTGCGCTGAGGTCGACGTTGTCCGGCCACCAGTAGCGGTTCGGTTGAGGCATGCCCTGCGCCGAGGCGAGTCCCGATGGCATCAGTGGCGACATGCCCACAGCCAAAGCGGCGAGTAGTGAAACAGTTTGATTACGCATTGTATTTCCCCGTAGTAGTGATACACACGTTTTCTACGTAATCAGTTTAATCGCATAAATACCTCGGGAACGATTCAATTTTCCGATTGCAGTGTGCAACGAAAGCGATCACACGCCCATTCAGCTCAGCGGGGTGCTGTCCTGCTGGTCCCATACGGTCAGGTTCCCGAGGTTGCGGCGGCGGGACGGCAGGACGCTGCCCAGGAGAAAGCCCAGGGCGAACATGATGAGGTTGCCGATCAAACCGGTGTAGTACAGATCGAACGGGAAGAGGAGGACAGCAGGCAGTACCCCGTAACTGGACAACAGGGTCCAGGCGGTAAAGAGAAGGGTCGCAAGAATCCCGAGTCCGGCGGCGCGCGCGTCGCCGCGACGCGTCAGGAAGCCGAGAAGGTAAAGCCCCAGCAGTCCGCCGCCGAGCAATGATGTCGGTATCACGCCGGTGTCCTGCAGCGTCTTCGTTTCGCTCTCCGCCAGCACGATCGCGCCACCGATCATCACGAGCGCTGCTGTGGCGGCAATGCCATGCGCTCCAGGTCCCTGCGCAGAGTCGCCGGCGACGCGCTCAGTCGACGTTCGAGGTCCCGGAATAAATGAAGCCGCTTTCTTCAAGCAACCCCAGAATGGCCTTTTCCAGTTCCGCTGCGTGCAATCAGGACCTCCTTACTCGCAGTGGCAGCCATCTTCAATACCCGGCGCCTCAAATGCAAGACGCACGCGGCGCCGTCGCATTGCCCTCACGCTTGCCAGAAGCGCAGGAACTCCCGTCGGGTCTTCGGCCCGAAGGTAAGATGGTGCGGATCGCGGCGCTCGGCGTAGTTCTCACGGCGCCGCCGGATGACATGCTCATCCGCCCGCATCCCGGCTTCCTCGACCGAGATACCGTATGGCCTGAGCGCATTCAACCCGAAGATCTTCGCGCGCAGCGTGTCGGTGATTTCCGGATAGCCGTGTGTGTCGCGAACGTCGGCGGCAATCTGGAACGCGCGAAACGCCTGGATCTGATCCTGCGGAGAGCCGTACCAGACCGAATCCGTGCCCCACAACACATTGTCCTCACCCAGATGCCGGACGAGTTTTCCGATGCCGTGCGCAGCGCTGTCGGTATCCCGCATCAGGCCGCGCCAGGTACTGCCGAGTTCGGCATACACATTCGAGCCCTTGCCGAGACCGGCCGCTTCTACTGAGCGAATAAGTTCGTCGAGCCCCTCGCCCCGATCCGGATCGTAGGGGCCCTCGGGTTGGTCGGGTATCCATCCCGAGTGATAGATCAGGAAATTGACGTCGGGGAACTGCTTTGCAATCGGTCCGATATCGGTGCACAACGAATGCTCGTAGGACTGCCGGCCGAAGGGAATGCCCTTGTGGATGCAGATGTTGCGCACACCGAGTTCGCGCGCCTTTTCGACGAAACGGATACCGACGTCGTCCGTCAAAAAGAATCCTTTGCCGTCCGGACCCCATTGGGTGTAGGTCTTCCATGCCGAAATAGGGTAGTTCTCGGCGAGTTCCTGCATACCCTCGAGGTCGCCCTCCTGGTTCGGATTGACGCGGCCGTGAATCAGCAGTCGGTGTGTGCCTTCGAGCTCGTCGACGATGCGGCGCGTGGCGTCTGCCTCTTCGATCGTAATCGGTTCCGCATCGCGGCTGGACGGGACAAAGGAAAGCACCATCATGTCGGTATCGGCGTCGAGAAATACGTCCTTGACGAAATCGTCGGCGCCGAGGCATCGCATGTAGTCGCGACTGACGTAGTCGAACTTCCCACACGCCTCTTTACGTTCTGCCGCGACATTCGGGGGCACGTAGTGGCCCTGCACATCGAAAATGAATTCTTTTTTGCCGAGTCCTTCTGCGGCAAGCTCGTTATCGAGCGCCGCATCCGCCTGCAGCGCAAAGTAGCCGGCGTGCCGGCCAGCGCGCGCGTTTGCCTCGTTGATGGCAAGCAGGGACGTGGCCGCCCCGGCCGTGGACACCAGGAAATCGCGCCGCCCAAGCCCGGTCTTTTTCGCATTGCGGCTGACGGCCGCCTGCGCGATCTGGTTGGCCTCCCGATTGCGCGGCTCCAAAGGAATCGGCGCGTACTCGGCGTTCGATGTGCTGTCGAGCTTGATCGGCAGGCGCCGACCCTCAGGATCGAATCGGTAGTTCATATCGGTCTCCGGTTACCTGGTTCAGCAAGGGATTTTGTGCCCATTTGAATCATAGCGGACAACCTGTCCCCCGGCGAAATCGAGCCCCCGGAACCTACTTTTTCGTCGCCCCGATCGTCCCGCCAGACCGTGGGCGGCAGGCAGGCGCCTGTGATAGTCTCCGACGCATGAGCAGCAAGCGCAAAGCGTCGCCCGAGCGCGGCAACACCGATGAAGGATTGCGCCGGGAACGTGACAATGCCGATCGTGCGCTCGCAGAGCGCACTAATGACGCCGAGGAGGATGCCGATCGAATAGTCCGCCGCGCTCGTGAAGCGGCTGATGATCTGTTGAGCGCGGCGAGAGACGAGGAGGACGATAAACTCGATGGAGCATCTCCTTCCAGTTCGTCGCAAGCCGGCGTCGAGGGCGAGCGCGAGCGTGAAGACCGGGCCGTCGACGAGGAACGTGATCTTGCCGATGCACTCCTCGCCCGGGAACGCGAGGAAACGGCGCAGGCATTGATGCGGCTCTTGCCGCTCGAACGCGAGAGCACGGATCGATACCTGCTGACGGAGCGCGAGCGTTCCGACGAGGCCTTGTCAAATCGGGACGACTTTCTCGGCATCGTAAGCCATGACCTCCGCGACCTCATTGGCGGCATAGTCATTTGCGCTTCATTGCTCGCTGCGAAGGCGCCTGCGACTGACGAGGGCAGGGATACGCGCACGCATACCGACCGCATTCATCGGTACGCGGCGCGCACGAACAAGCTGATCGGCGATTTGCTCGACGTCGCCGCCATCGAGGCCGGCAAGCTCGCAGTCGCTCCTGCCCGCGCGGATGCGGCATTGTTGATTACGGACGCGTTGGACACGTTTCACGACATGGCATCGGCGAAGGGCATTACTCTCACGACGGGAGATCTCGATCGTCCCCTGATCTGCGAGTTCGACTACCCGCGTCTGTTACAGGTGTTCGCAAACCTGGTTTCGAACGCCATGAAGTACACGCCAAAGGGCGGGCGCATCACCGTCGATGGACGGCGTACTGGCACGGAGGTTCGTTTTGCCGTCACCGACAACGGTCCTGGCATTCCCCGACACCTGCAGGAGGCGGTCTTCGAGCGTTTCTGGAAAGCGGATGGCCAAGAGACGACCGGCATCGGCCTGGGCCTCTACATCTGTCGCTCGATCGTCGCGGCTCATGGCGGCCGAATCTGGGTCGAGAGCGAGCAGGACGCCGGAACCGCTGTCCGGATCACGCTGCCGATCTCCTAGTACATCCTTCGACATCCCCGCAGACGCCTGTCGAACCCCATTTTCCGCTCCGCCACCCGCGAACAGGGTGCATCGTCTCATCGGTCTCCTCGAATCTCGGCCTTTCGACAAGCCACTCAATGGCAACGTAAACAGGCCGGCCGCGAAGCTAATTTGAACTAAATGTTCCATTTCTTACTTTATCATCCGATAATGACATGATTTTTTCACTCGGATTTTAATTACTGACGCTCCGAGGCGAACCTTATGTATCGCGCCAGCCAGTTTTTAAACGCATAGCCGGCTTTGACTTCGCTTCTGCGCTTTGCTCCGTCGGCCACCGTACTATTGCTGGGCTCTCCAGCAGCGGGGGAGTCCGGCGCTCTGCTCCACATCCACCCTGTTGCATCTGCACCGCAAATTGACGGTCACATCAAGCCGGGTGAGTGGGCAGCGGCCACGCGACTTGACCAGATGCACCAGGTGAGGCCCGTTGAGTTCGCCAATCCGTCCGAAGAGACAGTTTGGTATCTTGCCTTCGACGAATCAGCGATCTATCTGGCGGCACATGCCTTTTCGAAACAACCAGGCTCTGTCGTCAACAATGTGCTGCGACAGGGTGACTCTATCGGGTCAGACGATTCACTACGAGTCCTCATCGATGCCACCAATACCCAGCGTACCGGCTATCAGTTCGCACTTAATCCAAACGGCGTTCGGTATGACGGCATCTATTCAAACGGCACGCACTTCTCGGACGAGTGGGATGGAATCTGGCGCGGTCAGGCGCAACGGACCAGCGACGGATGGACCATCGAAATGGAAATTCCGTTCCAATCGCTGAGCTTTCGTCCCGACCAGGCGTTATGGCGCATCAATCTTTGGCGCGAAATTTCAGCGAATGACGAGATCGTCGCCTGGACCTCAAGTAACGGCCGAATTGACCCGACAACGTCCGGATTGCTATCGGGCATTAGCAACTTACGAGCTGGCCGAGGCATAGAAGTATCGCCATCATTAAGTACTGAATGGCACAATATGATCGACGGCGACACCCAATTCAACCAGTGGAAGCCGTCAGTTGACGTCGACTTCGAGCTGGGCGACATCGGCAATCTGCTACTTACGGTCAACACGGATTTTGCTGCCACCGAGGTAGACGACAGAGACCTGGGACTAAGACGATTTCAGCCATTTTTTCCGGAAAAGCGGACTTTCTTTTTGACAAATTTCGATGTCTTCCAGTTCGGAGGTATTCCGCCGGACGGTGATGCGGACTCCAGTCAAATCGGCATGCGCTCAGAGGCCAATGCGTTGCCATTTTTCTCGAGACGGATCGGCCTCAGCAACCAGCGCGAACCCATTGATCTGCTGTACGGCGCGAAGTTCGGTGGACATGCGGGTGATTGGGACTTGGGAATGCTATACGTTCGCCAGGATGCGCATGGCAGCGTACCGGAAACTGACCTTGTTGTTGCTCGAGCGTTGGGCAGGCTATTCGACAACGGCGCAATTGGTTTCATTGCCACGGAAGGCGACCCGACGTCTGCCGAAAACAACTCGCTGCTGGGTCTCGATTTTCACTTCCGAAATGACAGTTTGCTGCGCAATCGGACCGCAACGGTCCAGGGCTGGCTGCAACAGTCGAGCAATGCCGATCAATCCGGATCCGACTCGGCCTACAGTCTGGCCGCATCCCTTCCGAGTCCCGTAGGCTTCGAATTCGGGATGCAGTTCCAGTCCATAGGGGAAACTTTTCGCCCTCCGATCGGTTTCGTCAATCGAGTCGGCGTCGAGCTTGTCGCGATGGAAGCCGGTTACAGCCATATCGTCGGAAATGCGAATTTTCTGCGCGAAATTGCCTCGTCAATAAGCTATGAGCGATGGTCATACATAGACACCGGTGACGTTCAGTCGGAGGACATGCGACTGCAGCTGATGAAACTGGAATCCGCGTACGGCGACAGTGCGGCACTTGCCTTCCGCAGACAACGAGAAGGGCTGCTGAGCGACGAGCAACCACTTGAAGATCTGGGTATCCTGATTCCGGCCGGCTCATACGCATTTAACCGATACACAGTCGAGTTTGAAACATCGGACCACCGCCCTCTCGCGGCCGGCTTGGAATTGAGCAACGGCGACTATTACACAGGCGATCGCCTGACCGTCAGCCCGAGCGTCGAATGGTATTTCAACCGACATATGCGGCTGAAACTGGACTACGAATTCAATCGTTATTCATTTGCGGAGACGACTGCAGAAACCCACGAGCTGGAGCTCGTCAGCACTATCGCCTTCACTTCGCATGCCTCACTCATCACACAATTGCAATATGACAATCTCTCGGAAAATCTGGGACTGAATGTCCGATTTCGGTACAACGTTGAGGCCGGTCGAGACCTCTGGCTGGTTGTCAGTCACGACTGGGAGGATCATGAGGTGCACGACCAGTTCCGAAGTACTGAATCGTCGGTGGCAGCGAAAATCCGCTATACCTATCGATTCTGAATGTTAACTATCGATTTAGAGTGTAAAAAGTGTACGGGATGCGCGCGACATCTCCGCAAATGTTCGATCAATGCATTCCGCCAAGCTGTCATTGTTGCGCCTTGTCGGTGCCGAACCGTTCGCGTTGCTCGTCAACGAGACTGGAATGCGAGCGTTGATTGATGCCGGGATTGTCAGACATGTAGGTCCATAGTTGCACGGTACCATCCTGGTGTGCAGTGGTCAGCAGCGACCCCGAGCGGTTGAAATGCATGTACTCCAGTTGATCCGACATCGGCACGCGCATTCCGATTGGCACGGCAGAGTTTCCCAGGGAGGTGTCCAGTGCAAATTCGACAGCGAAAAAATCAATTACATCACTCTTGCCCGACGCGAGAATGTATTTGCTGTCCTTGGTCCATTCTACAGTCTCTACTTTTTCGCCCGTCTTGTTCAGTCGACGAATAAAGTCACCGGACTTCGCGTCGTAAAAGTAGAGCCATCCCTCGTTGGTTCCGATGACGATATAGCGGCCGTCCGGAGACACCTTGGTGCTGATGAAACGGTGCTGACCGCTTGAATCGTCGTCTAGCTGCGCGAGCGAGTGGTGTCGCACCAGTCGGCCCGTCTCGGTGTTCCAGATCCGCATGTCGGCAGCACCAGCCACGACAAAGCGTACGTCGTCGGGCGTGAAAGAAATCTCATTGGCAGTGTCGCCCTGCTCGACACGGCGTATTTCTTTCCAGCTCTCCGTGTCGTAAAGCACCACCGGCGCCGTCAGCCGACCGTCAACGTGCCGGGACTCCTCACCTACAGCCATGACACGCCCGTCGTTTGACAGGGACAGGCTGTCGATGCCATTGCCGTGTCGCATCTCGCGCAGGATCTTGCCGTCCGTTGCGTCGATGACTCGCACGTAGTGATCTTCACTCACCGACACAACGGATTGCCCATCCGCGGTCCACCCCACGCGCTCGATTTCGGCAGGCAGCGTGGCTTTCCAAACGAGGTGGCCATCTTCAGTCCGGAACAGGCGGACCGAATTGTCGTACTTCGTGCCCGTGACTATATGGCTGCTATCGGGCGAAAACTCCGCGGATTCGACCGAACCGAATTCGCCATTAATGTCCGCGAGGCGTGACCAGACATGATTCAGCTTGTGGTCACGGTTCGCCTGCGCAGTGCCCCCGAGTGCCATTACGCCGATCGCGGTATAAGCCAATAGTAATGTACGCTTCATTGTCACATTCTCCTTTGCGAACGCCACTTTCATTGAGGCGTCTCTACCAATGCCACATACTGCCGTCGCGAAGGCGCGCGATCGGCAGATAAGCCGGCGAATAGGCGTACGTCGCGGCGAGTTTTTCGTTGATATCGACGCCGAGACCCGGTTGCTCCCCCGGATGCAAATAGCCATCGCTGAACGAGTAGACGTGCGGAAAAACCGCATCGGTCTCCTCCGTATGCCGCATGTACTCTTGTATGCCAAAGTTCGGGATTGACAGGCCGAAGTGCAGAGCAGCAGCCATACTGATCGGCGACAGGTCGGTCGCACCGTGGCAGCCGGTCCGAATCTGGTAAAGACCTGCCAGGTCGGCGATGCGTCGTAGGTGCGATAAGCCGCCGGCATGGACGACAGTTGCCCGTATGTAATCGATTAACTGGTTCTCAATGAGTTGTTTGCAGTCCCAGATCGTGTTGAAAACCTCGCCGGTGGCGATAGGTGTTGTCGTATGTTGTCGTATCAGCCGGAATACCTCCTGATTCTCCGCTGGCGTCGGGTCTTCCAGCCAAAAAAGGCGGTAAGGTTCAAGTGATCTACCGAGCGTCGCAGCCTCGATTGGTGTCAGCCGATGGTGCGCGTCGTGCAGCAATTCGGGACCGAAGCCGAAGCGGTTACGCAATCGTTCGAAGAGCTCCGGCGTGTGCCGCAGGTACTCCGGTGTAGACCAGGTCACTTCCTCCGGACGTTCGCCTTCGGCGGGTTCGTAGTGCATGCGTCCCTTGCCAACGCCGTACACGGAACTTAATCCTGGTATGCCGCTTTGTGCCCGAATTGCGCGATAGCCCATTTCCAGGTAGCGAGCGACTTCGTCGCAGGTCTCGTCGATATCGCGACCATTGGCGTGGCCGTAAACCAGCACCCCGTTCCGGCAGGCGCCCCCCAGTAGCTGATAGAGCGGCAGACCCGCCACCTTGGCTTTGATGTCCCACAATGCCATATCGACGGCGGCAATCGCGGACATTGTCACCGGGCCGCGGCGCCAGTAGGCACCTCGATACAGAAACTGCCACGTGTCTTCGATGCGGGCGGGATCGGTGCCCACCAGACAAGGTATGACATGCTCCGAAAGGTAAGCAGCGACCGCGAGTTCGCGCCCGTTCAATGTGGCATCGCCAACCCCGTACACGCCGTCGTCAGTTTCGATCTTAAGCGTGACGAAGTTGCGTCCCGGGCTGGTCACGATGACCCGGCCATTTACGACCCGCATTCCTTCTGTCCCCGGTTTTTGCTGTTTGGCTATACCAATTTTGTTTGACGATAGTACCGCAGTTTCAGGAGAATACCCAGAGGCACGCAGCGGGCGGCTTCGCTATTTTTCTGTTTGCTGAGAACGGTTTATGTCGTCAATACTCGGTTTCTCGCACCCTCGTGCGGGCTTGGGATCTCGCCCCCGTATGCTAAACTGGCCTGACACATTGGATCAGCCTGGGTGCTGACGCAAGGGAGAGCGGCCGCGGGACGGACTGGACCGACATTGGACGTGACCCATTGATTTGGAATGCAGCGAGACGGCTCGATGCGCCTTGCCGGGCGATAGCCATCGCCATAGCTATGTTACGCGGCTCGTTGCGGCGGAAAGCGCCATACGCAACGTCGAGGCGCGCTGTCAGCCCGGCAGTTCGTAATCCTTTGACCAGGGGACGACGCGGTCGTTGCCCATTGCGTCGAGGGCCATCTGTACCATGATTGACACCAGGGCACCCGTCTCGACGTTCGACGAGGGTTGACGGTTGTCACGGATCGCAGTAGCGAACGCTTCGAGCGCATGCGGCGTGGGATTGTCCTCCGGTGCATCTATGGCATAGCGGCTCGAGTCGTCGGCGCGACTGTAACTGCCTTCCTGGCTGACAGTCGACGCACCCGAAACGAGGTCCAGCCCATCGGGCGGGTTTTTTTCCAAAGCCTCCTCCGGATAGAACCAGCCCTTGGTCGTCGTAAGCTCGATTGCGCCTTTTTTTCCCAGAACCGAGATGCGATATCCGCCGAGACTATTGGTCGTAAGGCTTGCGAATGTCGCGGTGACGCCGCCTCGATAACGTACGGTGAGATTAATGTTGTCGTAGGTTTCCCGTCCATCCTGCCAGTGATCGATGCCGCCGACACCAGAGACGTGCTCGATGCCGCCCGGCAAGATCAGATTGCAGAAGTCCATCTGGTGCGCCGACAGTTCCGCTGCCAGTCCGCCTGAGTACTCACGATACATCCGCCAGTTGATCTGTCGCTCATAGCGAGGCTCCAGCACAGGCCGGCGCCAGTCGCCATTGCGGTTCCACTGGCAGTTCACGGCTGCGATCTCACCCAAGCGGCCGTCGCGGATCATCCCAATGGCCGCCTCGTACAGCGGTGAGGTGTGATACTGAAACCCGGTTTGAAAAATCAGCGCGCTGTCGCGGTAAGCCCGTAACACGCGGCGCGTGTCCGCAACGCCTTTGGTCATCGTCTTCTCGCAATAGACATGCTTGCCGGCATCCAGTGCATCCAGGGCGGCAATGACGTGGTGGCTGAACGGCGTGGCGATCACGACAGCGTCGATGCTTCGGTCATCCAGCAGGCGCCTGTGATCCTCATATGCGGCCGGATTGTTGCCCGCGAGTGCTATCCCTTCGTTAAGCCTTAACGGCAGCGTGTCGCAGCAAGCGACGATCTCGAATGACGGCGATTCCGTGAGAAACCCGATGAGTTGTTGCCCGCGGATGCCGGTACCGATGATGCCAACGCGAATACGATTATTTGCGCCAGCCACAGGTGCATTTGCGCCGAGCACCCCTACACCGACAACGAACCCGGTAGCGTGCATGAATGCGCGCCTGTCCATGAAACAACCTGTCTTGCGCACCGCAGCGTCAGACTTTCGGTTCCCATCCATTCGCATATTCCCTGCCCCAGAAACTCATCGCCTCTCGATCGTTCTCGATCCGGCCTGTTTCGGTATCGATCTCGAGCGTCCTGCCAAGTTTTTGGGAAATGTTACCCAAATGACAAAGCAAAGTGCTTCGCGCGCCTTCAGCGACAGGCGATCGCAGTTCCTCCCCTTCGCGGATGGCGTTGAAGAAATTACGGAGATGGTAGCGGTCGAGCGCACCACCGCCGACTACATCGGTGGTGCCCGACTGGGCCCGCTCATTGACCTGTTTAACCAGTTGACCGGCATTGTCGTAGAGCAGGTAAGCATTGCGATCCAGTAGGACGGTCCCGTCGGTGCCATGTATGCTGGCGCCTCGACCTCGCTCGAAGTTTTGGAACGCGTTGCAGCTGCGCCCTTCCCAGGTGATGAGCGCGTCATCGTACTCGTAACTCACAACCTGCGTATCATAAAACTCCCAGTCGTCCTGGAAATGAAAGCGCCCGCCGCTGGAGGACACACGTTTCGGCAAACCGACCCCCAGCGCCCATCGGCAAATGTCGATCTCGTGCAAGCCATTGTTATTGACCTCGCCGGTTCCCCAGTGCCAGAACCAGTGCCAGTTGTAGTGCACAAGATTGTCGCGGTACTCGCGGCGCGGCGCCGGACCCTGCCACAGCTCCCAGTCAAGCCAGTCGGGCACGGGCACGGCGTTGCCGGTACCGATACTGCCGCGGGCGTTGGAGTACCAGGCCTTTCCCATGTACGGTTTGCCAATGGCACCTTGTTGTATGTCCGCGATAGCTTCGATGGAGGTGGGTGCCGAGCGTTGCTGGTTGCCCATCTGGATGACACGGCCGTATTTCTGTGCGGCTTCTGTCAGCAGTTCGCCCTCACGGGGGTTGTGACTGCATGGCTTTTCAACGTAGACGTCTTTGCCGGCTTCAGCCGCCAGGATCGTGAACGGCGCGTGCGTGTGGTCCGGCGTCGCGACGATCACGGCGTCGACGTCGGCGTTGTCGGCGACACGTCTGAAGTCTCGAACCAGCCTGGGTGCGGAACCGGTCAGCACGCGTACCGCCTCCGATTCACTCGCCAGAACGCGAGTATCCACATCGCACAACGTATGGATATGCACGCTTTCACCGGCCTCCGCGTGCGCACCCTCGAATAATGCCTTGCCCCGACTGCGCGCACCAATAATTGCAAGATTAATGCGCTCGTTGGCGCCGATGACGCGGGCATAGCTCGAGGCGGCGCTCGAAAGTGCGAACGCCGCGCCAGTGCCTGCCGCGGCTGTTTGCCGGATGAACGAACGTCGAGTTTGCTTGCGGCCTGTCATGCTCCCCCCGGGATGCCCGTAACTGTGATGCGTTGCCTGGAGTGCGCGACCTACAGTTCGCGTACCTTGATATTGCGGAAACTGACTTCGTTGCCGTGATCCTGGAGAAGGATCCGTCCCTCGGGCCACTGCCCAAAGTTTGGCCACACTTTATATTTACTGTACGCCACGAGCGCACGGAACATCTGGCTGTTGCGGTCGTACTCCACGACCTTTTCATTGTTCAGCCAGTGTTCGACATGACCGTTTCTCGAAACGACCCTTGCCTGGTTCCATTGTCCGATGCCCTTGAACTGTTTCTCGCGACCCGGGGCGGAGTAGTTCTCGGGCGCGATCAGGTCATAGAGCGATCCCAGCGTGCGATTGCCGGCCACGCCGTTTCTCGCATCCGGATGCTGCTCGTCGTCGAGGATCTGAAATTCGCAACCGATGGCCGACCCCTCGCCGATATTGAGGTCGGGGTCGACGAAATACTTGATGCCGCTGTTCGCGCCGGCCGACAATCGAAACTCGAGGGCAAGTTCGAAATCGTCGAAGCTGTCCGTTGTGACGATGTCACCGGGGCCGGTCGCCTCACCGCCGTCCGTCACCTCCACTGTCAGTACGCCGTCCTCAATGGTCCATCCAGTGGCCGGAAACCGGTCGAGTTTGGCGCCTCTCCAACCGGCCGTCGACTCGCCATCCCAGAGCAGGCGCCAGCCATGCCGGCTTTCGTACTCACTCAGTCGGTTGACCAGGTAGCTGAGTTCGACGACTTCGGGGTCTGTGGCGCGACGATGCTGCTCGATATTGCGAGTAAGGATGCGGATGTTGCGCCACTCGACCATCGTGCCGGCCAGTTCGGCGTCCGGAATGCTGTGTACCTGCAGACCGACAAAGCCATCCGCGGTCATGTCGTCGACGAGACGCGCGGTCTGGACGCCATTGACCCAGACATTGATCGTATCGCCGATGGCTTCGATACGAAATGAATTCCAGATACCGTTCTGAAATGCGTTCCGGGCTTTCTCGTTGCGTGACAACGGATAGAGCCAGCGACGGCGTTGCTCGTCGTAGATGCCGCCGGTAAAGGCACGCGCTGATGGATCAATTTCAACCTGGTAGCCGAAAACGACCCCGCGGTCGTCCAGATTACTGCGGATCTGTACACCTGAATTGAGCTGCGGGTGGACTCGCGCTTCATACTCCAGGATGAAGTCGCCGTAGCGTTCGTTAGAAACCAGGAAGGTATTTGGTGTGTTGGCTCGAGACGTACCGACGATCACGCCATCCTTCGCACGATACTCGGCGTCTCCGCCGACGCGGGACCAGCCGTCAAGATTCTTGCCGTTGAACAGTTCGTCCCAGTCAGCGGCATGTGCGGAGGGAATGCCGTAAAGGAACGTCATCAGAATTGCGGCTATTCTGTATTCAGCTTTCAAAATGCGACCTTTACTGCGTTGAGGCTGCCGCGAATGACGCGCAGGCATCAAATTAAAAGGAATCTAACTGGTCTTGCCAATTGAGTGTACCCTACGGGAAGTAACCAGGGCCAGACCGCGGGACAGAGGACCAGTCTTCAGCTAGGTTTTGTCTCTGATTTCTAACGTTTAAGCGAAAAATGACCCCACGGGCAGATATTACCGTGCAGGATCGCGGACCGGCTATGATAGACTGGTCTGGCCGATTCAATGCAGGACACCTATGTCTGCCGCCAAACCCACACGCCTGTACCAGAAAGTGGCGCACTCACTGGCGAGGGACATCCACGGTGGCCGCTTCGTCAAGGGCCAGCGATTGCCGGCGGAGCGCGACCTTGCGCAGCGTTTCCAGGTCAGCCGGCCTACGGTGCGGGAAGCGATCATCGCGCTCGAAATCACTGGCCTCGTTGAAGTGCGACAAGGATCCGGCGTCTACGTGCGCTCCGCCGACGGCGACGACTCTGGTCTGTCCGGCCTCGACATCGGACCCTTCGAACTCATCGAGGCCCGCACGCTTATTGAAGGCGAAATTGCAGCCTTGGCCGCCGCGCATATATCCGATGAGGAAATAACGCATCTTGAAGCCGTCGTCGTGGAAATGCAGCAGGAGAACGAACGCGGAGTTCCCGGAGAACTGGCCGATCGCGAATTTCACCTGAGCATCGCCAGGGCGACGAACAACAGTGCAATTGTGACTGCGCTGGAGCACCTTTGGGACTTTCGTTACCACTCCGAGATGTGTGTGCGCCTGATGAACCAGGTGCGATCGACGGGAATCAAACCTATCATTCGAGAACACACGGCCATTGTCGATGCGCTGCGCTCCCGAGACGCAACCGGAGCGCGAGTAGCGATGCGCGCACACCTGGCTCAGACTGCGGAAGGCCTGCTTAGCGCTACGGAGGTCGATGCCATCGCTCAGGCGAGACAGGAGATCGAGCGACAGCGCCAACGATTCGCGAGCCGGCCGATAACAGAATAGATCGTACAAGAAGGAGCTTGCCGGGTCGGACCTCGAGGCTGTCCGGTCGACTCCAGACGCCGCTAATCAGACGTCCGCAAGCAAGCTGCAAGCGCTGCCCGCTCGATTGTACCGCCCAGCTCGGAAGTAGTATTTGTTCCCCCAATGTCGGGCGTGCCAACCTGCCCAACTTGTAAGACGGATTCGATCGCCTCGACGATGGCCGTCGCGCCCGCGCCGAGACCCAGGTGTTCGAGCATCATTGCGCCGGCCCAGATGGTTCCAATGGGATTGGCGATTCCTCTGCCCGCGATGTCGGGTGCCGACCCGTGCACGGGTTCGAACATGGACGGATAGCACTTTTCCGGGTTGAGGTTGGCGCTGGGTGCAATCCCGATGCTGCCTGTGGTGGCGGGTCCGAGGTCGGAAAGGATGTCACCGAAAAGGTTGCTCCCGACGATGACGTCAAAGCTTTTTGGCCGCTGCACGAGATGCGCACACAGGATATCGATATGGAACTGCTCGACTTCGACGTCCGGATAGTCGCGGCCGACGGCGGCAACGCGCTCATCCCAGAAAGGCATGGTGTGCATGATGCCGTTGGACTTCGTGGCGCTCGTCAGGCGCTTGCTCCGTTGCCTGGCGAGATCGAACGCGTAACGAAGTACCCGGTCCACCCCGGTTCGGGTGAACACCGTTTGCTGGACAACCGCTTCGCGCGGCGTCCCCCCAAAGATCCGGCCGCCGATGCTGGAGTACTCACCCTCGGTGTTTTCGCGCACGACGAGGTAGTCGATCTCACCCGGCGCGATACCGGCGAGCGGTGAGCGGATACCGGGCAACATCTTGCAGGGTCGCAGATTGACGTACTGATCGAACTCGCGCCGAATCGGGATCAGCAAGCCCCACAGTGATACCTGGTCGGGCACGCCGGGAAAGCCGACGGCGCCAAGATAAATGGCGTCGAATTCCGCGAGTTGCTGTATACCGTCAGCAGGCATCATGGCGCCGGCCTTCAGGTAGCGCTCACAGCTCCAATCGAAATGCGTGAATTCGAGTTCAACGCCCTGCGCGCGCGCTACTGCGGAAACGACATCGATACCGACCGGCAGTACTTCCCGCCCGATTCCGTCGCCCGGGATTGCCGCAATTCTGAATGGATCTGGCACACCCTCACCTCGCACCGACCGGGGCATCTTTTGTAACATACGTTACAGAGTAGTGCTACCCGGTATCGCGCCGCGTTCAGCGCAGTAAGAACAAGGCAGCCGCCGAGATGACCAAGGCGCCGATGATATTCAGGACAAATCCTTGCCGCGCCATTTCCGCCACGCTGAGTTTGCCTGACCCGAATATCACCGCGTTGGGACCGGTAGCGACGGGCAGCATGAATGCGAAACTGGCGCTGATTGCCGCGGGCACCATTATCAGCTTCGGATCGATGCCGGCCGCCACAGCGCCAGCGGCTAGAATCGGCATCAGGAGCGCCGTGGTTGCCGTGTTGCTGGTGATCTCCGTCAGGAAGCTGACGGCAAGACACGTCACTACAATGACGAGCGGTATCGGCAGTCCACTCAGGCCGGCCAGACTTTCGCCAACGAGACTACTCAGCCCGGAGGCGGCGAATGCCTGTGCAATCGCGACGCCGCCGCCGAAGAGTATGAGGATGCCCCACGGGATGGAAACAGCGGTGTCCCAATCCAGCAGGCGTTCGCCTCGACCGTTGGGCACGAGGAACATGGTAATCACTGCCAACAGCGCGACACTCGCATCGTTTGCCGAGGGGAGATCCAGCCATTCGCTCCAGCCGCCAAAGGGTTCCTTGCGGGTCACCCATAACAGTGCCGTAACGGCGAATACCGACAGGGTTCGGACTTCCTCGGCACGCCACGGACCCGATTGCGGCAACTCGATACGATCGCCCCGGGGCATGCCGCGCGTGAGCCACAGCGCCGCGATCGGGACCATGACGAAGACGATGGGCAGCGCCCAGCCCATCCACTCCGTGAAGGTCGGCTCATCGCCGGTGGTCTCACCGTAGACGCGCATGAAAATGAGATTCGGAGGGGTGCCTATCGGCGTGCCGATGCCGCCGATGCTGCAGCCGTACATGATACCGAGCAGGAGCGCGACAACCATGCGCGGGTTCTCCAGCTTCTCGCAGACGGCCAGCGCGATGGGCAACATCATGAGTGACGTGGCCACGTTCGAGATCCACATGCTGAGGGCAGCAGCGGCCACCATGAAGCCGAGTACGAGCTGTATGCCGGCGTGCCCCCCGAAAATCCGGACCATCGTCAGCGCCAGCCGGCGGTGTACGCCACTGCGCGCCATAGCCGTCGAGAGAATGAAGCCCCCGAGCATGAGAAGGATCAGTGGACTGCCGTAGGAAGCACCCACTTCGTCGGGCGTCAGAATGCCAAACAGAGGAAACGCCGCGAGCGGCAGGAGTGAGGTCGCCGGAATGGGAATGGCTTCGAAAATCCACCAGACGGCACACAAGACCGTCACGCCAGCAGTGATACTCATCGGGGAGGCAAATCCCGCTGAGCTCATGCCAAAGCCTGTTGCGAGAGCGGCGAGCACGCCGCCGAAAAGGGCCAGTCTGCGTATCATCTTTTCCTCTGCTGTTTAGAAATGCGATCTCACCGGCCCACAGAATTCGCGCGCGCAATCGTGCGTGCGTACTAAAGGACGATTATGCTAAGCAGCAAAACGCCAAATCCGGCGATTGTGCCCTGCACGAGTGAACCTAGCGTCTGCAAGCGATAGCCCTGCTCGACGGTCATACCGGCGAACTGGGTTACGACCCAGAAATAAGAGTCGTTCGCGTGTGACACCATCATTGAACCGGCACCGATCGCGACGACCGCCAGTGCCTTGCCCGTTTCGGTATCGAGACCGAGGGACCCCAGCAGGGGTGTCACGATGCCCGCCGCGGTGATCATTGCTACCGTTGAAGACCCCTGTGCGGTCTTGATGGCTGCAGCGACCAGCCAGGGCACGAGTATCCCCGCCGTGTGTCCGACCGGGCCGATGCCGATATTTGTCGCGAGGCCGGACTCCTGCAGCACTCGACCGAACGCACCGCCGGCGCCGGTAATTACAATGATCACCGCTGCGGTGCGTATCGCTTCGCCGAACCAGCCGCCGGCCGACAACATTTTGCGATTGAAACGCGCGGGCAGGAGCAATGCTGCCAGCACACCGATACTCAGTGCGATCGCGGGCTCACCGAAGAAGCGAATGACAGCGGCAGCTTGCGCCGTGCCAAAAGGCGAACCTGGAAGTTCGGCCCAGGTTTGGCCGACGATCAACATAAGCGGAAGCAGGATCGGCAGCAGCGAAAGTACGATGCCCGGTGCGTCATCGAGGCTGGTTTCGCCCTCGGCCATACCGGCCTCGGTCACCGGCACGTGGCGGTCATAGTCGAGTTCGACGCGCGGTGCGTAGGTGTACGCAAAAGCCAGGGCGGCGGCGAGCGCCAACAGGCTGATGAGCCCACCGAAGCCGATGACGAGCCCGAGATCCGCACCGAGGATCCCCGCCGCCGCGACCGGGCCGGGCGTCGGCGGGACGAGCGTGTGACTTGCATAAAGGCCGAGGCTGAGCGCCACCGTGCAGGCCGCAAGGGACGCACCGGCACGCACCGCGATAGCACGATTGATGGATGAAAGCAGTACAAAACCCGAATCGCAGAAGACCGGGATGGAGACCATGTACCCGACAGCGCCCATCGCCACCGGGACGCGGCGCGGCCCGGCCAGGCGCACAAACTCCACCGCCAGCCGGGTGGCTGCCCCGGAATGATGCAGGAATGTGCCGATGATCGAGCCGGCGACGATTACGAGGCCGATGGAACCGACCGTATCGCCGAATCCTGCGTTAACCGCACGCACGGCGATGTCGAGCGGCATGCCATCGAGGAGCGCAAAGAAAAAAGCGGCGACAATGAGCGAGGCGAAGGGATGAATACGGAAACGCGTCGTCAGGAGAACGATCAGCGCAATGGACGCTGCAAGCAGGACGACAGACCACATGAATACCGGAGCCCCCTCGGATCAGGTGAACATACTGTCCGAATATTTACAGGAATTCAATGGAGAGGGGGCGCTGAAAGAATCATTACACTTTGCCAACTTTCTGCGCGGTACTCGGAAAATGAAAAACGCCGTCCGGTCCTGATCGGACCAGACGGCGCGCTTCCGGGGGGGGATTCCCAGAACACGCCGTACTGACCGCCGAATCCTTCGGCGGTCAGTACGGCAGAACTGCTACCAGGTCCAGCGAACGCCCAGGTTGTAGCTGCGGCCGTTGCTCTCGTGCTCGATAAACCGGTACAGGCTCTGCGAGCCCAGGAAACGGTTTCGAGTCACCTCGTCCGTCATATTCTGAATATCGAAAAACACCGTGAGCAGCCCGGTGTCGCCCATATCGTGGCGGTACTGCAGTGCGAGATCCACCGTATATTCGTCATTGACGCCTTCGTCGTCGTCCGGATTGTCAACAACCGCACCGTCGTCCAGACCGAGGCCCAGCGAATTATAAGTGAGCCCGTTGCGGTTGTAGGCAACCCTTGCCGTGAACTGCTCTATTTCGTAAAACAACTGCAAGTTGAGTGTGTCTTCGAACTGCCCGATGACGAAGTCCCGCGAGATGCCCTCGGTAACGTCGGAGTCGCCATCGATGTACGTGTAGTTGCCGAACACACCGAACCCGTTCCATGGCGACGGCAGGTTCACGAACTGTTGCTGGTAATTGAACTCGTAGCCAAGGATCGTTGCCGTGTCGCCGTTGACCGGACGTGCGTAGTTGAAGCGGGCCAGGGTATCGAGGTCTGCCGGTATGGTCGGGTCGTCTGCGCGCGCATCATCGATGGCTTGCTGTGCCACGGACTGCAGGTAATCCGGCAGTTCACTTACCGTAACGTTTGTTTCCATGAGCTCTTCGACATACTCGAAGTTCTCGATCTCCTTGTAGAAGACGCCGGCTGAGATGACGCCGCCACTTTCCGAGTAGTATTCGTAGCTGAACTCGAGATTCTGCGCTTCGAACGGTTCCAGCTCCGGATTGCCGCCCTCAACCCGCAGGCTGGCTTCCGGGAGGCCCGTATTGTCGCTGATCCCGTACTCAAACTCGTCGTCGAAGAACGGCCTGAGGTCGGGAAAGTCCGGCCGCCCCAGGTTGTTGGTCCAAGCCGCCCGAAGAAGCTGATTGTCCGTCAGCTCGTAGCGCAGTATGAGCGCGGGTAAGAGGTTGTCGTAGTCAGCGGCCACACTGCCGTCCCGCGCTATGATGTCCGTGGTCGTGTCTTCGTAACGCGCACCGGCCACCACGGTCCACGGACCCGTCGTGTACGTCCCCATGAGATAAAGGGCATCGATGTCTTCCTTTACGGCGTACGCTTCTTCGAGATTGTCACCGTCAAGCGTAAACCGGTCCGGGTTCTGCTCGAAGAAGCGGTCGAAAGTATAAGCATCGGACCACTGGCCGCCGTCATAGCCGAACGGCGACCATTCGAGATTCGGTTCGTCGCTGAGGTAATCGATCATGTAGTGCGGGTTGTCCTCGTCGCCGGCGTAGACAAATTCTGCCGGAAACAGGTCGCGGTCCCGGAACCGGCCCTTGTAGCCGAACTCGAGTTCGAGCTCTCCGTCACCGACTTCGAACATGCGACCGAAATCGACCTTCACCGAATCCATCTCGTCTTCGGAAGTCTCGTCGCGAAGCTGCGTGAAGTCGCCGCGATTGCCGATTTCGATGACACTCAGGTCGTTCTGCCATGCAGGCGTCGTATAGTCGACGTAGCCGGTATTGCCGTTCGTAAAGGTCCAGTCGGCCACACCGTCGCCACGCAGCCCGAGGTCCTGCGCACGCGCTTCCCATCGTCCCACTGTACGATCGACGACCTGATTGGCAAAGGAGTGGGAAAGCCGCCAGTCAACTGCCCAGACCCCGTTGGCGAGCAGGTGATTGCCTTCGAGGAATGCGTTCCAGTTTTCCCTGTCGACCGTGCCCTCGCGCACGCGGCGGCGCACTCGTCCGCCGTCGGTCTCGCCGCTGATGTGCCGTCGCTCGGCGTCGAACGTCGTCGCCGTTGTGAAGTCACCGCTGGCACCAACGCGCCACTGCAGCCGTCGTCGCAGCTCGTCGTCTTCGAAAGACGAATACCAGCCGCCTGTCTTGAAGGAATGATTGTCGCTCGGCTGCCAGTCGAGGGTCAGGTTGGCGCCAGTACGGGTGCGGGTGAATCCTCGCCATATGACGTCATAGGTTTCGATCACATGATGGTCCGCGCCGAGCGGTACGGACGTATTGGTCGCCAGGTCGAGCACTTGGTCGATCCGGGCCCACTCTGCCTCTATGCCGGAAATACCGCGTTCGTCCGCCTCGTGGGACAAGGTCGCAATGATGCCGAACGTGCCGGCCTCGTTCAGCGGGCTGCCAAAGGTAAACTCGCCGCCCGTCAGCTGGCCTTCGCTGAGATCGTTGTAGCCGAGCCGGATGGTTCCGTCGAAGGTCGGCTCCGTCAGCTCACTCGCATTTTTGGTCGTAATTTCGACGGCACCACCGATCGAATCACCATCCATGTTCGGCGGCACGGCTTTGTAGACCTCGATCTGGCTGATCAGCGTCGAGGGTACCGAATTCAGCTTGGGCGCGCGGTTGCCACGGGTTGCCGAATTGAGCGTGTCCTCCGGCACCAGGATCGCGTCGCCGTTCAGGGTCACGGAGTTGAGACGCGGCGCGGCGCCGCGGATGGTAATGAAATTGGCCTCGCCCCGATCCCGCTGGATGGAAACACCCGGCAAGCGCGAGAGGGCTTCGCCGATGCTTTGCTCGGGTATATTCTCGAGCGTCTCTTCCGAGACCACGGTGACAATGGTGTCGGACTCCTTTTGCTGCTGCAGCGCGCGGGCGGCGCCGTAGGCGATGCCTTCGACGACAATTTCATCGATGACCTCGTCATCATCCTCATCATCCTGGGCTGCCGCGAGGGCGGGCCACAGGAGGCCGTAGATCGATGCAGCGAGTAGCGTCCGGCGAGCTGGCCGGCCCAACAGCTTGAGTGCGTTCATACGCGGATCCCCCTGGATGAACGTTGAAGTTTGGTTTTCGCAATGCCGGTTGATGCCCGCATTGCCTGTAGCATCCGTTACAAAAATACAACTGGCCTGTCCAATTGTCAACTAACTGGTCGGACCGGGTCCGCGAGTGCTGAAAACTTACGCGGTTGAATAACTTGGAGAATACAGCTTGACCTGCGCTGTTACATGCGTTACGTGTTCAGTCATGGATCCACACCGGCAACGGTCGGGGGGTAACTGACGTGGCGACGCGTCGCGACGTACTGGCCCTGGGTTCGCTCGCTGGGTTCGGCGGTGCTCTGGGCGTCCCTCGGGCCTCGCTGGCACGAGACTGTGACAGTGCGCGCGACCTCGCCGATCGGCTGCGTCGGGCACGTGCGCGGCCGATATTACAACGTGCGCAACTGCCGGATCCGGTAACAATCGACCGCGTGGAACTGCTTCGCCGCGACGGCGAGTACTTCGTTCGCGCGACCTGCACCGAGGGCGCGACGGGCTGGGCCATGGCAAACCCGGACCGCATGTCCCAGGCGTACTCGATCTTTCCGACGCGGGTCGGACCGTTCTTTGCCGGCCGGGATGCGCGGGACCTGGACCAGCTTCTCGACGAAATTTTCCTGCACGACAGCAACTACAAGTGGCAGGGCCTCCCCTTCTGGAGTTGCGTGGCGCGTGCCGAGATTGCCATCCTCGATCTGCTCGGCCAGCGCAGCGGCAAACCGGCCCACGCGTTGCTGGGAAAGAAAGTTCGCGATTCGGTCGGCGTGTATTATGCGAATGGCGATCGCGAGCATTCCGCGGAGTGGGTAGTGGACGCGCTGCAGGCGTCTATCGCCGAATCGGGCGCCAAAGCCATCAAATTCAAGCTGGGCGCACGCATGCGCATGACCGAGGCTTCGACGAGTCGCGACCTCGAACTGGTGCCACTGGTCCGCAGGGCACTGGGTGAGGAGATGGTCCTTTACGCCGATGCGAACGGCTCTTACGACGTCCCGACCGCAATCCGCATCGGGCGCTTGATGGAGGCGCACGACTACGGGTTCTTCGAGGAGCCGGTGCAGTTCGATTATCTCGAAGACACCCGCCAGGTTGCTGCCGAACTCGACATACCGGTGGCTGGCGGCGAACAGGAATCCAGCCTGTGGCGCTTCGAATGGATGATCGCCAACCGGGCCGTATCGATCGTGCAGCCCGACCTCATCTATTTCGGCGGATTGCTGCGCTCGATGCAGGTTGCGGCAATGGCGCGGGAAGCCGGCATCGACATCGTGCCGCACATTTCGGGTCGAGGACTGGGCGCGCTGTATATGGCGCACTTCGCTGCGGTTATCCCGAACACGACGGAATTCCAGGAATACAAGGGCGAGAACGATCCCGTTCCTTACGAGATCGTCGGCACCGGCAAAAAGTATCGTGCGGAGGATGGCCGCCTTCGGATACCCGATGCGCCAGGCTTCGGTGCGCGCTTTGACCCGGATTACCTGGCCGGCCTCACGCCCGTCCCGATCTGATCTTTCTGAAACGGCCAGCGACCGGCTATTGCAGCGGGTCGCTCACGCCAATCCAGTGAATTGCGATCATACCCATGATGCCGACCGCGACCAGATAGTACAGCGTCGGCAATAATGTCCGCCGCAGTGTAGGCCCTTCCTGACCGAGCAATCCGACGGTTGCCGACGCCGCAACGACGTTGTGGATCGCGATCATATTGCCGGCGGCGGCGCCGACGGCCTGCAATGCAATCACCATCGCCATCGAGAAGCCCAGGCTGTCGGCAACGCCGAACTGGAAGAGCACGAACATCAGGTTACTGACGGTGTTGCTGCCTGCGATGAACGCGCCGAGCGCGCCAATCGTCGGAGCCACCATAGGCCAGACTTCGCCGACATTGGCGGACACCCACTGCGCCATGACGATCGGCATGCTCTCCACCTCGGAACCCACGCCCGAATTGATATAGATGCGCACCATGGGCACCGTAAAGATCAGGACGAAGCCGGCGCCGAGCAACATTCGCGATGACTCGGACGCGGCCCGCAGAAACCTCGTGGCAGGCATGCGATGCAGGAAAATCGTTATCACCGATACCAGGACCAGAATTGACCCCGGCAGGTAGAGCGGCGTCGTCGCAGCGGAAATCTCCGTGGCAAAGATCTCGCTCCAGCCAATATTGAGCGACTTCAGCCAGTCGCCGAAAGGCAGATCCCGAAGGCGCGTCAGCACGAGCAGCAGCGCAACCAGGAGGTAAGGAATCCACGCGCGCACCAGCGAGAGGTCATTGGCGTGGCTGTCCAGGTCGATACTGAGGCGCCCGGACCAATCGGCTGGCCACCGGCTCCGGGCCGGGAATTCCCAGGTGTCGCGTGGCACCAGGAAACCGGCTCGTGCCGCGGGGACTACGACGCCCATGCCGATCAGCGCGCCGAGTATCGACGGGAATTCCGGCCCCAGGAAGTAACCCGTCAGGAAGTAAGGTACCGTAAACGCGAGTCCGCCAAAAATGGCGAATGGCAGGATGGCCAATCCCTCCGACCACGAACGATTCGCGCCGAAAAATCGGGTCATCATGACGACCATCAGCAGGGGCATTACCGTGCCGGCGATAGCATGCAGTGTCGCGACGTGCACCGTGACGACCTGCAGGTATTCGGACAGCGTGATACCACTCTCCGCCAGCCGCGCCGCGACATCGGGGCTGTCCAGACCGCCGCGCACGCCCACCAGAACCGGGGTTCCGACCGCACCGAAAGTCACTGCCGTACTCTGGACCATCATGCCGAGCATGACCGCAGCGACGGCTGGAAATCCGAGAGCGACCATCAGGGGCGCCACGATGGCTGCAGGCGTACCGAACCCTGATGCACCTTCGATGAAGCTGCCGAACAGCCAGCAGATGATGACGACCTGCACTCGCCGGTCCGCGCTGATCTCCGAGAATCCGTGCCGGATGACGGCCAGTGCACCGGAGTACTTCAGCGTGTTCAGCAGCAGGATTGCGCCGAAGATGATCATCAGGATGTCGAAGGTGATGAAGAGTCCCTGCACCGTCGCCGCGGCGATGGCAGTCCCGGGCATACCCCAGACCAGTGCGGCAATCGCGGCCGTCAGAACATAAGTCACCGGCATTGCCGTGCGTGCCGGCAACCGGAAGCCCACGATCAGGACACCAGCCAGCAAAATCGGTGCGGCTGCCAGTGCCGCGAGCATCCCCAGGTTCATAGCCCCCCTTCCGACCCGAAAGCTGTAATTATTCTTTCAGAACCAGCGATAGCCTTGGATTCTGTAATGGATACAAAGGCAATGCAACCGGACTCGACTGAGCGGCGCCGCTACGCGCCCGGCTTCGCCGGCGAGGTGACGTCGGGCGTGAAAACCATGCGCCCGTTAATCCGGACGTTGTCGAACGCCAGGTTGTCGACCTCGCGGATCTGGAATGGCGTGCAGGCGTGGTCGATCACGAGATCGCGGAGGCTGACATTTCGCACCGGCGCTCGTTCGTGGCCGATGATGCTTAGCCCGACATCCGCCTCGCGGCAGCGAACTCCCGCCACCTCGACGTCCTCGAATTGCGCAGGATAATTGCCGCCTCGATAGCTGTGGTAGTCGTTGGTGAAAATCAGCAGGTTCTCGGCTGTGCCCACGTCGATCTCGCGAATGCTCACCCGCTCGATTTTGCCGCCACGATCGAGGTTTGCCTTGAAGTAAAGAGCGTGGTGCACCGTTTCCATGCGGTACCGCTCGACGAACACATCTGTTACACCGCCCGACATCTCGCTGCCGATCGCGAATGCGCCGCCGGTGTTTCCGAGATACTCGCAATCGCGCACCAGTACGTTATGCGACGGCCGGCCAACGCGCCAGCCGTCCTGATCCCTCCCGGACTTGATCGCCACGCCATCGTCGCCGACATCAAAACGACAGCCTTCGACAAGCACATTCGTCGAACTGTCGACGTCGACGCCGTCGCTGTTGATGTGCCGGCTCACGACGCTGATGTTGCGCACCGTGGCCTGGTCGCAGTAAAGCAGGTGGTTGACCCAGAACGGTGAGTCCACGAACTCGAGACCCTCGATCAGCACACGACGGCAATGCCGGAACTGCACGAAATGCGGGCGCAGCCAGTGGCCTTCGCCGAAGCGGCGTTTTTCCACGGGTACGCCGTCGTGCCCCATCTGCCGCAGTGCGTCCTGATCGGGCTTCTGCCGGTCCCGCCAGGGCAAAAAATTCGCGTTGCCCTGCCCGTCCACGCGACCCGGACCCGTGATCGCGACATCTGTGAGCCCATCGGCAAAAACCATGGGCGAATATGTCCAGACCTCCGTGCCTTCCCAACGCGTCAGTACTTCCGGTAGATAGGCTCGTGGATTACCGGAAAAGACGAGGTGTGCGCCCGCTTCCAGGTGCAAGTCGATGCGACTCCGGAGGTTCAGGGGCCCGTTGGAGAACCAGCGTCCGGCCGGTACGACGACCCGACCGCCACCGGTGGCGGCGCACTTGTCGATTGCCGCCTGAAGGGCCGGTCGCTGATCGGCATCCGGTTCGACAGACACCCTCGCTACGATAAGTTGGTGTGGCGGAACGCGGGGGCGATCGATAGCGCGTGCGAACCGCTCGGCTGACATCCATCGAGCGCCCGGAGCGATGGCAGCCCGCGGCTGCCATCGCTGGGCGCAGGCGGCGAGACCCGCGAGCGGCA
>JBGTLY010000285.1:0-29604 GCA_041743865.1 Woeseiaceae bacterium
CCGTGTAATTGACGGTCAGCGGTGCCGTCCCGGTTGCCGTTGCATAGGGTTCGGTCGGGTCCGGCAGGCTGTCCCGCCGGCGCCCGGTCAGCTCGACGGTGATTGTGTCCGTGGCACCGGTCCAGTCGATGACGGCGGTGATGTCGCCTTGGACCAGTACATTGAACAGGCGAAACGGCACGGCATCGGGGCCATCGATCTCGAAGTCGAAAGACGTTTCCTCGGGGAGAACGGGGTGCGTAATGACCACCGAGACCGAAGCGCTATTGTTCTGTTCCGAGATTTCCTGGATCGCGCTTTGCGCATCCACGATTACGCCGAGGAACGCGTTGCCCGGGCGCATGGCTGCCGGGATGCTCGCGTCCGGCGCGGCCCCAACTACGACGGACGCACCGGCGCCGATGCCGCCGACCGCCGCCTCACCCGATGTGAGCGGCAGGTCCGCGACGGAAATGTCGGCATCCTCGGAGATGTAAAATTTTGCCTGGCTTGCGCCGGCACCGCCGTTGCCCGCATTTTCCACCTCGAGCACGATATCGGCGCCGATCGGCGCTTCCACGGCGATGGGGGTGGCGGGCGTGTAGCCCAGGTTCCGGACTCGCAGGTCGGCCGTGCCGCAAGCCGCCAACGAGACCGTGGCGAATAGCACTAACGCGCGCGCTCTCATACTGATCTCCCCTGCGCGCCGTTTACGCGCATTATTTCGTCGACGGAGGCCGATCCGGGCCGCGGGAAGACCTGGGGGGTCTTCGGGCTGCGCTGTATCGACCCAGTGTAGTAGGCGGGTAGAAAACCGCTACCCGCTCCCGTAGAGCCCGGGCCCTGTATACGGCCCTGTCCGTTCTCAACTACCCTTCCGGGCAATGATTCGCCTGCGAACCTGGTCCGCCCTCCTCTGCGCCCTGCTTGCCGCCTGCGGCAAGCCGCCGGAGGAACCCGAAGCGCCCGCGCCGGATCCGGCATCGCTGCCCGGCGTATTCTCCGGCGTCTATCCCTGCGCCAACTGCCCGGGCATCGGCACGACTCTCTGGCTGCGGCCGGACGGGCGATTCTTTTTCGAACAACGTTTGCCCGGCGACGCGGAAAACGGCGAAGACCCGATGACAACGCACGCGCTCGGGCACTGGCAGTGGCGTGACGGCGAGCGGGTGCTGGCGCTCACGGGTGAGGGCCCCGACCGCCTGTTCGCGCGGCCCGAGAGAGACGTGCTCCTGATGCGTACCGCGTCCCCGCTCGAGTACCGGCTCGAACGTGCTGCGACACGGGCCGAGTTCGATGGCACGATCCGGCTCGAAGGCACGGCGCGGCCGCGGGGCGAGGGCTATGTGTTCAGCGAGTGCCAGACGGGCTACGCACTGCCGCTCCAAAAGGGCCGCGAGTACACGCGCTTCACGCGCCAGTTCCGAAGTGTCGTGCCGCGCGGGGAAGCGGCGATGGCCGAGATCGAAGCGCGCTTTGGCTGGGCCGACGATGGTGCACCGGTTTCGATCGCGATCGAGCGCCTCATCACCCTCCGTAACGATGGTGTTTGTCCGTAAGGGCGCGGCAAATACCGGCATCAGAAGCGGATCGTGCTGGTCACCGGGAAGTGGTCCGAAGGATACGCCCCGGCCGCCTCGTCATGCAGGATGTCTGCGTCAAGCACGGCGATCTCCGGTGACACCAGGATGAAGTCAATGCGCCGACCGCTGCGCTCGCCGGTGAACGCATGGAAAGTGCCGTCACCGTTCCCGGTGTCCGCATAGCTGTCACGAAGTTCGAAGTCGCCGTTCATGAAGGTCCGCAGCACTTCCGACTGAGGCTCCGCGTTGAAGTCGCCCAATACCACGACCGGGTCGGGGTGCGCCCGCGCCGCAACGCGCTCGATCACGAGATCCGCGCTTTTCAGCCGTGCGTTCTCGGACTCGTGATCGATATGCAGGTTGTAAACATACAGCGCACGGCCGGTCCGCCGGTGCACGAGCCGCGCCCAGGTGACGATGCGCGGGAAGTGATTGCCCCAGTTTTTCGAGGCCGGTACGGCAGGTCTGTCGCTCAGCCAGAAGGTGCCGTGCTCGCTCTCGTCGAGCGCCCAGCGGCCGGCATGAAAGAACAGCGGGATTGCCTCGCCGGCGCCGGGCTCGGCATCGCGGCTGCGCCCGAGGTGCCGATACGCCGGCAGCCGCTCCGCGAGAAACGCCACCTGGTCCGGCTGCGCTTCCTGCAGACCGACGATGTCCGGCTCCTGCGTCGCGATCAGCGTCGCTACGTGGTCGGCACGCCGGTTCCAGTCGTTCGCACCGTCCACCGCGCTCGACGTGCGGATGTTGAACGACATCAGTGTGGCAACGCGCCCGGCATCGCCCGGCGCCACCGCCCCGCACGCGTGGAGAACGGCGATCGCGCCACAAGCGAGCAATGCGAGGTGCAAGCGACCCGAAACTTTGCGCATGGGCTTCCGCTCCTACCGGCGTTCAGCGCCGGACTGGTCCAGCCAGTCGATGAGGCTCTGCAGGCCTTCCTGCCGTACCAGCGCGCCGAAATCGCTGCTCCAGGTCCTGACGTAGGAGACGCCATCGACGATGACGTCGACGAAATACCACGACCCATCGTTTCGGCGCAGGTAGAACTGCACCTGGTGCGTCTGGCCGTCGTACATGCGGAGCAGCGTCCGGACGCGATAGCGGTCCCCGACGGGCAACGGCTGGTCCGGCAGCACGGTGAGGGTGTCGGCCCTGAACCAGTGCAGGGCATCGGCGTACGAGGCGATGAGGAATCCGGAAAAGGAATCGACGAGCGCCTGTCGCATCGGCGGGGATGCAGCCGTCCAGTGCGTGCGAAGCATCAGTTCGCAGGATTTGGCCAGATCGAAGCGGGGCCGCAGGACCTCGTCGACGAGCGCACGCTGCGCAACGCGATCGGTCTTCAGCCCGGGATTGCGCGCCGCAACCTCAGCCGCGAGTTGCTGTGCCGTTGCCGCGATGAAATCGGTCGGTAGCTCATTTTCTGCGCTAGCAGGACCGGTTCCCGACAGCAGCAGCGCAACCGCAAGTACCCGCCCCGTGCGCCAGTTACCGGCACGCAATGCTTTCCCCGGAGTGGGTGCAGTTTGCCGGCCAGCCATAAGCGTCCCAGTAGTCCACCAGGCCGATTGCGCGCACCAGGTCGGCAAAACGCGGGTGGCGGCGGACGAGCTCATTCTCGCGCGCGAACAGGAACTCGACCTCGAACTCCACGGGCTCGTTCAAGAGGTCGAAGGCCACCGTGATTGCGCCGTCCGCATCGCCCAAGTACAGCAACGCGCCTTGCAGGTACTTGAGGCTGATTTGCCGATCCGCAGCCACCGCACGCAGGGCCGCGAGCGCGGCGGGACGTTTCGATGGATCCTCGAGGGCCGCGAGGAACGGGTCCACCCAGTCCGATGCCCGCCGGAACGCGCGTTGCAGGTCCAGCAACAACTCGCGCGCGCGCTCATACTCCCCGCGGCGCAGGAGCTGGACGATGTAGCCCTCGGGATTGGCTCGCGGGCCGAGACCGAGTTCCCGCGCAAGTTCGAATTGCCGGTAGGCCTTCTCATCCTCGTCAATCCACTGGTAAACCAGCGCAAGGCGCTGGTTGATCGGCGGTGACAGCATGTCGAGTTCCTTCGCTCTCAACACCGCCTGCAAAGCGAGTTCCGGCTTGCCGACCGCCGCGAGCTGCTGCGAATACCACTGGTGCAGGTCAGGGTCGTTCGGCATGAGTTCGAGCGCCCTGCGGAAATCCTCTTCCGCTTCCCGCCATTGCCACCGCGAGTAGTGCAGGAAGGCGCGCACGTCGTACACCTTTTCGTCGAGTGAAGGGTCCCTGTCGACGCCTCGTTCGAGGGCATCTTCGGCGAGGTCGAACATCTCGTCAGGGTCCTCATAGGAATAGGTCGGGAGCAGCGAGTACGCACGCGCGAGGTCGCGATACGCTTCCCCGAAGCCGGGGTCGAGCTCGATTGCCTCCTCGAAAAGCTCGATGCTGCGCAACAGCGGCGCTTCCTCGCGGCTGCGCAAGTGATAGCGCCCGCGCAGCACCCGTTCGTACGCCGGCATGATTTCGGTGGGCACGGGGAATGCCGCTACCGGCGCATCGCCAAAACGCGGGCGCAACTCTTCGACGATGCTCTGCGAGATTTCGTCCTGCACCGAGAAGATGCCGCGAAACGGCGTCTCGAAGGTCCGCGACCATTGAACGAGCCCGCTATCCGCGTCCGTCAAAGCCGCGGTGATCCGGAGGCGGTCGCCGTCGCGCCGCACGCTGCCTTGCAGCACGTGCCGGACGTCGAGCTGGCGCGCAATGTCGCGAACGTCGAGCTTCTGTTCCTTAAACACGAATGCCGAGGTGCTTGCGACGACCCGGAGTTCCGGCAGGTTCGCCATGCGGTTGATCAGATCCTCGGTCAAGCCGTCGCTCAGGTACTCATTGTCCGCATCATCGCTCAGGTTGCTGAAGGGAAGGACCGCGAGCGTCATCGGCGATGCCGTGCTTTCATGCACGCCGGTCTTCGTACCTCGCAGTACCAGGAACACGGCGAGCAGGACGACTGCCACCGCGGCGAGGGCGACCCAAATTCGCCTGCTCGGGGTGCGCGCTTTCGCGCCCGAATTGAGAGCGGCCGGCGCCGGTGCCTGGGAGGATTCGGGTGGCGGCGCTCCGGCCGCGGGCTCCGCGTCGTCCCATTCAATCTCCGGTAGCAGCTGGTAACCGATTTTCGGGACGGTGCGAATGTAATGGGGGTCGCGCGGGTCGTCCCCCAGGCGGGTGCGCAACTGCGAGATGCAGCGCGACAGGACTTCATCGCCTACCATGCGGCCGTCCCAAACCGATTCAACGAGTTCGTCGCGTGTGACCACGCGGCCGGCATTTCGGGCAAGGCAGGTCAGGACGCCCATGACCTTCGGCTCGAGGTGCAGGTCACCTCCGGGGCCGGAAATCTCGCCGAGGCGCGGCTTGACGGTCCATAAACCTAGCCGGAATTGCCCCTCGGGTGCTGCGACCACATCTGCTCCTCGGGTCAGGGGCCGCTCTTGTACTCTGGGTGCCGCTCCCCGCCGTCATCAAAGAATACACCCCGGACGAGGAATATCAATGCGGAGATGCCGTGGCCTGAGATAAAAACCAATATAAAACAGTAATTTGAAGATCAGGAGGCATTCATCGCGCAATCCGCAGGAATTCGGCGGGGAACCATCAGGCTCCCTGGGGGGGCGAGGCCCATGATCGGCTCCCTGCAGATTCCGGAGCCCGGCGATGCGTGACAAAGCCCTTGCGTTACTGACAACGGACCTGGTCGAACGATTCGGCCGGCGCGACGACATCGCCATACTTTGCGATCCGGGCCCGCACCCCGGGACCGCCTTTTTCGCCGTCCTTCGGGCGGGAGGCTGCGTCAGCTATTGCGACCGTCCCCGGCCGCCGGAAATGCTGTGTGCGATGGCGGCGGAGCACGTCACCGGCATGCTGACCACGCCCTGGTTCCTGTGCCTGCTCGAACAGGCCCTTTGCAACGAGCTGGCGCGTCTGCCCAGGTATCGCCGCCGTTTCTTTCGCGCGGCGCTCGCGCTGTCGCCGTTGCTGCCCCTGGCGACCCGGCGGCAGCTCTTTCGCAGACTGCACCGGCGCTTCGGCGGCTGCCACTATGCAATCAACGGCGGTGCACCGCTAGCGGGGCGCACGCTACGCTTTTTCGCAGCGATCGGCATGCCCGTTTACCAGGTCGACCGTCTCCCTCGCATGGATTAAGCGCCACCGCTGTCGGCAGTCAAGTAGAACGGGTACCCTTCGCGCTGAAGATTTCCTACCGATAATTTCCGCGCGACTCCACGACAGGGCTACCCATGCCGCACGCCGCCAAAGCCCCCGACAGGAACCGCCAGCGGTGGAAGCTCGGCCCGCCCGGGGAATTGCTCGAGCGCAACCGGCCGCTGTTGAGACAGGTGGACCGGCTCATCGCCGACCGTGAGGTCGACGAGGTCCTGGCCTACGTCGAGGACTGGCACCCGGCGGAACTCATCGACCTGCTGATCAACCTGCCGCTCAACCGCGCGCGGCTCCTGTACGAGTGGCTGCCGCTGCATCGGGCCTTGAAGCTCTTTGCCGAAATCAGCCCCGAGATGCGCCGCCTGCTCCTCGAGGAAAGCGGCGTGAACCGGATCGCGCAGATCCTCGACGGCATGGACACGGACGAGCAGGTCGACATGCTCATGGACCTGCCCGACGAACTCGTCGAGAAGGTCCTGCCGAAACTCGTGCACAACGACGAGCTGCGCCTGCGTCTTTCCTACGCCGAAGATTCGGCCGGCGCGATCATGAGCAATCGCTTCGTCGCGGTCCTTGACGACTGGAACGTCGGTACGGCGACACGGCAGATCCGGCGCAATGCGAAGCACCTCAAAAAAATCTACGAGGTTTACGTTGTCAATGAGGAGCGGCAGCTCGTCGGCTACCTGAAACTGCGCGACCTGCTGCTCAACAAGAAGTCGACACCCATTCGCAAGGTCATGCGCGAGCGCCCCGTCAGCGTTAGCGCGGATACGGACCAGGAAGAGGTACTCGCGATTGCCGAGCGCCAGGAGCTGGTCACGATCCCGGTCGTCGACCAGAACCGGCGCGTGCTCGGCCGCATCACCATTGACGAGCTGAAACATGTTGCGCGCGAAGAGGCCGAGGAAGACCAGCGCTACATGAGCGGTGTGTCGCCGGACGCGCGGGCTGACGCGCGGGTAAGCGAGATGGTGCGACACCGCCTGCCGTGGCTTGTTGCGGGCCTTCTGGGGTCGAGTATTGCGGCGACGGTCGTTGCGAGCTTCGAGGAGGAACTCGCGCGGGTGGCGATCATCGCGAGCTTCATCCCCATCGTCATGGCGATGGCGGGCAATGCCGGCATCCAGGCGGCAACCATCACCGTGCAGGCCCTCGCCGCCGGCAACCTGTGGCTCGGCGACCTGCGCTGGCGCCTCGGCAAGGAACTCCTGAGTTCGGCCGTCAACGGCGTGGCTGTTGCACTGCTGACAGTCATGCTTGTCATGCTCGCATCGACTTTCGTCGACTTCGAGTCGCCGCTCCGGCTCGCCGTGGCCGCCGGTCTCTCGGTCGCAGTGATCACGGTGCTCGCGGCGCTGCTCGGTTCGATCGTACCGATCGTCCTCGACTACTTCGATATCGATCCCGCTGTTGCCACCGGCGTGTTCATCACGACGGGCAACGACGTGATCGCCGTGCTCGCGTTTTTCCTCATAACGACTCAGCTCTATCTTGCCGGACTCTAGAACCTACTTCATTGCGGCACCAATGCGGTAAGGGCGTGAAATTACGGTAATTGTCGCCGCCACGAGATTGAGCCAGGACGCATTGGTCGGTGTGAAGTGGATATGAAAGCACGGCCGGCGTTAGCGAGGCTGGTGCCTAAACGGAAAACATCAGAAATTCACGTTCCCATTCGGTGACGTGCTCCTGAAAATCGCGGTACTCGAGTTCCTTGACTTTGGAATACAGCGTCACGAACTGCTCACCGAATACCTCGCGCGCCGCTGCGCTGTCTCGAAAGCAGTCGAGTGCTTCATACAAGTGGCGATGCAAAGCAAACGGCAGGTCATAGGCGGAGCCCTCGACAGCAGGCCGGGGCCTTAGCTCACGTGCTATGCCCCGGTAGCCACAGGCCAACGTTGCCGCAATCGCCAGGTAAGGATTGACATCGCTACCGGCCAGCCGGTTCTCAATGCGCCTCGAAGCCGAATCCGAAATAGGCACTCGGATGCCGACCGAGCGGTTGTCCACGCCCCATTCAAGATTGACCGGCGAAGAATAGTAGCTCAGAAAGCGTCGGTAGGAGTTGGCGTAGGGAGCGAGCAACAACAGTATCTCTGGTATCAATTGCTGGAGACCACCGAGATAACCGTCGAAGTGATCGCTCGGTCCACCTTCCGCGGTTGAGAAAATGTTCTGGCCGTGGACATCATAGATACTTTGATGAACGTGCATCGAACTGCCCGGGCCATCATGAGACGTTTTCGCCATAAACGTTGGCTGCATGCCGTACGCAGCAGCAGCCCGACGGATAATTCTCTTAAAGCGAACAACGTCGTCCGCCAGTCGAATCGGCGGCCCGTGTTTAAAATTGACTTCGAATTGCGCCGGCCCCAGCTCTTGCAAAATGCCACCAAGTACGATGCCTTGTGCGTCGCAGTCAGCCCGCAGGCGATCGAAAAAGCCGCTCAGGTCATTGAGTCGCTCAGTGCCATAGGGGTCCGCCGTGTTCTTGACGAGTACCTCAGCCAGGCTTCTAGATTCCCGTTGCGCACATGAATTCTCAACCTGATGCGCCAAACAAAACTCCATCTCTGGCGCGACGACCGGATTCCATCCCTTGCTTTCGTAGGCGGCTACAATTTTTTTCAGTACCGCTCGTGGCGCCACATCGATGGTCGCACCGTCATCGTCAAAGCAATCCATGATTACCGTGGCGTTAGGCACTTCCGACCACGGTACTAAACGTAGCGTCGACCAGTCCGGGCGAAGGCGCATATCCTTGTCGGTCCGGTTGTCGGGGCCCATGTAATAGTTGCCCGAAACGGTCTGGGCAAAGACAGCCCGCGGCAGTTTTAAGTGTTGCGAGTGAATTTCTGTAACGGGCAGCACCTTGCCGCGCGGCGTGCCGGCCATGTCGGACACCGAGATCTCGACATTACGGATCCGGTGCTCGGTCAGCCAGTCGCTGATATTGGACGCGTCAGGCATGGTAGAAGAGTCCGGAGGGCTGGTGTTCAAACGGGTATCGCAACCTGGGTGAGCTACGGACGTTTGCGTCGTGCGATAGCGCTGTACAAGAGAAACGACAAGCTCATACCAACGACCAGAACCGACACGGATATTTTGCCGCGATGCGGCGTCTCGCTCGACCAGATTCCGCCATAGTCAAGCCAGTAGAGGACATACATCGAGATAACCCAGGGAATGAACGCGACCAGGACGGCCAGAGCACGCCGCGCCTTTTCTATTCCGAAATCAAACATTTCGTGATGCTAACATGTCGTGTAATCATCGTATTCCCGGCCTATCGGCGTGGTCGTCGTAAGGCATGCAATTTGAGAACATTCTTATGCCGTGCCGCTTTCCGCGCCGCCAAACGATCCTATAGAGCATCGAATTGAAGGCAATACTGACACGCAAGGCCATCAACGGCTGGAATCTCTTCTGGCTCGTTTCTGTGCCAATGTCAGTCGTCATGGTTGTTGCCATGGCAGGTGTCGATTTGTCTACCGGTGAGGGTGTGTCGGCGATGATCTCCTACTCGGTGCGCTGGGCGGTGCCGTTTATCTACCTCGTGGTTGCTGCATCCTCACTTCAGATTCTGTTCCCCAGCCCGTTGCCCCTGTGGTTGCTGCGCAACCGCAAATACATCGGACTGTGTTTTGCGGTCGCGATGGCATGGCAGGGGCTGTTTATCTTTATCATGTCATGGATCTTTCGCGACTACTATTTCGAGGAGATCTACGTACTTCGCGACGAACTCGAAGGATCGATCGGCTATATCTTCCTTCCAGCGATGGTGTTGACGTCCTTTCGATTCGGCCGGAAGTACCTGACTCCCGAGCAGTGGCGGGTCTTGCACAAGAGCGGTGTCTACTTTCTGTGGGCCTATCCGTTCAGCGTTTACTGGTGGAATCTGTCTTACTACGGCAATGCGGACGCCATCGACTACCTGTACTACTGGGGCGGTTTTCTCGCATTTGCCGTGCGCATCTTTGCCTGGGGAAAGAAGCGCTTGCAACGAGTTGCGAAGAGTTCGGGGGAGAGTCGAGCCCCGTTGCCGATCAGAATGACCGGCATCGCCATTGTTGTTGTTGGGTTGCTGGCGTCAGCAACAGGATCGTACTGGCAGGATCCGCTAACTGAATTTCTGACGGCGCCCGAGTGGTCCGCGAACCTGGTGATGTGGCTGCCGTTTTGGCCATTCGAGCCGTTTCTGCCACTTCTCATCATAGGGCTGGGCACGCTGCTTGTGACGATGTCCCGGACCGTCGATGAACGCGCTCTCGCGCTGAGCCGGTGAGAATTCAGCTCGGCAATCGATGAACGCTCGCGACCGGGAACTCGGCATGGGCCGGGCGATCACGCGGCGGGATTTCATGAGTGGCGTCAGCCTGGCGGTCAGTGCCGCATGGCTGCCGTCATGTGCACGGCACAACGGCGCGAAGGAGGGCGGATCCGCGGTCTGCTACCCGCCGCTCGAGAAAGGCATGCGCGGTTCGCACCCCGGGTCTTTTGAAGCGGCGCATGCCATGGTGCAGGGGCAGCGATTCGAAACAACCGGAACCGGCGAACATTACGACCTGGCCGTTGTCGGCGCGGGACTCAGCGGTCTTGCGGCGGCCTACATCTATCGTCGCGATGTCGATCCGGAGGCTCGCATTCTGATCCTGGACAATCATGATGACTTCGGCGGGCACGCGAAACGCAATGAATTCACATTGGACGGCCGAACCTTCATCGGTTTCGGAGGCACCATGATGATCGAAGCGCCGACGACTTATCCACTGGTCGCCAGCCAGCTGATGCAGGAACTGGGCATCGATATGGAGCGCTTTGGTGGTACGCACCATGAGGACCTATTGACAACGCTCGGTCTGGGTCGCGGTACCTTTTTCGACCGGGAAACCTTTGGCGCAGACTACATGGCGACCGGCCGCCACGGCTTCTGTGATTCAATCAGCAAAGCGCCGCTGTCAGGACCTGCGCGGGAACAATTGCAGCGGTTGTTTGACGATAAAAAGGACTATCTCGCCGGAATGACGGTTGCGGAGCGACGGTCAGTACTCGAGTCACACAGCTGGAGCGCGTACCTGAAGCAATACGCCGGCGCTGAGGAAGAAGTCCTTGCGTTCGTGCAAAAGCTGCCGCATGGCGTCTGGGCGATTGGTGCGGACGCCTTGCCCGCCCGGGTTGCGTGGGAGGACGGCTACCCCGGGTTTGCCGGCATGGACCTGGGTTTCGGCGAGGATGGCAATCACGAAGAGTACGACGAGTACTATCGTTTTCCGGATGGCAACGCATCCGTTGCCCGGCTGCTGGTAAGAAAGCTCATTCCCGGCGCAGCAGCCGGCAACACCATGGAAGACATCGTGACGGCACGCTTTGATTACACCCGCCTCGATCAGTCGGACAATCACACGCAGCTACGGCTGAATAGTACCGTCGTCGGCGTTGCGCATCAGGATGGCAAGTTGAACAGGGATGTGGAAATCAGCTACGTGAATGGCGGCCAAGGCTACACGCTGACGGCAAGCAAGCTCATCTGGGCTGCATACCACGCGATGCTGCCATACGTGTGTCCGGATATCCCGCCGGAACAGGCGGAAGCGCAAGCGAGTTCGGTCCGGGCACCTCTTGTCTACACAAGCGTGTTGATTCGAAACTGGAATAGCCTTGTGAACCTTGGTCTTCGTCGGATCTACTGTCCCGGCAGTTTTTTCCAGACGGTCATGCTCAGCCATGAGGTCAGTTTCGGCGCGCACCGTTTTGCCGAATCACCGGACATCCCGGTCGTCTTGCACCTGCAGCACATTCCGCTGCAGCCGGGATTGGCAGCGCCAGACCAGTTTCGGGCCGGACGCCGGAGCTTACTCGAGATGCCGTTCGAGACATTCGAGCGGCATGCAAGAGATCAGCTGGGTCGCATGCTGGGCCCGGGCGGATTTGACCCGGCACGGGATATCGCGGCAATTGCGGTCAATCGTTGGCCGCACGGCTATGCGTATTCGGTTGACTCAAAGTCCGGAGATGTTGCCTGGTTACCGGGGCAATGGAAACACGAACGGCGGCCGTGGATCGATGCCAGCCAGCGGGTCGGCAACATCGCGATTGCAGGAACCGACTCGGCGTCTAATGCGATGACCGAGTCAGCGATCCAGGAGGCGCATCGAGCTGTGCATGAGCTGAATCAAGTTCAAGCGGTACGCTAGTGCTCTCGCGGCCTCAGCGATGTTGCGGTACAAGTGCCGTCGTTCGTGCCTTACCGGCCCGTTGCCTATAGGTCCGGAAGATCCTGCGTGCGCCTTGGCGTTCGATTCCAAGGCGATTCGTGAAAAGGGGCTTCGGGATTTCGAGGACTACGCAAAGGAGCTGACCAGCGTCTCCTTCGGCACGGCATCACCCGGTGCGACTCCGATTGCCTTCCGGGGCACGCTGTCACAGCCCTCCGGGTTCGATACCTTGAGTTCCTAGACGGTGTATCTCGACGAAATTCCCATTACCCGGGACGGGCAAAACACCGACGTACGGCTGATTGACATCGAAAGGATCGAGGCACTGTCGGGCCCGCAACCTACCCAAATACACGCTGACCAAACTCGACGTGGCCGGTAACCGGCCGGCCGCAGGGTCCTACATTTATGCCAATCGGCTTTGCACCCGGGAGATCGGCTACGTGACATCGGCCATGTGGTCACCGGCCGCCAAAGCGAACATTGCGCTGGCAATGATACGAACCGGGCATCTCGCCGGTGGCCTGTGGGCGGAGATCTATTACGATAAGGAACTTCGGCAGTATGATCGTGTGGTTCGTTGCACGCGACAGGACAATCCGTTCTGGGCGCCCGAGCGTGCGCGTGCGACACCGCCACCGGAGTTTTAGCCCGATACTCGAGCCTGCGAGGACGAAGCACCCGACATGAAAAAGTTTTCAGCAAGCGTCGTCTCCGTGTACGCGGACTCGAGTGACGATCCTGGTAAGGACGAGCCTGCGTCCATCCACGTGGAGCTCGACGGGATTCTCGGCAACCGCTATCGCTCCTTCCAGAGAGAGACCTGGACCGGCGACAAACAGTCCCGTGGAACCGTTCGCCGCAACGAGCGCCAATGGTCCGGCGTATCCATTGAAGAACTGGCAGCGATCGGTCAGGCACTGGGCATGGACGGGCCGCTGTCCGCCGAATTGCTCGGCGCCAACATCTGCTTTGCCGGTATCCCCGAATTTTCCAGGTTGCCGAAAGGCACCCTGTTGACCTTCCCCTCCGGCGCGGAACTGCTGGTCGAAGAGTACAACCCGCCGTGCCAGTACATGGGCAAACGCGTTGCACGATTGCCGACGCGCAGTGGCCGGGCATTGTCGGCCATGGCGTTTTCGACGGCGGCAAAGCTCACGCGCGGCGTGGTCGGGGTAGTGGAGGTGCCCGGGGTGATCCGGGCAGGCGACAGCGTCATCGTGCAGCCCTACGAGACGCCCCGCTGGCTGATTCGGACGGCCGACTAACTCATTGGTGGCCTTGAAGGCGACGCATCTGCAACGCCTGCCGAAATCCGCAATCAGGGCCTCCCGACCTTGTCCGATGGCAGATAGTCACGGCGGACCGCCATGATCGCAAGAACACCCAGTATTACGTAAACCACGCTCCATGACAGCGCAAGCATCGATTCGCCCGTCAGCAAGTCGAGCGAGCCATCAACTGCCAGCGTTCCGGTCGCCTGTTGGTAGGGCTGAACATAATAGCGGATCAGCAATATCGACATGAAGAGGCCGTTCGCGATCAGCAACAGCGGCGCCCAGAGCGTCATTCGGGTCTTGCGGGCACTCACGTCGTCGTCCGGCGCAATGCGCAGCCTTTGCAAGTAGTCGATTTCCTGCGGGCTTGGCCGGGTGAATCGCGAAACTGAAAGCGTCGTCGACAGGCTGGCTGCAGCGCCGAGTAATGCGGGATCAAGGTAGGCCGGCAAGTCGATCAGTCCGACGAAAGGCCCCAGGAGGAGGCGAATACCGTTGCAACAAACGTTGTCAGCCAGAAAATATCCGGTGGAAAGATCAACGCAGCGACCAGTGCAATGGTGCCGGCGGCAAGCATCATGAGGCGGCTGAGCCGGAGCTTCTTGCTATCGTTGGGCCCCTTGTACAGGCCCACATCGTTGCTTGCGCTGAAGCCAACCAGCGACAGGAAGGTTGACGCGGACGACAGTACGGCGGCCATGATGCCGGCAAGCAGTATCGCGCCGAGCAGTTCTGGCAACACGTTCATCGCTGCCCAGATTATGGCGCTCTCGTAGGGCTCGATATCGGATTTGCCGAGATTGACGATGCCGCCCATGCCGTAGACGGTCACCTGCAACAGCGCCACGGCGACGCAGGCGTAACAGGCTGCGCGCAGCACCACATGTTCGTCGCGCGCCATCAGGTGGCGGCTCGACTGCCAGGGGCTGACGGCGTATACAATCAGCCAGCTGATGTCGATGATCATGCCCCAGGCCAGGTACTCGGTGGCGGTTGTCCAGTCCGTACCGGGACCAATTACGCCATGCCAGGACATCAGGCCCGGCTTGCTTTCAATATCGACCAGCTGGGTGATAGCCGCGGGCCAGCCACCGTAGAGGTCGACCAGATAAAACGCGGCCGCGACGCTCGCAACCGTGAATAACAGGAACATCAGCGTGTCCGTCAATATCACGCCGCGGGAGCCGGAATACATCGTGAACAGCGTGTAACTCAACCACGCAACGACGAGCGCCTGCACGTAGCCCAGATCCGTCAGCTGGGACAGCAGAATAGCCGCACCCTGGGTGACCGCGAGGAGATAACCGCCCAGCGCAAAAATGATGGTCAGGCCGGCGAGCGCCTGCACCCGGGCACTGTTGAAACGCTGGCCGAAATAGTCGGCAACCGTTCTTGCACGACTCCGGCGCAGGTAGCGTCCGAACAGCACCGCGCCCGCGACGTAACCGATGCACGCGGTTTGCGGGAACAGGACGTAGGGACCTGCCTGGCCGGCATACGCGAAACCCGCCTCACCGAGAAACAACGTGGAACTCATCAGGCTCGCGACCAGGGTACCGACGATTACCAGCGTCGGTGCGCGGCGACCCGCAACAAAGTAATCGTCGAGTTGCTTCACACCGCGCCCGGCGTAGTTTCCGATGACGATGTAGACCAGGATGCTGATCACGATGCATGTCGTGTACAGGTTCAAGAGCACTTATGCCTCACCGCAATTGTCCTGCCGGAATAGGCAGCAGCGGCTCTGTGGGATAGACTGGCGCCGTCCGGCACGGCAACAGTGCCTGGGACCCGGCAAGGGCGACTATGCAAGCAACGGAGTTCGTAAAGAGCTATTTCGATGCCTGGAATCACTGGGATTCCGAAGCGGTGGCGGACCACCTCGCCGCGGACGGCATCTACTGCGACATCCCGGAGAATGTCAGACGTTCGCACGACGAGCTCGCTGTCAGCCTCAATGAGTTTTTCGCCAGCACCCGGCACCGCTATGAACTGATCGGCGATATCCTGCAAGGTACGGAGACTATCGCGTTTCAGTACTGCATGTATCCGGTCGTACAGGTCAGGAAAGCGGCACGCGAGAATGCTGTTCGCGGCGCGGAGTTCATCACGCTGAATGGCGATGAGGCGCTAACGATCTACGACTATTACGATTTTCCAGGAAGTAGCGCGCCATCGGAGTTAGCACGATTCACCGCACAGCATGCGGCAAAAGCCAAGTATGCGAAGTCGGGCCTCAATGACGACCAGCTGCACGCTTATCAGCGGCGACTTGAGCAGATCATGCAGCAGGGACAAGTCTATTTGCGCTCGGATCTGACCCTCCCGGAACTGGCGCGTGCGGTGAATTGTTCAGTCAATCATTTGTCGCAGGTTATCAATGCCGGCTGCGGCGTCAGCTTCTTCGATTACCTGAACAAGTTCCGCGTCGAGCATGCCAAGATACTGTTGTCGCAACTCGACAGCCAGAACAGCGCGGTGCTGAACATTGCGTTCTCGGTGGGATTCAATTCCAACTCTGCGTTCTATGCTGCGTTCAAGAAGTGCGTCGGACAAACACCCGCACAGTTCCGACGGGCGCAGCTGAAATAGCGAAGCGATCCAGATCGCCCATCGGTCTGGTGCCGGACGAGAATTTGCTTGCGTGCGTGAACCCTATAGGCCGGGATGCAAAGTTGTGTTGCTGCGAGCAAAACCGCAGAAACAGGACCACCATGACCCACTCTCAACAGCACACGGGCTCCTAATACGCGGCGACGGTTAACGATGTCACGGACTATCCGTCTCTGCGGGGCGAGTACACGGCAGACGTCTGTGTCATCGGCGCAGGATTCACCGGGATTTCAACAGCCCTGCATCTCGCGGAACGCGGGTATAAGGTCTCCGTCGTCGAAGCCCATCGGGTCGGCCGGGGGGCATCAGGGCGCAACGGCGGGCAGATAATCGGCGGGATCTCCGGCGAAGCCACGATTGCGGAATCCCTTGGCCGGTCCGTCGAGGAGGTCTTCGGTGAGCTCCGTTGGGTCGGGCACGAGATAATTCGTGACCGGTTCAAGCACTACGGCATCGACTGTGACCTGAAGTTCGGCTATCTGGATGTAGCGATCAAAAAGCGCCATTTGCGTGGAATCGAGGACGATTACCGGCGGCTGACGGACGCAAACTTTCCGCACGAAGTCCGCATTCTGTCGAAAGAGGAAACGGCTGATACCATTGGCACGGACGCGTACATCGGTGCCCTGCTGAACAGGGGCAATGGCCACCTGCATCCACTGAATCTGTGCATCGGCGAGGCGCGGGCCGCGGAGTCGCTCGGCGTATCGATTTTCGAACAATCGCCGGTCATTGACATCAGGAAGAGTGCACGTCCTGCCGTGACGACGCGGCAGGGCTCGGTTGCCGCCGATGCCATTATTATTGCGGGCAATGCGTATCATGCGCTCGACGCGAAACTGCGTGGGTCCTGTTCCCGGTCAATAGTTTCATCGTCGCGACCGAGCGACTCGACGCAGGCGTCGTCGCGAAGATCAATCCGCAGGACCTCGCGGTTTGCGACCCGAACTTCGTTTTAGAGTACTTCCGTCTGAGTGCCGACAAGCGGCTGCTGTTCGGCGGTCGCATCAACTACTTCGGCGATGATCCTGCGATCATCCAGGACCGCCTGCGCCGCAAAATGGCAAGAATCTACCCAGCGCTCGCCAACATCGGAATCGACTATGCGTGGGGTGGCACGATCGGCGTGCCCCTGAATCGCGTTCCGCAACTGGGCCGCGTCGCCTCGAACGTCTACTACTGCCAGGGCTATTCGGGGCACGGTGTCAACGTTACCCATCTTGCAGGCCGCATCATGGCCGATGCTGTCGCCCTGAAGCGCTGTTCCGCAAGCAACCAGCCCTCTTGAGTCCCTGCCTGTAGGCGGGGATTACGGTTGCGGACGGCCGCCCGTATGATCAGGACATGCACTCGCAGCCAGCAGCCGCCGACGACGACAGGTTTCATACGCTGCAGCAGTGGATCAAATGGACGGTCTATGCGCTGCTATTGATCAATTTCGGTTTCTATATTGTCGAAGACTGGACACGTGCGCTGCACACTCTGCACGCGGGTTCCGGCTTTCTCGACTGGACCAGCAGTTTTGCCACCACCATCGATGAATCCGCCTGGTTTCTGTTGCTCCTGATGTTCGAACTCGAAACCTATGTTGTCGACGACCGGCACTGGACGCGGTGGGTGTCACGAACGGTACGCGGTGTTCGCATGGTCTGCTTTGTAATGATTGCCCATACGGTGTTCGCGTTCGCCAGCACTGTTCGGGATTATCAGGCCACGGTACCGGTCGAGAGTGCCGGCAGCTTATGTGAACTCGTCGATGCGGATGTCTCTTACGTCTACAACCTCGAATACACGGCAGTTACGGAACAAAACTGCAATAACCTTTCAGCAGCAAAGCAGTTCTACCGGCTCGGAAAAGACCCTGTGGTCAGCGATTTTGCGGGCCTGCAGCTGGAGCGCGACCTGGCATGGGCCGACCTGCTGGAGGTCACTATCTGGTTGCTCATACTGCTCGCCATCGAAATTATCGTACGGCGGCAGGACAAGGGTATCGTCGCTGGGCCCGTCGTGCCGGCGCTGAATCGTTTCAAACTGCTGCTCTATGGATCGCTGTTGATTCTGGGCGTGTACTGGTCCTCGTTGTCACACTGGTTGTATACCTGGGACACGCTGGTGTGGATCGGAGGCTTTGCGGCCATTGAAATGAACCTGAGTAAGTGGCGCGCCGAGCTGGAGCCGAAGATGAGCGTATTTTTGAAGGAGCGAGCAACATGATCACCGGACATTGCGAGTGCGGCCGGGTTCGCGGAACCTGAGGCACTTTATCTGAGCATGAGCACTATTGCCGGGATCCGCCCCGGCCCGGTGGCTACCACGCCCGGGTCGGATCGAAAGCTCCCTGGCACCTCATCCTGGACGACCCGCCGCAACGCGACACATGGCCACCCGAATAGTTGCGTTGGCACTCGTCGGTTTAGTCGCGGCACACAGTGAGCTTTTGACATGAAGGCAGCCCATCGGCAGCAGGAACATACCCGGTCCTACTACGCCGCGACCGCGAACGACAACACTCGTTACCCGATATTGAGAGGCGACATCCGGAGCGATGTGTGCGTTATTGGCGCAGGCTTTACAGGCGTCGCAACGGCCTTGACACTGGCGGAACGGGGTTACTCGGTCGCACTGCTCGAAGCCAATCGTGTCGGCTGGGGCGCGTCCGGCCGCAACGGCGGGCAGCTAATCAATGGCATTGGCGGGCTGTCAAAAATCAGAAAGGCTCGCGGTGAGGGTATCGACGAGTTGTTGTGGCAGCTGCGATGGCGCGGCAACGACATCATCCGCGAACGCGTGAAAAAGTACGCCATTGATTGCGATCTGAAGGACGGCTTTGTCGAAGTGGCAACGAAACCAAGCCAGCTTGAGGATATCGACCGCGCCGCGGAAGAACGCGCGAGAAACAATTTCGCCTATCCGTATGCGGTCTGGGACAAGCACAAAACCCGCGAGATGCTCGGCACGGACGCCTTTCACGGCGCTTTTGCCTGCTATCGAGACGGCCACGTCCATCCACTGAATCTGTGCATCGGGGAAGCGCGCGCCGCAAGCAGTCTCGGTGTCGCCATCCACGAGCAATCGCCGGTCACTGGCATCAAGCACGGCCGGCGTCCGGTCGTGCTAACGGACACTGGCAGCGTTGCGGCCGAATCGGTCGTGCTGGCCGGCAACGCCTACAGCAAGCTCGAACCGAAATACCTGTCGAATCTCGTTTTTCCCGCGCGCAGTTACATCATTGCAACCGAACCGCTGTCGGCTGGTGTTGTGAGCGAGCTCAACCCGACGGACGTAGCCGTCTGTGACATGAACGCCGTCGTTGACTACTTTCGACTGTCGCATGACAAGCGCCTGCTTTATGGAGGGGCCTGTAACTATTCCGGGCGCGATCCCGCCAGCATCGAGTCCTACATCAAACCACGGATGCTCAGGGTATATCCGCAACTAAAGGACGTGCGGATAGAATTTCAGTGGGGCGGCACGATCGGCATAGTCCTGAATCGGGCGCTGGCCGTCGGTCGCATCGACTCGAACATTTACTACTGTCAGGGTTACTCCGGCCACGGTGTATGCCCAACCCACCTGATGGGCGAAATCATGGCGGACGCGGTTGCCGGCACGATGGAACGTTTCGATCTGTTTGCCGGGATCGAACATTTCCGCATGCCCGGCAGCCAATGGATCGGCAATCAGATCATCGCGCTCGGGATGCTGTATTACAAAATCAAAGACCGGCTGTAAGCACCTTGGCGGGCCATCGAGTCCGTTCGTCAGATTGTCGGGCTCGCCGGCCGCAACGGCCTCAACTGTCGAATTCGATCCACGTCGTTTTCAGTTCCGTATAGTCATTGAAAGCGTGCAAGGACTTGTCGCGGCCGTTGCCGCTTTGTCTAAAGCCGCCGAACGGCACGGTAATGTCGCCGCCGAAGTAGTTGTTGATGCCCATGGTTCCGACCCGGACCGCGGCTGCTACCCGATGTGCCGTATTGATATTGTTGCTCCAGACGGCGCCGGCCAGCCCGTAGATGGAGTCATTGGCGATGGCAACGGCCTCGTCGGCGTTGCTGAAGCCGATGACTGACAGGACCGGGCCGAATATTTCTTCGCGGGCGATGCGCATCGAATTGTCGACAGCGTCAAAGATCGTCGGCTCGTAGTAGTATCCGCCCGAATCGAGCATCACCTGCTGGCCGCCGGCAATCAGTTTTGCGCCTTCCTGCCGGCCTATATCAACGTAGCGTGCGACCGTCTCGACATGGCCCTGGTCAATCATCGGGCCCATTCGCGTGGCCGGATCCAGCGGGTCGCCGGGCACCCAGCCGCGGCTTTTTTCGAGCAGCATTTCCACAAAGCGTTCGCGAATGCTTTCCTCAACGATAAGCCGGGTGCCGGCCGTGCAGGTTTGTCCACAGTTATAGAAGGCAGCGATCGCGGCCAGTTCTGCCGCTTTGTCCAGGTCGGCGTCGGCGAAGACGATATTCGGGCTTTTGCCGCCCAGTTCTAGAAAGACACGTTTCAGGTTGGATTGCCCGGAGGCGATCATCAGCTGCTTGCCAACCGGGGTTGAACCCGTGAAGGTGATGCCATCAATATCGGCGTGCATCGCGAGATGCTGGCCAAGACGGCTGCCGTTGCCGGGAAGTACCTGCAGCACACTGTCCGGCAAGCCGGCTTCCGTCGCCAAACCGGCAATGCGGATGGCAGACAACGAAGTGTTCAAAGCGGGTTTCAGTATCACAGAGTTGCCCGTCGCGAGCGCCGGCGCGAGTTTCCAGGCGGTCGTCGACAGCGGAAAATTGAACGGTACGATCGCGGCAACCACGCCCAACGGCAGCCGTTGCACAAGTGCGAGTGTGGCCGCCGGTGTCGGCGGGATCTCGTCGTAAATCTTGTCGATGGCTTCGCCGCTCCAGCGGATCGTGCGGACCGCGGAAGGCACGTCCACGCCGGCGGTGTCCGCAATCGGCTTGCCAACATCGAGACACTCGAGCAGCGCAAGCTCCTCGGCATGCTTTTCAATCAGCTCGGCCCAGCGCACCAGGACCATCTTGCGATCCGCCGGCGCCATTGCCGACCAGCTGCCGTTTGCGAAGGCTCTGCGTGCCGAGACAATCGCCTGATCTGCGTCGTCTTGATCGCACACAGAAACCTCAGCGAGTTCCTGTCCATTCGCCGGGTTGATCGACGTACGCGTCTGGCCCGACAGCGCGTCCCGATAGCGGCCGTCCACAAAGGCCCGACCCTCGATCTTCAGATGGGTCGCACGTTCCTGCAATTGTTGCTTCGTCATTTCCGGCATCCCCCAAATCCGCTGAAGAAAATCGACTAGACCAGTTCGTTGACCGCTCGGTACGCCTGCAGGACGGCTGCATCGTACGTCGCGTTCGCTGCCGCGTCCGAGTTTGCAATGGTGATCCGGCCGAATCGCTGGCGACCCCGGACGTGCGAATAGCGGGAGTCGTCAGGATCCTCGTAGTACGGGTCTTCGAGCCAGTCACGCGTCGCATAGCCATGCGGCCAACGGTTCGCCGTGATCCCGACGATGTCCCGTGCCGGATCAAAGCCACCGGCCGAGAGCATCGCAGCAAGCTGCGCGCGGATGTGGCGCTCAATGTCTTCGAATGACGTGGTCAACAATTCAAGCCGTCCGAGCGGCGACTGCTGACGGAGACTAAGGCCCTTGCCCGATCGATGCGGAAACCGCTCCATGTGCACGATAACGGGCTCGTCCGGTTCGTCGGAATGCTCATAGCCACCCATATCCACGGGAAAATCAAGCATCGCATTGACATGATAGCTGCCGGGCGCGGAAATTGCGCCGACGCCAAGTTTCTTCCACGCTTGCCAATTCCTGAGCGCGACGTTGGTATACAGGATTGGAATCTTGAGGCTCATCGACAGCGCCTTGCGTTGTTCGTCGGGCATGTCCGGACAAATCGCCGGAATCATGGCGTTGTAACAAGCGAGGACACAATGTTTTGCCCGGATCTCGCCCAAACGGCCATTGCGGACATAGCTGACGGTGACCGGTCCGATTGAATTACTTGCATGGACCTGCGCGGCATTGACGACCGTACTGTTCAGACGCAGTCGAACAGGCGAATCGCTCGCATCGAGATTGCTGTAGTCGCAACGGGCAAAGACGATGTCGTCCATGGTCGTGCCATCCATGGCACCAGGGACCAATATTCGCACCAGCAGGCGGGCAATCGTCGCGTTGCCATCGGGAAAGTGATGTATGTAAGGTTCACCGTCGCCGAAATCCGGCAAGCCGGTCGCAGCGTATCCGGGCAGGCCAATGTAGACCATGGCATCCAGCGCCGGCGCCGACTCGATACCGCCTCCCAAGTCCGTTGTAAGATCCTGCAGCGCCGCAAACACCTGGGGTTCGGTAATACCGGCATGTTCGCTGAGAAACGTCCGGTAGCTTATGCTTTCAAGGTAATCCTCACGCTCGCCGGCGGGAACGTCCTCGAGGAGGTTCTGCGTCGTTGTGAGCAGCCTCAATAATTGCTCGCGTGCCGCATCGGACATCGGCATTTCGCCTACGGCTGCTTCCGCCGAACGCTGCTCGGACAATGGCAAGGTATAGCGCAGGCCGCCAAGGTCGTAGGACACCAGCCGGTCCGAGCCCCAGTCCTCGCGATTGAAGAACACCGCCCCGCGCAATCCGTTACGACGATAGAATTGCCGATCGTAGGCGGTCTGAAAGCGGTCCAGTTTGATACCCAGGTCGTGCAGCAGTTTTTTGGGAATGGACGAATAGCTGGCCGGCTCCTCAAGCGTCTGCGAACCACCGTAGCCGATCAACGTTCGTCCGGCGACACGAAATTCATTGCGCTTGGCGTGGCCGCCGAAATCGTCGTGATTGTCGAGGATCAGAATCCGGGCATCGGGGTGCTTTTGCTGAAAAAAATACGCGGCGGCAAGCCCGCTGATGCCAGCGCCAACGACAACCAGGTCGTAGACACAGGGGTCGGTCTCAGCGACCGGCCCCCAGTCTCGCCAAGCTTCCCGGGCCAAACGATGAGCGACTTCAAAGGACCCTGCATGACTGCCACGGAGCCCGGTGAGTGCCGGTGGATAGACATTGCTTGTGCGCAACGCCCGCGCGAGGCGCTCATCCGCTATCAGCGTACCCGGCAACAGAGAACTTGCCGCCATTGCGCCGACGCCGTGCAGGAGATCCCGCCGCGATATCGGCCGGTGCATGCCGAGCCTACGATCTGAGGTTTTCATTCGTGTTCTTCGCTGCGGCTTCCATCAGATCACGATGCCGTGCCTCTCGGCTAACTGACGATCAGGTAGACCTTGCGCACCGTTTCCATGACTTCCGCCATACCCTTCCAGCCCATAGGAAAAACCCAGCTGTCGCCCGCGCGAATCTCGGTGACCATTCCGGATTCCGAGGTCAATACCCAATGTCCATGCAACAGGTGGCAGAACTCGGTGATGTCAAGATCCAGTTGCAACACGCCCGGTTCACATTCCCAGGTGCCCGCGGTCAGATTGCCGCTCTGAAAAAAAGCCGCATCGGTTTGCCTCGGCAGGTCACCGACCGGAATGCCGAATGATTCGGCGTCGATTAGGTTGCGGAGCGATGCGCAATGGTGTTGTACGCTGATTTCCGGCATCTGGTTCCTCCCTGTGCGATATGCGATGGCGATATTTGCTATTCGCAAGTTTGCTATTGATCTGTTCGGCGAGCTACCGAGCCTATACGCAATGCAGATACGAGAGTGAACCGTGGCGCCGATTTCAGTGATACGCTCCGGCGTAGGGTCCGGTACCTCTAGTCCCGGAAGTAAGAATCTGCTCCGCCCCCGTCGCGGCCCGGACACGCGCCTCAGCTTTGTTGACGCGTTTGATGCTTTTAATTGGAGGTTCGCGCCATCCGGAAGCGGCATAATCCAGGCTGGGGGCGGGCAAAATGCAAACGCTAGCATTGACTGCCGTATGACGCGAACGTAGATGAGCATGGTATCTCTGCTGAAATCAGCAATTGCACGCCAGAATCAGACCCCACCCGCTCCGGCATTGGTGGCGGCCGGTCTCATCGGACTCGCGCTGTTATTCAGTCTTCCGGGGATGGGTCGGCCCGGACTGTTAGGGTTCCGGGCAGAGACCTATCCTGCCGAGCTCCGGGCGGCGGTCACGCTTGCCCGGAAGTCGCCCCGGGATGCAGCCTCGGCCGTGCTCGCGGCGCAGAATCTGATCCGCGAGGGCCGCGCTCGTGGCGATGCAAACCTCGTGGAGGCCGCCAAAACGCTGCTGCTACCTTTTATTGGCAAAGACAATTCGTCCGAGGCGCTGACTCAGGCCGCGATCGCGCGGCAATATCTGCACGAATTCGCCGAAGCTCTGCATCTGCTCGACCGGTCTTTGGCCATAGATCCACATGACGTTGAAGCCTTGCTGACTCGTGCGAATATTCATATGGTGCGAGGGGAACTGGATCAAGCCCGGGCCGACTGCCGGCGTCTGGCGGGGCAGGCGCGGTTTGACCTGGCGATTCTCTGCGACACCACCGCCGACGCCCTGGGATCTCAGGCCCCTGCGGCCTACGCACGGCTCGCCTCGGTCCTGGAGAGCGGCCGCATGGATCCGAACTTGCGCGGCTACGGGTTCAGCGTGCTCGGCGAAATCGCAATCTTTCAGAACTGGCCGGATCATGCGGCCGCCAATCTTCTACGGGCGCGGCAGCTCGATCCGGACAGCCTTCGCACCCGGATGCTGCAGGCTGACGTCTTACTGAACGCGGGTGCGTCCGACGCAGCACTTGCCGCTCTGGAAGGTGCACCCGCGAGCGATGCAATCCTGTTGCGTCGGGCAATCGCCTATAAGAGTCTGAGGCAGGAAAAGGCCCTGGCCGCGGCGAGTGCTGAACTGGACCGGCGCTTTGTCCGCAATAGCCGCTTGAATTCCGGAACGCATGCGCGTGAGGAAGCGCGCTATTTCCTCGAGGTCGCTGAAATGCCCGCGCGCGCGCTTGCGCGGGCCGAGGAAAACTGGAACCGGCAGCGTGAATACGAAGACGCCTGGTTGTTGATCGAAGCCGCCAAAGCCGCCGGGGACCCTTCCGCCGCGCGGCCTGTCGAGGTTTGGATGGACGACCAAGCCGTTACCGCGCCCGCCCTGACCGACCGGCTGAGCCGGCCCACGGCGCGCTGATCTCGATGGTTACAATGCCTGACAAAAAATCAAACCGCGTCCCAATGACGGCGCGTCACGGCGTGTCGCCGTCGCTGATCGCGATTACTGCGATCTTGCTGCTCGTCGCCGTTCCCGCATCAGCCCACACAGAGGAGGGTCTGGCCGGGGGCTTCATCAGCGGCTTTCTTCATCCGCTGCTCGGGTGGGATCATGTGGCCGCCATGGTCGCCGTCGGGTTGTGGGGCGCGTTTTTGCGTACACCCGCGATCTGGATGTTGCCGATCGTGTTTCCGATCGTGATGGCAGTCGGCGGCGCGGCGGGCGTTGCGGGTGCGCCGCTGCCGGCAGTGGAAACTGGAATTGCCGTGTCATCCATCGTACTCGGTCTGCTGGTGGCATTCGCCGTGCGCGCGCCGCTTACTATCGCTGTAGTGATAGTCGGGGTTTTCGCGATTTTTCACGGGCATGCGCATGGGACAGAAATGCCCGAGGCCTCCAGCGCCACCACCTTCGCGATCGGCTTCGTATTGGCAACCGGGCTTTTGCATCTGGCTGGCATCGCCTTCGGCATTCTGGTCGGCATTCCCGGCGGCGCCGTCGCCGTGCGCGCACTGGGCGCCTTGATCGCGGTGGCCGGCCTTGGTTTTTTGTCAGGCCTGCTGTAAACCCATGTTCGATGCCTGGACACCCGGCCATATCCCGGCCGAAATCAAAATCGGGCAAATCCTCGCCATTATCAGCGTCAGCCTGTATCTGGGCCAGCAAGGCCTGCGTGCAATGAGACAAGGCGGGGGCGTCGTTGCTCTCTCCATGCTGGCGGGATTCGGCTTAAGCCTCGTACCGGGGTGCCCGATCGGAGCAGACACAGCGCTATTCGTGGCAACGGCGTTAGCCGGGACAGCAACAGCCCTGTCATGGCCGCGCATGCCGGTCGGGCTATTTCTGGCGGCGGGCGGTGGCGTGGCCCTCGGGGCCGCGGCGCATCCCTTCGATGCCGACTGGCCGGACGCAGTGATTGTCGTCGCCGCCAATCTGCTCGGAGCAAACCTGCTGGTGATTTCGATCGCCGGTTTCGCCAACCGGGTACAGACTCGTTCTCGTCTCTTTTGGCCACCCATCGGTATACGCGTTATCGGCGCGTGGACGCTGGCCATCTCCGCAATGATGCTGGCCTTCAGCCTGAGTCGTTGACTGCTCGTATCGAGACTTTTTCGTGTCGATAGCCACGCTTGATCGCAGCGGCGCCGGACTACGCGTCTGCCTATACGATGGCGAAGGCGCGGCAATCGGGAGGAGAATGGTCACGAATTCTTCGTGGCCATGTTCATAGCTGCGGAACATGTAAAAGTCGGTACCGTCGACTTTCGGCATTTCGGTGATCGCCGGCGCCTCCCGGTGACGGGAGGCTTGCGCCGAAAAGGCAGTCATGGCCAGCAGCACCGCTGACACAACAGGTGCTGTGTGGGATTGCCTGTAAGAAATTTTTGTTTTCATTCTGTGATCCTCATTGTAGTGGCATGTTGAATAATCGACCCTGCGAAACGCAGGACTATCGCCATCGGCATTCCCGGTTCGGAGATCGGCAGTGGAGGACAGACGGTTGACAGTGTTTCCCAAATACTGCCTCGACTCATGATCTCTCTGCTTCTCGAACCTCCCGGTGCGGACCCGCATGCCGGGTGGTATGGGAGCGGTCGGTCAGCTAGGCTGACCGCCCCTATCCCGATTTCGCGGGGAACCTAAACGAATGAACAAGCGCGAATTCCTTCAGGCGACGGGTGCCCTCGGTATCGGCGCTGCCGCCCTTGGCGACGTATGGCCGGCGCGCGCGGCCGCGCCTTCCGCTGCAGAGCCCATCACCCCGGCGGAACGCTCGGCGCGCATCGACAAAGTTCAGGAACTCATGCGCGCAGCCGGCATCGCGGCGCTACTCGTCGAGGCGGGCTCCACGCTCGACTATTTCACCGGTGTTCGATGGTGGCGCTCGGAGCGCTTCACCGGTGCCGTGATCCCGGCGGAGAGCGAACTCGCTATCGTGACGCCCCGCTTCGAGGAGTCGTCGATCCGCGAGAGCCTGGCCATCGGCAACGACGTCCGGACCTGGAACGAGGACGAGGATCCTTTTGAGCTCGTTGCCGGCATCCTCGCCGACCGCGGCGTGAAATCCGGCCGGCTCGCCATCGAGGAGACGGTGCGCTGGTTCATCGTCGAGGGCATACGGCGGGCGGCGCCCGGGATCGAACTCGTAGCCGGCGCCGGCATCGTCCGTGGCTGCCGCATGATCAAGACACCGGCCGAGCTCGCATTGATGCAGGCGGCGAATGACGTGACGCTGGCGGCCTACCGGCAGTTGCACGGCGAACTCGAGCCCGGCATGCGACCGGGCGATATCGCGTCGCTGATGGCGGCGGCGACCTCTGCGCACGGCGGCACGCCGGAGTTTTCCCTCGTATTGCTGAACGAAGCCAGCGCATACCCGCACGGCTCGGACCAGCCGCAGACGCTACACGAAGATAGTCTCGTGCTGATGGACTGCGGCTGCTCGGTGCACGGCTATCAGTCGGATATTTCCCGCACCTGGGTGTACGGCGAGCCGACGAAAAAGCAGCGTGATGTGTGGAACACGGTAAAGCGCGGCCAGGAGTTGGCGCTGGAGGCCGCGACCGTCAGCACGCCCGCCGGCAGGGTCGACGACGTGGTGCGCGACTACTACGAACGCGCGGGTTTCGGGCCGGGCTACTGCACGCCGGGCCTGCCGCACCGGTTGGGACACGGCATTGGCATGGACGGGCACGAACCGGTGAACTTCGTGCAGGGCGAGCGGACGCCGCTCGCGCCCGGCATGTGTTTCTCCAACGAGCCCGGGCTCTACATCCCCGGTGAATTCGGTGTGCGGCTCGAGGACTGCCTGGTGATTACCGACGAGGAGCCGCGACTGTTCACCGCGCTGTCACCGTCGATCGAGAAACCTTTCGGCTAGACGAACCTGCGAGGACTGAACGCATGACTCATCACGCTCGCCACCCGTTCCTGATTGCCTTTCGTGTCGTTCTGCTCGTGGCGCTGCTTATCGTGCTGTTCATGATGCTGCGCGTGCCGGCCGTCGGGGCGGACCTCGAACCCGCTGATGCGGAGAGTCTCGGCTTTTCCGCGGCGCGCCTCGAGCGCATCAACGATGCGCTCGAGCGCTACGTCGACGATGGACAGCTTGCGGGCGTCGTGGCGCTCGTCGCCCGGCATGGCAGGATCGCGTACTTCGAGGCATTCGGGGAGCGTGATATTGCGAGCGAAGCGCCGATGACGAAGGACACGATCTTCCGCATCGCCTCGCAGTCGAAAGCCATCGTCAGCGCGGCGGCGATGATCCTGCAGGAAGAGGGTCGGCTGCTGCTCTCGGATCCGGTCGGCAGGTACATTCCCGAATTCATGGAAACCACCGTTGCCGTCGAAAAGGAAGGCGGCGGCTACGACATCGTGCCGGCGGAACGGCCGGTCACGATTCGGGATCTCCTCACGCATACCTCGGGCTACGATTACGGCGACGGCATAGCCGAGGATATTTGGAAGGAAGCCGGGATCCATGGCTACTACTTCTCGAATCGCGACGAGCCCATCGGTGAAACCGTCGCACGCATGGCGGCCCTGCCGGCGGTCGCACAGCCCGGCGAGAAATTCGTCTACGGTTTCAGTACCGACATCCTGGGCGCGGTGCTCGAGAAAGCCTCGGGCCTGCCGCTCGATGAACTGCTGGCCGACCGGCTCTTCGAACCGCTGGGAATGGAGGACACGTATTTCTACCTCCCGCACGCGAAGCGCGATCGCCTCGCCACCGTGTACGGCGTCGACGACGGCGAAATCGGGCGCGGGCCGGAGGACGGCTGGAACGGGCAGGGCATGTTCGTCGACGGGCCGCGCAAAAGTTTCTCGGCCGGCGCCGGCCTGGTCTCCACGGCGGAGGACTACGCGCGCTTCCTGCAGATGATCCTGGACGAAGGCGAGTTCGGGGGCGAACGTATCCTCGGTCGGAAGTCGGTGGAGCTGATGAGCGTGGATCACCTGGGCGATGTCGAGATGTCTCCCGGTTCGGGATTCGGCCTCGGCTTCAGCGTGCTCGAGGACCTAGGCGCCCGCGGCACCCCGGGCAGCGTCGGCGAGCTCGGCTGGGGTGGCGCGTACCACAGCACCTACTGGATCGACCCGGCCGAGAACCTCGTCGTCGTGTACATGGCCCAGCTGGTCCCGACCGGCGATATCGACGACCACGCCAAAATGCGCGCGCTCGTGTACCAGGCCCTCATCGGACCGTAGGAGCGGGCCATGCCCGCGAATAGAGCCGCGCATTCACATCGTAGGAGCGGGCCATGCCCGCGAACAGAACCGCGCATTCACATCGTAGGAGCGGGCCATGCCCGCGAACAGAACCGCGCATTCACATCCGTAGGAGCGGGCCACGCCCGCGAACAGAACCGCGCATTCACATCGTAGGAGCGGGCCATGCCCGCGAACAGAACCGCGCATTCACATCGTAGGAGCGGGCCATGCCCGCGAACAGAACCGCGCATTCACATCGTAGGAGCGGGCCA
>JBGTLY010000286.1:0-23923 GCA_041743865.1 Woeseiaceae bacterium
TCACCGTTCCAGTGGTCACTGCGCCCCAAACCAAATCGTCGCGTCCATCGCCATTGAGATCCATGGCGGTGGCATTTCCCGGTGTACTGCTAAAAGTGACGAGGGTATTTACGGGCGCGGTAACAAAGCCCGTCGAACCACCCTGGATAGCCCACCAGGTGCCACCGCTGTAAGGCACGAGCAGGTCATCCCGACCGTCGCTATTGTGGTCAATGACAATGGCATTGGCATGATTGATGCTGCTGATCCCGGAACTCAAAGCAGCACCGTAGCTGCCCGAGCTGTTCGCCAGACGGTACATCCACACGCCGCCGCTGGCAGCCGATGGATACGTAACGTCCGTGCGACCATCACCGTTGATGTCCAGAACGAGCGCGTTCGTGCCAGTTGGGATCGTGGAACCGGACGTAGTTTCAGCGAGGAGGCCGTTGATCCCGTTCTGGTAAGTAAACGTGATAGGTTCGAGACAATCGCTGGTTGTCGCGCTGCACCACTGGATCGAGGCAAGTCGACTTCGGTTTGCGGAGGAAAGCGCGCTCTCGTAGCTCAGTACGTATCTTGTAGAAGGAGATTGGAAGCCAGGGGGTTTAATGGTTACCAATGTTAGACGCTTTACGTCCTCTACGAGTCCGCCCGTCGCATATGATGTGTCCACGTCCAACGCTGGCTGCGTTTCATACCAAAAGTCGACTACGTATCCCACCTGGCCAGGAGTTGCTGGACTTATGACATAGTGTATGGCCTCGGGGCGGTAGGAGCCGAAGGGAGGGCCGGATTCCGCGTAGTAGACTACGATGCTGTTCCCTGCACGATCACTTACTTTGTTTAACGCCCACACACGCGCCGTCGTTTGTTTGCCGGTGGCAAGCGATTCGATCCGAGAATCTGCCGTGTTGCCATATTCGTAGATCAAGCCCTCCCTGGATTCCACTTTGAACGAGGCCGGTCCATTCCCTGCCACGCCAATTGCGGTAATCCGCGCAATCTGATCGACCTCGGTCCGATACGTCGAGCCGCTGGCGCCATAGGTGGTGCCACTTACGAATCGCAACTGACTGCCATCCAGGCAATAGCGATCGCTTGTTTCCAATTTGACTGCGTTTGGCGCGCCATCCTGGGCTTTTGTTTTTGCACATCGCGTAATAGCGGACAATCCGCTCAGTCCCCAACCGACACCCGCCAGGCTTTCACCTTGCTCGTGGTTGTAGACAAGAGCGAGCTCCGGGGTCAGCCCGTTGACGCCGGGCGGTAGCTTGATCGGTACCGTGAAAGTCGCTTCGCCGGTGCTCGAGACGCTTGCGTAACCCTCGGTGCGACCTACAGCGGCCTGCGCCGTAGTCGACAACTGCACCATCAGCGCCGCGACAGCTGTCGCGGCCAGAAACCTAAAAACAGAAGTCATCGTCTGGCTCCAGGGATGGATCAGAAGTGCACGGCATGCGCCGGTGTGTCGAAGGGTTCGGGTCTAGCTGGCTAGTCGACCGGCAGCCATCGGCCCGTGTCGTACGGACATTGGTGTAGCGCGGACTTGAAATCAGCGCGGGCCGCTCGAAAGCACTGCGAGAACTCGTCTGATTCGGCGTCGTAGAATTCGAAACACTGGGTAACGGCCTGATCAAACTGTTGGCGACAGCCGTCCTGGCACTGCTCGTACTCAAAAGACGGTCGTTCAGTCTTTACCGGGTCAAGCTGCTCCTGGATGACCGTGGGTTGGTCCTGAGCCCAAATCACTGGTGAGCCAAGAAACATTACAGACATCAGCACTGCAAACTGCGTAGTTCGTGGAATACCGGCGAATGGTCGAGACCCGTTTTCGTTCGGTCGGCGGCTCGAAAAACAGCGAAATAGCGAATGAACGAGGGCTTTGGGCGTGGGGACGATCGGCATGTCGAACTCCCGGCGAGTTACCAGCCTGTTCCTCTTCTTGTCCCGAGGCCTTAACCGGCTGCGACAGTTCTCGCTCTTCGACGCAGTATTTATGCCTGTTTATGGAAATTGTCAATAGTGGTCATGAGGGACCATAACGGGATGCCGGTGATCGACGGTAGAGCATTCGTTGTTTGGACCTGACCGTTACTAGCGCCGGATCGCAAGTGTTTCAGCCAGTTTAGCCAAACTTGCTAGCAATTCGATGCGGAAGGGTAAGGCGCTAAATACGAAAACTTTTTCCCGCTGAGTGCGAACGCACCCATTCTAAAAATCGCTACGCGCATAGCGGATCTGAGAACGACTGGAACTCAACCTGGTCGACCCACGCAAAACTCACGCACGACAGCTAACACTAGCAATATGCGTTGTCGGAACTCGTCGATTTCGCTGTAGTTTTGGCGAAGGGCAGCCACGCGAAGGTAGGATTTTCAGAAGAGCTAAGTAACTGATTAACCTATGTTTTTCAACCTGTTACCGAGACGTCCGTTGCCATATTTTGCAGTACGATGCAGGACTGTGCAGATCTCAATCACGCAAATCTCACGCACGCATTTCGCTCGCGGATCACTATCCCGTCTCTGATTTCAGTGGCAACCGAGGAGCGGCCGTTTGCTCGGTACGTCAATCACGAACGAATGCGGATCCGATGTGCTTCGACGATAAAGAGCTTTCCACGGTAGTCGTTCGGATTGGCATGCTCGAAAATGAACCGGCCCAGCCCCGCCATCAAGGTGGGAATCGTCTCCGGATGATCGTGAAGTTGAATAGCGACGATTCCTCCATAGGCCTCCGGCCGATATGCCACGATATCTGCGAAATCACCATTCAAGGACACCAGGATGCTCTCGAGTTCCTGCGCCTTCGCAATGACGTCGGCGTCCGGTGCGCGAGTTGGAAGGTGATCTCGTAGCAGCTCGACGTCGCAGCCGAACTGCCGTAAGGTGTCCGCGATCTCCCGGGGCACGCAGTGGTCGCAAAAGAAGCGCAAACTCACGCGCTGGCAACGGCGTCGAAATCAGCCAGGTCCCGCGCGTACTGCAAGCACGCGGTGACGTCGGCGGCGGAAATATCCGGAAACTCCAGCAAAATGTCATCCGTGGATCGGCCCGCAGCCACGTAGCCGAGGATCAATGCCGCGGGGATGCGTGTTCCCCTGATGCAGGGCTTGCCATGCAGAATCTGGGGATCACTTTCAATATGGTCGTGCCAGTCGTGTTTCATGACTTCAGACTCTATAGCCAAATGGGGCCTGAATTATATGACGACCGTGCGCTTCTAGCAGGTCGGCAGCTTGCTTAATGTCGTACAGGTATTTCCGAGATTCAAGCCGCATAGAGCAGCGCCTTGTTCCGGTCCACTGTCTCGCGAAAGTAAGGATTCCTGATAGCAGATTCCACAACCAGATCTACCGGCCGCTTGAAAAGATTCTGCAGACCTTCAAGCAAACCAAAATACCTGTTGGCATAGCCTGGGGCCAACGGGGCTCGAAACTCTACGAGAAAATCGAGGTCACTACTGGTCGCTCGAAAGCCGCCAGTTGCAGCCGAGCCGAACAGTGCCAACCGCTCAACGTCGTACTCGCGACATAGCGCTTCGATTTCCCGGCGATGTTGGTTGATTTCGGTGATCATCTTGGTACTCCGGGTGCCATCCGAGCCAAGAATGCCATGAATTGGCGCATGTCACGAAACCTCTTCGCCTACCACGTGACCAGGAGCGCCGGGCGCGACCTGCTCGCGACGCGGCCATCCGCCCAGGATCTCGTAACCGCGACCCCGCCCCGGCAGGTCGAGCGCCACGAGATTGCCCGGCATCGCCACCTTGTTGAGTCCGATGCAACGAACACCGGCGATCTCCGCGTCAAGCCGGGTGTGGTGGTGGCCGAAAAAGCAGACCCGCGGGCGCGCGCAAGCAACTGCCTGGGCGAGACCCTCAGCTTCGCTCTGGTACCGGCGGCGGACGGGGCCATCCGTACGTCGCCACGTGAACTCGACGCCGGCAGGAGCGTCGTGAAGAAGGAGCACGTCGATCCCGCCGTGCCCGCTGAAGCGCTCGCACTCGTCCCGGGTGAAGTGACGTTTGGCCAGTCCCTGTAGATCTCGAGACTGGCGCTCGTAGTTGGACGGACCGTGGCAGCCGCCGACACCGCCGATGCGGATTCGCTCGCGGCCTTTGCCAATGTCGATGACATCACCGCTCGGCAGATACGTCAGGCCCGGCAGAATCTCGCGCCGGCCAGCATCGAGCTGCTCGTCGAGCCAGACGAAGTCCTCGTGATTGCCTTTGATGAAAACCGTGTGCCGAGGTGCTGCGCGATTCTCAGCGAACCAGGCGGGGAAATCGCCCGCGCCGTCATGCTTGCGCGTGGCCTTGTCTACCCGGTCGGGATCGGGCCAAATGCCGAAGTCGCCGACGTGAAGTACATAATCAAAGCGCACACGCAGCGACTCCTCGAACGCGAGGACATCGTCGTAGAGCCGATCCATGGCTCCATGGATATCACCGGCGGCGCAGATGAACATGACTTCCTCGAAGTGCTTCGCATCAATATTTTATCGAAGCGTAACATCCGGCAAACGTCGCAATGCAAGCGTCAGTTCAAGACGGCTTTCTTCCAGCGCTCTCTCGAGCTCGAACTGCCGAGGAATCCTCGGTAGTTGCTTACTTTTCTAATCCTTGTGCGATACGGGCCGGCGGAACGCTTCGGCACGTGGTGGATGCCTGCTTCAGAGCGGGATCGATCGGCTCGGCCCGCGTCTCTGCTTCATTGAGGCCGGTATCGTTCACTCCGCGGCCAGCATGTTCATGATCAGGCGAATCATCGTTTCCTTGTTCGCCGGGTCGGACTCGGCCACCAGCAAGGTCAGGGCTGCGAGACCGACGTCGTTGATGACCGGCTCCCCTGCCGCGTCCAACAGGCGGCCGTTGCGGTGGAGGAAGTCGACGAACAGAAAGGCGGCGCTACGCTTGTTGCCATCGGAAAACGGATGGTTCTTGACGACAAAATACAAGAGGTGCGCGGCCTTGGCCTCCACGCTGGGATAGGCCGGCTCACCGAACACGCTCTGATCGAGATTACCCATGAGTGACGCCAGGCCATCGCCCCGGTCGCGAGCAAAAAGATCGGTGGCCTCGCCGCGCGCCATCAACTCGGCTTTCAGGTTGTCCAGAGCAGCGCGCGCCTCCTTGACGCTCGGCAAGCGGCCGCCCGGCTGCGCCTGCGGGTCGGTGAGCAAGCCTTCGTCATAGCGTTGCAGTAGCAAAAAGGTCTGGGCATAGCGGCTGACAATATCGACCAGCCCGCGCCCGCTTTCCGTGGTCAGTTCCGGGCTTTGTGCTGCCTTGCGCACCAGCGCCATCGCAGCCTCTAGCTCGCGGGCATTGGCTTCGAAACGCTGGCGGTTCAGGGTCCAGCCCCGGGTCAGGTGCTCTCGCAAGGTCCGGGTGGCCCATTGGCGAAATTGCACAGCGCGACGCGAATTGACGCGGTAGCCGACTGAAATAATGGCATCGAGGTTGTAGTGCTCAATCTGCCGCGTGATTTGCCGTTTTCCCTCGGTTCGAACTGTTTCCATTTTGGAAACAGTTGCCTCCCGTTCAAGCTCGCCATCCTCGTAGATGTTTTTCAAATGCTTGGACACAGCTGCTTTTTGCACATCAAAGATGGCTGTCATTTGCTCTTGCGTCAGCCAGACCGTTTCCTGGCCCGTGTCCAGCCGAACTTCGACGGCCCTGTCTGCACCTTCGTAGATGACAATGGGGATTTCCGTTCTCTGGTTCATGCGACTTCCTCCTCCTTGAGGGTTGCAGTAGGTGCCTCGATATCGTTTGGCCTTAATTCGAAGGCCGACTTCAAAGCGTCGTAAAGCCGGTTCATGGCTCCATGGATATCACTGGCGGCGCAGATGAACATGACACTCTCGTAGCGATTCCCATTGATCTTTCGTCGAAGCGTAACATCCGGCAAACGTCGTGATGCAAGCGTCAGTCCAGGAAGGCTTGCCGCCAGCGTTCTCTCCAGCTCGAATTGCCGAGAAATCCTCGGTGTTTGCTTACTTCCTAACCTGTGGAGTGCGAATTCTTATTCGTGGCAGAATCTGGCGGTTTTCGTAAGCTTGTCAAGATTCGTGGTCGGGCTACCATACGTTGGCCATGCGCGATGTCCTCATTCTTCTCGTCCACCTATTCGTAACCACCTTTCGCCTGATACGGCCGGGCGGTATACGATCGATTGTCGCCGAATCCGTACTCCTGCGGCATCAGCTGTTGATCGTAAACCGGTCACGGCAGCGAGCGCCGCACCTCCGTGCGTTTGACCGTCTCATCGCCGGTCTTTGTACAGGGCTCATCCGCCCTGCTCGACTTCTCCGCTGCGCCGTCGTTTGAGGCCCGCGACGATCATGCGGTTTCACCGATCACTGGTGAACTGTTTTCGCCAAAGAGAAAACGTCACAAGCCTGGACCGAAAGGGCCATCAAGAGAACTCGTCGCAGCCATTGTGGAACTGAAGCGCAGGAATCCACGCTGTGGCTACCAGAGGATTGCCGGTCAGATATCCCGGGCGTTCGACATCCCGCTCAACAAAGACATCGTTCGGCGAGTGCTGACCAAGCACTATCGGCCTGATCCTGGCTCAGGTGGGCCGTCCTGGCTCACCTTCCTCGGCCACACCAAGGACAGCCTCTGGAGTGTGGACCTGTTTCGTTGCGAGTCGTTGCTGCTTAACTCCCACTGGATCATGGTCGTTTTGGACCACTGCTCGAGGCGAATCATCGGGTTCGCCGTACAGAAGGGAACACTCGATGGCCCTGCCGCCTGCCAGCCATCAGGTTGTAACCTGTTGATTTCGTTTGATTAAGTTAAAACGAAGAAGCGTTAGCGTGCCCAGAACGAGCCAAGATGCCTAGGAAGCAAAGTCTCGGCTCCGGATGAATGTCCCCAGCGAGCGCTGTCTCGGACAACCTTCAGTGGAGAAGCGCGTTGAGATGGCGTGAGAGCGCTAGCTGAGCTTGGCTTCAACACGGCTTCACATTTGGCGATTGGCCTCGTCGAGTCGTGTCCCCTGTCCTCAGCCGTCCCTTTTATCGCTTTTTCATCGTGGGCGGCAATCACATTGTGGGCACCGGCGCAGTCGCAGATACTAATATGTTGACCCGGCACCGATTGGCGTAGGATGCGTCGCTATCTGAGGGGACTACCAGCTCGGAGTGCGCGGAAACCATCCCGGGCGACGCGAGTCCTCATGATATCTGGCGTAATAATCACCTCGCTTTTCAAATTCCGCCTCATACCGGTCCATTTTCTCCGCGTCAAGGCGAACCCCGAGGCCCGGCCCTTCGGGGACCCGGATGACACCGTTCTCATACGGTAGCAACCCCCCCTCGATGATGTCATCCGTGAGATAGTGATAATGCGCATCGCCGGCGAACTTCATTTCCGAAATTGTCGACGCCGTGTGAATCATGGCAGCAAGCTCTACGCCGAATTCTGCTCCGCTGTGCATGGCAACACCCAGGTTGAACGTTCGGCAGACGGCACACAAATCCTTAACGCCGCGGGGACCTTCCCAGTAGTGTAGATCGGTAAGGATGATATCTGCGGCTCCGTTCTGTATCCCGGGGCCGAGTTCGTCGAAAGAGTTCGGATACATGTTCGTTGCAATGGGCATCCGAACCTTGCTTCGCACCGCGGCATTGCCCGTGAGGCCCCACGCCGGATCCTCGAAGTACTCGATGCCGATTGACTCCAGACGATGCCCGATGCGTACAGCCGTAGCCACCGTCCAAACGCCATTTGGGTCGATTCTAAGGCCGAAGTCGTCGCCTAACCGGGCGCGGCACAACTCGAGCACTCGCGCCTCCTCGGCAGGCTCCATCACCCCTGCCTTGAGCTTCATCGCGCGTACCCCGAGTGTTTCAGCCAGTTCCTCACAATAGTCCACGAGGTCCTCAGCCCTTGCGTCGTCGCCCCCGCCGGGACGGTCGTAGCGCCAGAAAAGGTAGCCGATGAACGGAACCTCGTCCCGCACCCGCCCGCCGAGCAGGTCGCTCATGGGGCGATTCAACACCTTGCCCTGAATATCAAGACACGCAATCTCTATCGCGGCATAGATGCGAGCATTCGACAGGTAATAGATTGCGCGCAAAAGCTTTTGCTTGATGTTCTCGAGCCGGAACGGATCCTCGCCAAGGAGGCGCGGTTTCAGTTTTGCAAAAGCGGCACGCTGATCGCCGCCACCCACCTCACCCAGCCCCACGATTCCCTCGTCCGTTACAACTTCGATAATCGTACGGAGGAAATAGCCAGGGTGCACACCGGTGTTGTGGCGTAGCTGTGCATTCAGCGGAATCGCGACAGTACGCGCTTTGAGATCGACTATTTTCATTCGCAATACGCGTCCCAAGGGTGAAAGGTCATTGGCTTGTTTGCCGCGCACTCAGCTCGGCGGCCTTTCGGAACCGATCGAAGCCAAGGGCGACAGCGAGGAAAATCGAAACGCCGGCGGGATACCACCAGAAGAACGCGACGCCTGCAGTTTGCAGTCCGATGACCAAAAGGATCGACGCAGCGGTACCGATGTAGACGCCATAATTCGAGCGGACGCCCCAGAACGAGAGCAGCGCGATCCCGAGGAGCGCGCCGTACACGTAACCAAAGACGCTCAAACCCAGAGCTAACAAGCCTTCGGTCGCGAACATGTACATACCGTACGCCATTATGGCGAATACCACGCCCCAGCCCGCGATGACGATTCGGGAGGCGCGCATGTAGTGCCGGTCGTCACGGTTCGGACGCAGATACTTGCTATACAAACCGTTGATCGTCGTTTCGCTCACCGCGGTTAGCGCCGAGTCGAGCGTCGTGATCCCCGCCGCGAAAATGGCCGTGATTATAATTGCACCGGCGATCGGCGGCAGCTCCGTTACGAGGAAGAAAGGGAAGGCCCGGTCCGGCTCACTCGCTAGCATGGCGGCATCGGCCGGTGCCGGGGCATGTATCTGGTAGAACGCATAGAGTGCCAGCCCGACGAACAACATGAGGAAGGTCGTGACATTGCCGGCAATGGCTCCAAGAATGGCTTTGCGCGCTTCCTTCACACTGCTGCAGCACAAGATTCTTTGCACGTAAATCTGGTCGGAGCACAATTGGCTCAGCTGGAAGACCGTGGCCGCAATGAGACCCACCCACACCGTGTACAACAGTCGCGGGTCGATCGAGAAATCCAGCCACCGCAATTTGTCCTCTTCGGAGCCGATGCGGAGTATTTCCGACAGACCGCCGTCGATCGACGATATCATCCAAATGACAGAAAACACGGCGCCGGAGAGGAAAATGAGCAGCTGAATCACGTCCGTCCAGATCACCGTGGTGATTCCGCCCAGTATTGACCAGAGCACCGCGAACACGGCGATGATGGCGATGCAGGTCGCAATGTGAAGGTCGGTGATTACGCTCAGCACAAGGGCCGTTGCCAGGAGCCGCACGCCCTGACTCAGTACTGCACTCACCAGCCAGAGGCCGCGCGCGAGATTGCCCTCCGCCGGTCCCAGCTTCCGTGCGAAGTAGTCAAACGGGCTGAAGATGCGGCCTTCGTAGAACTTCCGGATGAACAGAGCGGCCATCAGGATATCGCCCAGAATAAATCCGAGGACGGCCTGCACATACCTGAGATCGCCGCCTTGGGCGTACACCACGGCCGGCACCGAGATGAAGATCAACGCGCTGGTTCGGGTTGCGATCAGTGAACCGGCAACCGCCCACCAGGGCAGCGACCGGTTGCCCAGGTAGAAACCTTCGAGGCCTCCGGCCTTCCCGCGCAGGAGGTGCCCCAGAAGCGTCGTGCCCAGGAGCGAAACGGCCAGGATGATCCAATGCAGGGCCGACATATGACCGGTCGTATCGTCAAGCATCCGTTCCCCCCTGTGCGGCATTTATGACTCGCGTCATCGGTGCACGTCGTGCGCACACGCCTGACTATCTTTGGCATAATAGGGAATTCTACCCATATTGTCTATTTTGAAGTATTGTGCCCGAAACTCTATATAGAGACAGACTCCAATTGGATCACTCGGAGAACAGCTTGTCCCGCGCCCCGTCGCAGCGAATAGCCCTGGTCACCGGCGCCAACGGCGGCATCGGGCGAGCGATTGCCTTGGGGCTAGCCGATGGCGGTGTCGGCGTATGTATTCACTATTTTCAAGGCGCGGAGGAAGCCGAGGCGACCTGCCGAGACATCGATCGTACCGGCCGCGCGTCGGGTGCGATTCAGGGTGATCTGAGTGACATCGCGTTCGCGCAGGACCTGGTGCCGAGAACGCAGGAACTCATGGGCAGCGCGCCATCGATTCTCGTTTGCAACGCCTCGGCGGAGTTTCGTCGAGCTTTCAGCGACATCACCGTCGAAGAAGCGCACTACCTGTGGCAACTCAACTTCCTGTCAACAGTGCTGCTGTTTCAGCAGGCACTGCCCGCTATGAAGCAGGAAAGCTGGGGCCGGCTGCTGACCATCGGCAGTATCCAGGAACGTGTGCCGCACCCTGAGATGGCGGTGTACGCGGCATTGAAAAGCGCGCAAGCGAATCTGGTTGTGAACCTTGCGTGCCAGGTCGCCAGCGAGGGCATCACCGCGAACAACCTGTCGCCGGGGGCCATCGAAACAAACCGAACGCGAAGCGCATTGGCCGACGCGACCTATCGGGACAAGGTGCTCGAGCGAATTCCCGCAGGGCGTCTTGGCACGCCGGACGATCTGGCCGGTGCCGCCGTTTTTCTCTGCTCCGATGCCGCCCGCTATATCACCGGCCAGACGCTGTACGTCACGGGTGGCATGCATGCCTGATCCATCGTGGCGCCAATGCGGCCGGGTGCGGGGCACCGGAATGACTCGAGTAAGGATGGGAATGAACACGATACGCTGCAAGCCGAAGTTTACGACGACGCGGCTGCCGCGGCGCTGCCCCTTTTGGCTGGCCATCACAGCCGCCCTGCCCTTGAGCGCTTGCATGAAAGCCCCGACGGCCGCGCCCGTGGTCGCGGATACGCTGTTGGCGGCGCAACTTGCGGTAACGGCGACGCCGGCCGTATGGACCGCCGATGCTCCGGGTGTGCTGGACGTTCGAATGCAAGTGCAGGATGGGGAACTCAATCCGGGCGCGCGTATCGACGTTTTTATCCCCCCGTCATGGATAGCCCATGCTTTTCATCCCGATGAACGGCTTGGAGGTATTTATCCGTATCAGACCTACGACCAGTTGACGGAGGATCTTTATAGCTTTGTAGAGATCATCGCCGATGGCCAGTGGGAGTTGACGATTGTGCCGGAGGGGGAGGATGGCACTTATCACCGCATAGCGCGCAAATTTTCCCTCGTGCTCAAGTCAGGAACTGTTGGCGAAGGCAACGACATCGTAGTGCGTTACGGCAGTGCGGAACGTCCGATTCGGGCGTCGTTTATTGCGGAATCCGTGAGTATCCCTGTCCGCGTGACCGCTATGAGCGGCGAGCCCGTCGTCGGATCGGCAACGGTGCAGACGATGCCGGAGGTCGCTACGGCGCTTGTCGTAACGGGGCCGGCGATGGTGCGCGTGGATGCACCGTTCGAGATCAGCGTTACCGCGCGCGATACCTACCAGAATGCGGCCGCGCTACCCGCTGCCCTGGCCGTTCGGCACCAAAATGGCGACGCATTGTCCTGCAGGCGTGCGTCTGCGTACCAGGCGCTTTGTGAAACCCGATGGAAAAGTCCGGAATTTGCTTACGTCCGCGCGGAAGCGGGTCCGCTTACCGCACTATCGGACCCGATCCGCGTGCTTGATCAATGGCCCGAGCTGCAATTGTTCTGGGGCGATTTGCACTCCCACAGTGCCTACAGCATGGACGGGATGGGAATCAATCCCTTCGACTATGCCAGAGATGTTCAGCGTTTGGACTTCTATGCCGCAACGGAGCACTCCGCAAATGACAGCGGCGCAGCCTCGGACGAGCCCGGTATCACAGACACCGAATGGCAGGAGATCCGTGAATTTACTGACGCGTACTACGAGGCCGGTCGGTTCGTGACTCTGCTGGCGCACGAAGTGTCTTTCCCGTATCCCTCGGGCCATCACAACGTCTATTACCGCGACACCAATGCCGATGTCGTGCGGCGCGGCGAAGTGGCCGATGTGCAAGCGCTTTGGCAGCGCCTGGCGGCAGGCGAAGCATTCACTGTCGCACACCACACCGGCATTACGTTCAGCCCGGGCACACCCGGTGCCGCCGTCACCTGGGATACCATCAACAACGAGCTGCGCCCCCTCGTCGAGATCTACTCGGCGCATGGGCAGAGTGAGTACTACGATCCAGACGACGAGCTCAGTTACGAAAACCAGATTCTGACGCAGCGCTACAAGGACTGGGTCCCCCGTCGCGATGCCGCAACACCCGCAGAAATGAGGTCATGGGCTGGCCCCACCAGTGTCCGGGGCGAGCATTTCGTGCAGGACGCACTGAAGCTCGGTCACGAGATGGGTGTCATTGCCTCGTCCGACGATCACACGGCGCGACCCGGGCAGCGTCACAAAGGGCTCGTCGGGCTTTGGGCGGACGCATTGACCCGAGAGAGCGTCTTCGAGGCCCTGGCGAATCGGCAAACCTACGCCACCACCGGGCGCCGCATCTACCTCGATTTTCGCATCAACGGAACGCTCCAGGGCCGTCATGCAGCCGTGTCGGAGCCCCCGGAGATCGAACTCGAAGTTGCCGCAGCCACGCCGTTTAAGGTCATTGAAATTGTTGCCTATAACGCGGTCACCGACGAGTACGAACTGGTACGGCGCCTCGCGGATACCGATGACCGGGTTGTCTCGCTGCGGTTTACCGACGAGGAATTTTCGGATCGATCTTTCTATTATGCACGCGTTTGGGCAGATGAGCGCATCAACGGTCGTCCGGTGAAAGCCTGGAGCAGCCCGATCTGGACCAAGCCCTGACAAAGCACGCCCGAGACGGGTTTATCGCCACTTCACTGGCGAGCATTCGCGGCACCGGGCGCTATTGCTGTTTGACGAATCGAACGGCGTCCGAGACTACGTAGCCATTGGCGCCGGCAGTGGTAATGCCGACATAGTCGCTTGAGGACATCGTGAAGACGTCACCGACCGGGTGGAACTGGCCGACGACGGTGTTGCCCTGCCGCATGTTGACCGTGTAGTCATCGTACAGACCGTTTGTGTTCATGCTGGATCCGTTCGTGTGATAGATGCGAATCGTGGCATTGCTCGCCCGCTGCGGGGTGGCCTTCCAGAACACAAAGATCCGGTAGTCGCCGGCGATCAGATTTGAAGGTTTGAACGTTGCCCATTTGTTTGTCGAGCCGCCTGTATTACCGTCGTGCTTAAAGCCATCATCGTACCCTCCGGATGAGGTAACGGCTGTCCAGTTGCCGCTGTCCGCATAATCCGCGCTAAGGTCATCGACGATAGTCACGTTGGCCGGGTGCCTCGACCGATCCGTAGCAGGCAGCGAGTTGCTGCTGCCGAAATCCGAACCCGCGCCAGGACCAAACACAGGCCAGGGCTTCCCATCCAGGAGGGCGGGCTTCGTCGATCGGAACAACGAGGCCGGATAGGTCCAGCCGGAATCGGCGTCTCCCCAAGAGATAGTGCCGTCAATTCTTTGGGCACCGACGAACGGATCGGTGAACCCAGTCTGTATGGCGGCAGATTGCGCGATGTTGCCAATGAGCGTGGGATACTCGTAAGGTGTATTGCCAGGTCCTGCGGGTGTCGATACGACGACGCTGTCTTCGAGCATATTCCGATAGCCGGTGATGTACAGGCCGCTCGACTCGCCGGTATTCGGCTCGGACCTGCCATCCCATTTCAACATCGAGCCATAATTGCTCTCCCACAAATTATTGTGCGGCGAAAAGCCATGGACATTCAGATCGCCTGTCGTTCCTTTATACAGTCCTTCGGTGGAGTTGAACGCGATCGCACAATGGTTTGCCCCGCGGTTTACGATTATGTGGTGGCGCAGGTTGAACACCTTGTTGTCCGCCACAGAGCAACGGGTCGTTAGTTGCGTCAGATGTATCCCGTAGGCTTGTCCGCCATCGCCATACGAAAAGGCGTCGTGCACGCGGTTTCTCTTTATCGAAACGTCGATGGAGAAGATCGCCGATATACCGCCCCGCTCCAGCCACGCGACCTCGACGTCATGCACGTACACCGTGTCGGCGAACGAGAATTCGAGATTGTTGGTTGCCGCATCACTCGCATGTGTGGCGCGCTCGATGGTCAGCGATTCGACGGCCACGTTGCGTATTGCATGAACTTCCCGGAGGTTTGGGTCATTGAAAAAGTCGATGCCGAGCGGCATGTCCAATGTCAGCGTCGAGCCGGCTTTCGCGGCGACCTTGGCTAATTGGCCATAATGATAGGTATCAAACGTAAACCCCTTGCCCTTGTCGTAAATGTACACGACATCGCCCACCGCGATTCCGGAGGCATCCGCCACGGTGACCTCGTCGTCACCGCGAGCAGGAAACGGTGTGAGAACCGTGATTTCGTCGTCCAGGCCCGTGCCCGAAAACCGCACCTCCGCATTTGCCGAAGGCGCTGCCGAAATGCGTAACACCGATAGCCCCTGACCGTCGCCCTTCAGGATGACGTTCGATTTTGCGATCTCGAGATCAGAAGCGAGGTAGTACGTACCGGCAGGGAAGTACAGGATCGCGGGCTGCGCTAATGATGCGACGATCGCCTCTATTTTCGCAGCCGCATCTGTCGTCGATGAATTTGGCGGGATCGCGTTGCTGCCAACGTCTCCCGCCTCAGTGATGTCGAGCTCGACCCAGCTGGCGTGGTTAAACTGAGTGACGTCGTTCCAACCAGCCGGTGGAAATCGCGATGCCGGCAAGTCGCCGTAATTTTGCGCACTCGCCTGTGGGCATAGCGCTGCAATCAGGAGCGTGGTGAGCAGATTGTGAAGGCACTTGTACATGGATCCCCCTCGGCCGCTTGGCCTGTTATCGATGCGCGTCGTTGAAGCACCAGGTCTCGGAATAGACGATGAGATCGACTCGCAGGTCTCCGTGCGTCGCCAGCATTTCGGCCGCGAGATCCCTCAGCATGGCACGGCATACCTGAGGCGACAGGTCGAGCGTGAACATCGGGTCGGGCGACATGTTGTCGCGGAGTAGACGCTGCAAGACGAGGTCCGGCGTCAATCGCGAGTCGAGGTGCGCGCTGAGGGCGAGCGCGACGCCCACACTTGCGGCGACCGTCGCGCCGCCGCGCCACCATGCGCGGCCTGGATCTGGCGGAAGCGCCGCTTGGCCGTCTTCGGTATGCTGTGGCCTTTTCACGACGAACGCAGGCAGTGAAACAGCGCCGTGTTAAAAGTAAGCCCTGACGCCGACGAACAGCCGGCGATCGTCGACCTCGTAGAGATTGATCCGGCCCGGGAGGCCTGCATAGCCTTCCTGAGCGTCCTGCAACAAGTTCAGCCCCTCAAATGTCAGAGTAAAATTGTCGCTTAAGTCAAAGCTGGCGGACATGTCGAGCTGTCCACGCGAATCCAGGTACTCCGGTGAGCCGAGGCGGGATCCGACGTAGCGTTCACTACGCCAGTTGTAGGCAAGTCGTGTCTGGAAGCCGCCGATCTCATAGAAGCCAACGAGGTTGTAGCTATCGTCGGATACGTTGGGCAGCGGCAAATCGACCCCGTCCTGTTCGCTGTCGATGTAGGTATAGTTCGCTATCACCCCCAAGCCACTGAACGCGCCCGGCAGAAAGTCAAATGTCTGCTGATAGCCAAGCTCGAAGCCCTTGCTGTAGCCGCCCGGCCCGTTGACCGGTTGCTGCAGGAAGAAAGTGTCTCCCGGAAAGCCCGGCAGTGTGACGTCGGGCGTTTGTTCTATCGTAATAAAGGACTCAATGTCCTTATGGAAGTAGGTCAACGACACAACACCGGCTGAGTCAAAATAGTACTCCGCGCCAATATCAAATTGCGTGGCGCGGAATGGATCCAGCAGGGGATTGCCGCCGGTGGCCTCGTTCAGGCCGGAGGCGAACCGGACACTGGTGCCGGCGGACAGGTCGACGATATTCGGCCGTGCCATTACCTCGGCGAGGCTGACACGCACCAGGAAGCCGTCATTGAACTCGAGCTTGGCGTTAAAACTCGGCAGAACGTCGGTGTAGGAGTTTGTTATCGTGATCGGCGTCACCACGCCATTGTTGTCGATTGCATTGCCAAGCGAAGTAATGTCCGTCTCAACAACCCGTACACCGATGTTACCGGTCAGTGCCTTGCCAGCAAATTCGACGTCGTAGTCGAGTTGCAAGTATCCCGCCAGCGTTTCCTCCTGGACCTCGAAACTGGAAAGATAGTCCTGCGCGTAAGGCTCATCGTCGCCAAACGCAGCCAACAGTTCGCGTCCGTCCTCCGGGGAGGCGCCAACTGGGGTAATGACGAAGCGGGTCGGGTAATCACCACCGGCGCCTGCAAAGAAGTCTTCGTTATCGAAGTAGCCGATGTATTGGGGAAAGTCGGTCAGGGGCAGCGCACTGCCCGCCGGCGTATTCGTCACGTAGCGAGTCTGTGCCCGATCGTTATTGAAGGTCTGGTCCGTGTAGCGCACGCCCGCTGAAAAATTGTTCAGTACCGACCAGTCCAGGGCGCGCTCGAAATCGACCCGGCTCTGCAGGAGGTCGGGGTCGTTGGTAATGGTGAACGGCGCGATGACCCGTGACAGGTAGGCCGCCGGATCATCCTGATTAGCACCGACGCGTATGACGGCACTCGGCGCCTCGGTGCGCAGATCTATATAGGCGGTCGCGCCCGGTTGGTTGACCTGGTATACGGTCAGGTCTAGTTGCACGTCTGACGAGGAGGTTGCGAGCTCCGCGCTCAGCGTGCTCAGTTCCCCGATGTCCCAGATCCCGCCGAGCGCGGCGGAATAGATCTGCCGTGACTCGTTCTGCGCCAGCGCATCCTGAAGGACGTTCACGTTGCTGAGTTCGGCCGCCAAAAGCGTCGTCGACCCGTCGGCTTCCGTACGGGCAACGATATCGTTGCCGGTTGTGTTCACCGCATTCAACAGGAATCCAGAGAATGCGCGCTCGAAATCGATCTCCTGATCGACATAAGACCCTTCGAGATAGGCTCGAAACGCGTCCGTAGCCTGCCACTCGAGCTTCCCGTCGATGCTAAGGCGCTCACGCTCACTCTCGAAATACATATAGCGCATGTGGGAGGGCAAATAGACATCGGCTTCCGGGTTACCATCCCCGGTGATGTCCGTGCTGCGGCTCTGAAATCCGTTTCCATCGTAGTGCCCGGTGACGACATTGCGCTTGTAATAGGTGACGCCGAGCAGACCGCCCAGCGTTGCATCCTCGTTCCGCTGAGTTAGCACGAGCACACCGCGGGGCTGAGTTTCCTCGGATAGATCGAAGTATCCGAGTTCCGCCGAGGCCACGATGCTGGGATCGGTGTCCAGCGGGCTCGGCATGCGCAAATTCACCACGCCGCCAATGCCTCCCTCGATCTGACTCGCGGTCGGGCTCTTGAAGACCAGGATCTCGCTGAACATCTCCGCCGGAAAATTGAACAGGTTTACCTGCCGCGCGGGTGCGGGCTCTAGTCCGCCGTCGGCGTCCGGTGCCACCTGGCGACCGTTCACGAGTGTCAGGTTATTGTCGGAGCCACGGATTTGATAACCATTGCCTTCCCCGCCGTCGCGATCAATTTGTACTCCCGTGATCCGCTGCAGGCCTTCGGCAATGTTCTGGTCGGGCAACTTTCCGAGCTCTTCGGCGCTGATGGCGTCAACCACTTGATCCGCATTGCGCTTGATTTCGGCGGAACGCTCTACCGAGCCTCGATACCCCGATACAACGATCTCCTCGATGGCCGACGCCTCTACGGGGTCTGACGTTTGACCGAGGGCTGCCATGGGAACGCCCGCTGCTAGGGCGGCTAAAACAGTCGGAATGCGGCCCAGCGTGTGTCTGTGGAAATTCATATACCCCCCGGTAGAAGTCCCGAACGCAAAAGCGAAATGAACAATGGATCGTGTTGCTCAAATCGGAATAGCTACATCCTAGATTAGAATAGTGTCGGATGTCTAGTAATGGAGTAATGTGACGAAGTCTCATATAGGAATTTGACGTTTCGAGTCGAGCTCGGCGACGCTGCAATGCCTTGACGGTTTCAAATGAGAACTATACTGTCAACTGTTCGATTTCCCCGAACGGAGCGCCTATGCGCCAGACAGCAACCAAGAGGACGGGGCGCCGCGCACGGGGTGAGAGCAAGCCGCACCGCATCCCAGTGATCGAAAAGATGGTGGAGATCCTGAACCTGATGGAAGGGCAGCCGGACGGCCTGACCATCTCGGAAATTCTTGCGGCGACGGATCAACCGCGGTCAACCGTCTACCGGATCCTCAATACGTTGCGGGCGCACGGCTACATTGCTCCCGGTAACAGCAACGCCAATTACCGGCTTGGGGCCCGGCTGGTCAGCCTGGCTCAACAGGTTCGTATCGACGAGTCCGAGAACTCGCTGGTCGAAACGGCGCAGCCTATTATGGAAAAGTTGGCCGTTGACACGAACGAAACCTGCAAGTTGTCCATCGTTGATGGCACTAGCGTGCGCGTTCTGTACGTGGAATTGAGCCCGAGCGGAATTGCGCCGACTTCGCGCGTCGGCACGATCCTGCCGATGCACGCCGGGGCCTCGAGCAAGGTCCTCCTGGCGTGGGCGTCGCCGCAGGTGCTCGACACGCTGCTGGCTGGTGGTCTGAGCGCCTATACGAAGCAGACAATGATCGAATCGGGGCAGCTCCGGAGCGAGTTGGAAGCGATCCGCGGGCAGGGCATTGCCTACGACCGAGGGGAATGGAACGAAAACATCCACGCAATTGCGGTGCCGGTGAGGGATCATCGTGGCCTGGTAATTGCCTCGATGAGTGTCGTGTTTTTCTCCTCGTTGCCCCCTGAGGAGCGAGAGACCTGTGAAGCGGCCCTGTTAGCGGCTGCAGACCGGCTCAATCGCATGCTGGGCTGGGCGGGCGCGGAAGTCGCGCGGCAGGCAGGTTAACGCCAGGCGGCGTCCTGATCGCCACAGCATGGAGTGGCGTGCCGGTGGTCGGTACATCAGCAGCAATCAGGGAGCCCGCTAAACGATCATCCGGGGCACGCTTCAGGGCTGCCGAAGTTACGAAGAGTGTACCCAACGTGGCGCCACCGAACACGCAGTTCGTCGGGTTCGAGACCGGTGTATTGACGACTTCCCGTACGCGCCCGGTGGGATCAACGCGGACGATACAAGCACCTCCGAACCGGCAGTTCCAGAGGCAACCCTCGACATCGACCGCCGACCCGTCCGGTACACCGCGCTCGAATCCGGCGAAAAACGGCCGCCGATTCGTAATGGTGCCCGATTCGCGACAATAGTCGAAGGCCCAGATCATATTCTGGCGGCTGTCTGCGAAGTAGAAAGTGCCGCCATCCGGCGACCAGCAGATCGTATTCGGTACGCTCAATCCTTCAAGGTGTGGAACCAGACGCAACTGCGGCGTACAGACGTAGAGAGCACCGCGGCCCTCCGCCGTGGACAAGGCCTCGCCGTGGCGACCGACGTTGTTGTGCATGGTGCCAATCCAAAAGTCGCCGTTTGGAGCCCCGCGGCCGTCATTGAAGCGCAGCTCGGATCCCCCGAGGTGGCAGCCATCAATGACCTGGCGCGAATCGTCAGCAGGTCGCCAGAAAAGCAAGTGCGACGCGCACGCCACCAGCAACCAGCCTGCGGTGTCGGTTGGGGCCATCGCGACCACCGGCTCTTCGAACAGCCAGCTGCAAACGCCGCCCGAGGCGATATCGAGCTTATGCACCAGAAAACGGTTGATGTCGCACCAGTAGACGGCTCGACCGGCAGCGTCCCACACCGGCGCCTCGCCGCACCGGTCCCCTGTGACGGCCGCGTAGCGAAAGCGAAGGCTTTGAATCCGTGTCATCAGACTGACCAATTGCGCCAATGTTTCATGAATGATACTTCGGTTCTATTCTCATTTCGCGATATTTGCTGTATGTTCTCTCATACGAGCCGGGCCGCTGGGAGGGAGCATGGCCAACAACGCATTGCAAAAGGAAGCCGCGCTCATGCAGCTCGGCGACCTCATCAAAGCACGTGAACATTGGGACAAGAACGCCTTTCCGATAGCTGACGCCGAGTTGCTGGACCGGTATGAAAAGCTCTACACCGGCATCGTCAGCGATGTGCTACGGGAGCACGTGCAGATGGATCAGGCGATGCCCAACAGAATCAAGGCATTACGTCCGGAACGCACCGTCGCCGGATTCGCGTTTACCGTCAAAAGCGCGCCGAACGCGCTCGTAACCGGCGAAATGACAGTACGCGTGAAGATGCTCGACGAGATGCGGCCGCTCGACTTTGTGGTATGGGACGCCTCGTCCGACCAGAATGCGACCATGTGGGGTGGCGTAATGACCGCCACGGCGCATCGAATCGGGGTTCGAGCCGCTTGCATTGACGGCGGTATACGCGACACCCGCCAGATCCTGGAGCGCGACTTCCCGGTCTTTTATGGTTATCACTCGCCGAACGGCTCGCTTGGCCGCTGCCAGATCTCCCATTACCAGGTGCCGATTCAAATAGGCTCGGTCCTCGTAAAGCCCGGTGATGTGCTGCTGGGAGACATCGACGGGGTGATCGTTGTGCCGCGAAACCTTGCCTACGCCGTTCTCGTACGTGCCGAGGAGATCCGCAGAAACGAGTGCCAGATTTTCGATTGGGTCGAAAGCGGTGACAGCGTTCAGGAAATCACCAAGAAAGGCGGCTATTTTTAAGCCACGCCACTACCCCTGTTCGCTCCCCAGGCAGACGGATAACTTGGCAAAGCTACAGCTCGACGCTGCGCTGCGGCGGATTGTCGGGAGGCGCCATGTGCTGACCGGCAGCTTTGCGACGACATCATACTGCACCGGTTTCCGTTTCGGACATGGCGAAGCCCGCGCAGTGGTGCGTCCGGGCACACTGCTAGAAATGTGGCGGGCACTCGAATGCTGCGTAGCGCACGGGGTTGCAGTGCTGATGCAAGCTGCCAACACCGGGCTAACCGGTGGCTCTACGCCGCGCCCGGATTGCGATCGCGACGTAGTCATCGTCAGTACCCGACGCCTCGATCGGATATCGCCAATCCGGAACGGTCAGCAGGTTGTCTGCTTCGCCGGAGCCACCCTCCATGCGCTTGAGCGAACGCTTGCCCCACTAGGGCGGGAACCGCATTCTGTGTTGGGCTCATCGTGCATCGGCGCATCCGTGGTCGGCGGCATCTGCAATAATAGCGGAGGCGCCCTCGTCGAGCGCGGACCAGCGTATACCGAACTGTCGATCTACGCGCGTATAACTGCGAAAGGACAGCTTGAACTCGTCAATGAGCTTGGCATTGATCTTGGTCGCGATCCCGCAGAGATCCTTCATCGCCTCGACGCTGGCCAGTACGTCGAAAACGATATCGGCGCTGATAATGTGCCGGCCTCCGACCGCGAGTATCGTCGTCGTGTCCGTGACTGCGCTGCACGCGACCCTGCCAGGTATAACGGTGACCCGAGGCGCCTGTACGGTGCCAGTGGCTGCGCCGGCAAGGTAGCCGTGTTCGCCGTACGTGTCGACACGTTCCCGGAACCTCAAAGACAGCAGACTTTTTTTCTCTCCAGTAATGCCCCTGACGAACTTGGCCGCCTTCGCGGTAGAATTTTGGCCGAGATCGATTCACTTCCAACTTCCGCAGAGTACATTCACCGGGACGCGCTCCAGCTCGCACTAAACTACGGCAAAGATACCGTTTGGAGCATCGCTCGCCTGGGTACGCGGCAGCTGCCGACCCTATACCGGTGGCGCAGAATCGCTGAACTCCTCGGAACACGCTGTTTGCGATTGCCAGAGACATTTGTTGAGCGCACCTTACAGTACATAGCTCAATGGTTGTCGCCCAGATTATCTCCTCCGGTGATGAATGCCATACATGGTCACGAACATCACCTCATTATAAAGGCTCGCGACTCGGGAATAGCGGAACTGCATACTTTGTTAAGCCGAACGCACAATTCTACGCACTTCATTCGGTGCACTGAACATGATGCCCGGTACATCTCGCTCTTTCGGTTTGCCGCCGCAAGCGCAGCAATGCGTTATGCAGCTTGTCACCGGCAACAGGTGAGCGGAGTGGTGTCTCTCGATATTGCATTACCCCGAAACATGACGACATGGTTTGAGACTCTGCCGGAAGAACTTGAACGTTTAGTGAGCATGCCTCTCTACTATGGGCATTTCCTCTGCCACGTCATGCACCACGACTATGTAATCCGGCCAGGCGAAGATATTACGGAGGTTAAAGCTGCTTTGCTTCGATTTCAGCAACTACGTGGTGCGAAGTATCCGGCAGAGCACAACTTCGGACAGGCATACGCCGCTGATCCCTCAACGGCACTCTTCTATCGACATCTGGATCCCAGCAATAGCTTTAATCCGGGGACGGGACGGATGTCGCCAAAGAGGAACTACGCATAGTTCTCGTACCTGGCGAGGTGAGAAACCGAGCAGCCACGGAGTCCAAGTGGCCAACGCTTTTTGGTCGACATGGTAAACATGTAGGGTCGTTTGACCGAAGAAAACGCGCGAATGACTGCAGTGCGGCAAACCGCGTCGCTCGAGATCATAACAGCTGGACGACGAGGACCGGCCAGAAGGAGTCTGATCCCGGTGCATTCCTATTTCACGTACGGCCGTGGGTCGAAGCCGCATAGAACTCCCTCTTTTTCCGTGCCACTCAAATCGGGACGCCACAGGCTACCTATCAATAAAGTCGTAGCCCAACATGCCTGCATCTTTCCCGCAAGCCCGGAGGTAATAGTTATAGGCGGCAGCCATTAGGTTGCGAGCCTCGTCATTGCCAAGTTTGGCAGCTCGCTCAAGCAAAAAAGCGCTAACAAGTGATTGTCCGCGCCCAAACCGCACAGCTTGCCATCGTCATCGGAAATGCTGCTGGTGTGGTGTAAGATCACTCCCGGCTCGCAGGTAGTCATTTGCTGTTCGCAATTGATTTCTGCTAATCAATCTGAACACCTCGATACGACGCTCGCGCTCCTCTTGGAGTGTCGGGAACTTTCCTTCCGCCCTCCACACGGAGGATCGCTTCCAAGGATTCGGAGTCCGTTTCCTCTGCGGCAGACTCAGCGAAGGCGCTAGCGATAGAAAATATCAGCAAGTTCTTCTCCCGCAGCATGGGATGCAGTCCGCGGCAGTTACCGCGAATCTTTGGGTGGGGACAATGACTACGACCTGTACCGCGCCTAACTCAAGTACTTCATGCCGCACGGGAACCGAAATGTGTTAGCCGTGCGCCAGCTTAACCATTTGACTGGTGACGCACCCACTGCGGCACGCGCTCCGGATCAGCTCGCGGCTAAAAGATAGAACAATACACCACCGAGTATATGTCTTCGATCGAGGCGGAGGAAAGGTGGCGAATCGGCGAGAAGTGGACCGCCACGATTTTCGCTGGCGTCGCTTACCTGTACAGTGACGGCGTGAGCGGATCGACAGATGAGAATCTTTTTCCGGCTGGCGGCGTGGGGGTCCAGTACGTCCTCAAACCCAAAGAAGGCATCGCTGTGAACCTTGAATATGCCGAGGGTAAGGGCTCTAGTTACGGCCTCTATCTGAAGATGGGATACGCATTCTAGAGTTCTCCGCGATCTGACTAATCGAGAGCGCTGAACTCCCGTCTTCTTCCTGCCCGAAGTGCCCCCACAGGTCAAGGGGTAGAAAGTCTGCTTTGCGGCTGGTCAGCGGGTCACTGATCCCCAATCGGGTCATAGCAAACCGATCCTCACGCATTCGATCGCAATCGGGTCGCAGGCGGGAGACCTAGGGCACAAATTCGGCACTCTAACATCAGCGCGTTACTGACGCTTTAGGT